>JALVTR010000161.1 GCA_027035885.1 Desulfurellales bacterium
TTATCTCCCAGCTTTCCATTGTTTTTAAAGACAGGCTTAGTGGATATATCAGGTGAAATTATGTATAATGGTTTTAGGAAAAGGGGTACTTACACAAAATTGGGGAGGGCCTCGGAGAATTTAGATAACCCAAGGGGAGATTTTGGTTGACTTTAATCTTTGTACTATTTTGTGTTGTCAAACTGTACGACATTTCACCACAAGCTCATAGAGACGTTTGTTGTTTGCACTAATTTACACAGTTTGTGGGAAACATCCAAAATTGTCCAAGAATGGTGAGAAAACTCCTCATCTTTGAGCTTCCTGGGTATTCTTAGCCGAACCAATCCTGTCAGAAGCAAAAAGTTAGAAATATTTTGAAACTTTTTCAAAGGAGCTTATCAAAAATTCGATCTCATCCATTGTTAAATCAGCACGCAAAGAAAGTCTAAGTCTATCCGTTTTTAGAGGAACAGTTGGAGGTCTTATAGCTACAGCATAAATGCCTTTTTCTATCAGAAAATCTCTGATTCTCAATAATTTTTTTCTATCCCCAATGATCACTGGAATAATCTGCGTTTGTGAATTCAGTGTATCAAATCCGATGTTTCTTAGATTTCTCCTCACAACTTTTGAAATATCTATCAAATATGTAGAGATATCGGGATTCTCCTTAACGAATTTTATTGCTTCCAAATTTGCACCAATTACGGAAGGTGGTAGGCTTGTTGAATAGATAAAGCCACGCGCTCTGTTTATCAAGTAATCTATCACAATTTTCGAAGAACAGACATAAGCTCCATATGAACCCAGCGCTTTACTAAATGTTCCCATGTTTATATGAATCTCGTTTTCTAAACCTAACTCATGCACCATACCTCTTCCTTTACCGAATATACCGGTGGCATGTGCCTCATCAACCATAACCAAAGCGTTATACCTCTTTGCAAGTACGGCTATTTCCTTAAGTTTTGCTACATCTCCGTCCATACTGAAAACTGTATCAGTTATAATAAGTTTTTCTTTAGTTTGGCACTCTTTTAGAAGTTTCTCTAAATGGTCTGTGTCGTTGTGTCTATATATTCTGCGATGTGCTGAAGATAACCTCACTCCGTCTATTATACTTGCATGGTTAAGTTCATCAGAAAATATAGTCCACTCTTTGTCTGTTATTGCAGGTATTATGGAAACATTTGCCACATAGCCGCATCCCAAGACTAAGCATTTTTCATAGTTCTTGAATTCAGCTAATTTTTTCTCAAGTTCATCGTAGATGGAATAATTGCCCGTAACAAGTCTGGACGCAGAGGACGAACAACCATATCTCAAGACGGCACGCTTTGTTGCATCTATAAGCTTACTGTTTCTGGATAAACCCAAGTAATTGTTTGATGAGAGATTTAAACATCTTTTACCATTTATATTTATGTACTTTTCTGCTCCTACCTCTATTTGCAGGATAGAGCGCAGCAGATTTTCTTTTTTGAGTTTTTCCAATTTCTCTTTGAAAATGTCATTATAGCTCATGATAAAATTAGCCCCAATTCACCTATGTCTCTTAAATCGGAACCCACATCAAATCCTTCTGTTGTTAAGTAATTTCCCACCATTAATCCAGATGCGCCGCACAGAAGTATTTTTCTTTTGGTTTCTGGTTTAAACACTGTACTTCTTCCACCACACACTCTAATATGTTTATCTGGTAAAAGAAACCTATATAGCACAACGATTCTTAGAGCTTCTTCTTCTGACAAAACGGGTCTATTTTTAAGCGGTGTTCCCTTGATAGGCGTGAGAAAGTTGATAGGTACGGAGTGTACATTAAGTTCTCTTAGTGTTAATGCCAGCTCAACCCTGTGTTTCCAGTTTTCGCCTACTCCAAATATACCTCCGCTGCATACATAGAAACCTATTTGTAAGGCGTTTTTTATTGTTTCTATGTCCTCTTTATATGTGTGCGTTGTACAGATGCTTTTAAAGAAGCTTTTGGAGACTTCTAAATTGTGGTGAAGGCCCTTAAGACCTGCTTTTTTAAGTTTTAAAAGGTCATCTTTGTTTAAAATTCCGAGTGAGGCATCGGGTATTAGACCCAATGCTGCTATTCTGCTTACGGCATTTTCAACTTTCGTTAAATCGTCTTTTGTCGGGCATTTTCCACTTGTTACTATTGAGAATCTTTTAACACCACCTGATTTAAGCTTTTTGGCCTCTTGCTCTATCTCTTCAATGCCTATGAATGGATACTCCTTGATGTTTGTTTTGTAATGCACTGATTGGGCACAGAATTTACAGTCTTCTGGACATCTTCCACTTTTGGCATTGATTATTGAGCAAAATTCAACCCTGTTGTCGAAGAAGTTTTCTTTTATTCTCGACGCAGCCTTGCATAGTTCATTGGTGTTGGGGTGATTGATTAGAAAATCAATCTCCATATCGCCTAAAGGGGCTTTGTTTATTACCTTCTCTACCAATTTGTTAAGCATATTCAATCCAAAAGTTAACAAATTTAATTGAATTTTACAAAAAGTTTTGATAATTTGCAAGAAGATGTTAAGTTTATTATTTTAGGAGGTTAACAATGGAGTTCGATCCAAAAAGTTATCCCATTTGGCACCCGTGTACCCAGATGAAGGATCACGAAGAATATCCTTTGATAAAGATAACGAAAGGTGAGGGGATTTATCTGTATGATGATAAAGGTAATAGGTATATAGACGCAATATCCTCATGGTGGGTTAATATTCTGGGTCATTCTAATAAGAGGTTGAATGAGGCGCTAAAGAGACAGGTTGATAAACTTGAACATGTAATATTTGCAAACTTTGTTCATGAGCCAGCATTAGAATTGGTTGATAAGCTCTTGAGGATTACACCAAAGGGCCTAAGTAAAGTGTTTTTTGCCGATAATGGCTCAAGTGCCATAGAAGTGGCCATGAAAATGAGTTTTGGGTATTTTAAGAATAAAGGCAGGATAAAAAACAGGTTTGTCTATCTGGACTGTGGATATCACGGTGAAACGTTGGGTGCTCTATCCGTGTGTGGTGAAGAGCTTTACAGTCAAATGTACAGAGAAATAATGATAGAAAATATAAAAGTTAAAGGACCAGACTGCTTCAGGTGTCCCTTCGACAAAACAAGGGATAATTGCAACGTCGAATGTTTTAGCTTTATGGAGGAAGCTTTAGTCAAAAATAAAGATGCTGTCAGTGCCGTTCTTATTGAACCTATTGTCAATTGTGCTGGTGGTTTTAAAATGTATCCCTCTGTTTATTTAAAAAAACTAAGGGCTTTGACGAAAGAACTTGACATACATCTTATAGCTGATGAGATAGCGGTGGGTTTTGGAAGAACTGGAAAGATGTTTGCCTGTGAACACGCAGGAGTTACACCTGATTTTATGTGTCTTTCAAAGGGTTTGACGGGTGGCTATATGCCATTATCCGTAGTTCTGACAAATGACGAAATCTGTGAGGCTTTCTACGGGGATTATGTATCTTTAAAGGCCTTTCTTCACTCGCATAGCTATACGGGAAATCCTCTTGGATGTACTCTGGCTTCTGAGGTGCTGGATATATTCGAGGAAGAGGATTTACTGAATAAGAATAAGCCCAAACAAGAGATGCTAAAGAGTAAAGCAATTGAAAGGTTCGCAAAATATAAATACTGCGGAGAAGTAAGATCTGTAGGTTTTATAACAGCTGTCGAGCTTGTTAAAGATAAAAAAACAAAGGAACCCTTTGATTGGAAAAAGCGTACTGGCTTTCAAATATACAGAAAAGCACTTAAAAGAGGGGCATTGTTGAGAAATCTGGGTGACGTGATTTACTTTATGCCTCCTTATGTGATTTCAGAAGAACAGATTAACGAGCTTGTTGACATTGTATTTAACAGCGTTGTGGAGGTTTTAGGTGAGTAAAAGAATAATTATTTTTGGAACAAATACTGGTGTAGGGAAAACTGTCTTTTCGGCTTTGTTGTGTAAAGAGCTTAAGGGAACAGGCTTTAAGGTAGCTTATGTAAAGCCTGTGCAGACAGGCTATCCAACAGACAATGATGCGCTTACAGTAAGGGAAATATCAGGATTGAGCGAGAAAGAGGCTTTTTCTGTTGTGAAAGAAAGAGAACCCGTTGCACCAGCGGCTCTCTTTGATAGGATTCCTTTGGATCGTGTTTTAGAAAAAATAGAAGAAATGGAAAGTTATGATTACTTAATTATTGAAACCGTGGGAGGAGTTTGTTCTCCTTTAGATAAAAGTCTTTTAAATTATCATCTGTCAAAGATATTAAAAAGTGACTTTAATATTGTTGTTGTGCCAAATAGACTTGGTTGCATAAACGACGCCCTGCTTGTTAACTATCTATTCAGTAAAGAGGGTATAGGTTTTGCGTTTGCTTTGGATAACTACTTCATGGAAGACAAGAATCAAAAAAATGAGGAGTTAATAGACCATTTCACAAAAAGGGTGACCTTTGTATTTAATCGACATGGATTTTGGTACACAAAAAAGGAATTTGAAGAACTAAGAGATATTTTTAATATCTATGGGTAGCAACTCTCCACAGTTCATTGCATTTATGAGGCAAAAGCCTTTGAATTTATATAAATCGCTAAATTTTATCTCTGCTTCAAAAATTCTCCCAGTTTCTAACAACTTTTCCCTGCAGGTACCTTTGAGCAAAGGGGTAAAAGGTGTAAACCATTTACTCCCGTCGAAGAATATGATGTTGGCTGTAGATGTATCAGTTATGTAGCCATTTTTTATTATCAATATATCGTCGTGTTCTCCTTTTAAACTGTACAGCCTATCAAGTGGTTTTCTATTCAAGAACTTAAAAGCGTAATCCACTTCCTCTCCGTCAACTATTTTTAGAGACTTGATTATTCTTCGTTTATATGGAAGAATTTCCAATTTATATTCCTCGCTGTTATACAGAAATCTAAGCTTGTATGTACCTTTTGAAAAGATAGAAGGCATGCTTATCAGTTCGCTAAGATTAAAAGGGCACTCTTTTTTAAAAATGGCTTTATATGAGTAATTCAATCTCTTCTGATGATAGGACAAATTAAGAGCAAAACAATTTTCCACTCTTATGGTCTCGAATAGAACAAATCTGCTGTTCATTTAGGCAAATAAACCTTTTTTATCATCTCTTCGTACTCTTTTATAGGGTCACTAAGGTATGTTATACCTCCACCACTTCTGAAAAATGTATCTCCATTTTTCTTTTCAACATACCTAATATTTACAGCACTTTCCAATTCTTTTCCATTAAATATTCCAAAAATGCCAGTATAGTAGCCCCTTTCGATCTTTTCAGCTTTTTTTATTATTTCCATCGTCTTTTTCTTGGGTGCCCCACTGATGGAGCCGGCAGGTAATAGTTTAACCAATATATCTCCGATCCTGCTTCTCCAATCACGGCACAATAATCCTCTTATTTCTGAGCTTACTTGTAGTATTTTTCCTTTATTAGTTGATATTTCACTAACAAATCTGAACTTCGTTACTTCTACTTCTTTAGACACAATTGCAAGGTCGTTTCTTAATAAATCTACTACGGTATTATGTTCCCTCTCTTCTTTTGGGTCATTTAGGATTACATGTTTTGCATTCGCAATGTTGGCATCGATGGTTCCTTTCATAGGATAGGCATAAATGTAGCCACATGAGGTTTTAACAAAACACTCAGGCGAGAAAAGCGTAAATTTGTCTTTAAAATATAATTTGTATGGTGCATTAGAGATGATAAATATATCTAATAGGGACAAATTTGTTTTTACAAGGGTAGGGAATGTCAAATTGAGTAAATATGTATTCCCCTTTTTTATTTCTGCCATAATAATTTCAAAGGCTTCTAAGTACCTATTGAAGGATACTGGATAGACATTCCATTTGATTTCCAAAGATTTCCTAATTGAATGGGCTGTGAAATTAGTTTCTTTTCTGACTTTAAACAGTATCCCTTTGTTTTTAGTTTCACTTAGTCTGCATATGTATGGTTTTCTCATTTCAAAATCTAACAAAAACAAAAAGGGTATTCCCTTCTTTCCAAAGTTATTGGCCTTACTAATGAAGTCATCAAGCATATTTTACAATCCGACAAAGTTAGAAAAAATCTTTTGCCCATCTTCTGTAATATAGGATTCTGGATGAAACTGTACCCCAAAGACAGGGAAGTGTACATGTTCTAATGACATAATAATATCATCTTCAGAGATGGAAGTAACTCTAAGTTCTTTTGATATTGTTCTATTGTTAACGGCCCATGAATGATACAATCCTACTGTAAAATTTTTTCTTACGCCTTTAAATAAGCGTGAATACCCTAATATTTTCACTCTCCTTGCTACTCCGTGATATACAAACGAAAGGTTAATCAATTTGCATCCAAAAAAAGTCGCTATCGCTTCAAAACCTAAGCAGACTCCCAGTATAGGCTTACTTTTGTAATAAAGGCGTATAAGTTCGTGAACCTTGGGAAATTCATCGGGTAGGCCAGGACCCGGTGATATTACGATTTTATCGTAGTGATTCATCATCCTTGGTTCCAAAGCGTTGTAACCTATGATTGATACTTGAGCACATTTAATTTTCTTTAAGTAATCAGCGATTATGTATGTGAAGGAATCGTTGTTATCAACAATAGCAATATCCATTTTAAAAGATAGCGAGAAACCAAAGGAACACCAAGCCCCTCTTAGTCTCCGTATAGGTTTATCAATTTATCTTTGAGCTTCATTATATTTTTTAAAGATGGAATTACCTCTTCCCATATTCGTGTTTTTAGTCCGCAATCCGGATTTAGCCAGAAGTTTTCTTTAGGTATTACCCTTAAAGCCCTTTTAACAATACTTTCCATATCTGAAATTTCAGGAACAACAGGCGAATGTATATCCCAAACACCGAGACCAATCTGTCTGTCAAATTTGACCCTTTCGAAATCCTTGATTATATCACCTTTTGATCTTGATGCTTCTATTGATAAGACGTCAAAATCCAACTGTTTTATGTAATCTACAATATCCCCAAACTCGGAATAGCACATATGTGTATGTATTTGAGTTTGAGGTTCAGCAGAGGAAATACTTAAATTAAATGCTTTAATTGCCCAATCGAAATACTCCTCCCACTCTTCTTTTTTGATAGGTGCTCTTTCTTTAAACGCCGGCTCATCGATTTGTATGATTTTTATTCCTTTATCCTGATAGTCTTTTATTTCCTCCCTAATAGCAATAGCTAACTGATATGCAATATCCTTTTCTTCCACATCCTGTCGTGGATAACTCCACGACAGGATGGTAATAGGTCCTGTTAACATACCTTTTACGGGTTTACTTGTTAAACTCTGTGCAAATGTTACTTCATCAAGTGTTAAAGGTTGGGTTCTTTCTACATCCCCACAAATTATAGGGGGTCTGTAACATCTTGTTCCATAGGAGATTACCCAACCGTTTTTTGTTGTTATTATACCTTCTAACTTTTCTGCAAAAAACTCAACCATATCGCTTCTTTCAAATTCGCCATGAACCAAAACATCTAAACCTATCTCTTCTTGGATCTTTATAGCCTTTGCAATTTCTCCTTTTATAAATGTTTTGTATGAGTATTTATCTATTTTCCCGTTTTTATACAATAATCTTAATCTTCTGACCTCTTCGGTTTGTGGAAAGCTTCCTATGGTTGTCGTTGGGAAAAGCGGTAGATTGAGTAGCTCTTTTTGAATTTTAGCTCTTTCTTTGTAGTCTTTTTTTCTATCAAAGTTGTTACTGTTTTTTAAGTTTTCTATTTTTTCCTTGATACTGGCTTTATTGTATTTATCGTGGTCTATATCCTTGATCCAGTTGTTAATCTTTTTTTGATCTTTTAGAACCATGAGGCTCAATTCATACAATCTCTCTTGGGCGAATGATAGTTTGTTTCTTAATTCTTTGCTTATACCACTTCCATCCAAAGATACAGGTAGGTGATATAAAGGAGCTGCATTTGTTATTATCAAATCGTCGATATTTTCGCTGATCTCACCAATAACCTTAAGTCGTTTTTTTATATCTGTTCTCCAAACATTTCTTCCATCCACCACACCTAAAAAGATGGTTTTGTCTGTTTTTAACCTTTTTAATTTTTCAAGATTCACTCCTTTATCGTGCACTATATCCACGCCCAGACCGTTAATTGGTAGATCAAGTAAAAAGTCTAAATCATCCACATAGTCGTAATATGTGAAAATATTTACTTTCGCTTGCGTTTTTTCAAATAGTGAGTAAGCTTTTTTCAGGGAACTTTTGTCTTTTTCATTCAAATCACCTACCAGAGCTGGATCATCTAAGTGAATAGATTTTATGCCTTTATTTTTTGTAAACTCTATCAAAATCTCGACCACATCAATCAATGTACCTTCAAAGTACCTTTCAGGCAGATTCTTCGATAATTTTAAAAACGTGAAAGGTCCAACAAAAAACAGATTTTTAGTATTTTCCTTTAAAGATTTAACCTCTTCAAGTATTGAGACGTTTGACGATAGCTTTGGCATAGAACTGCAAAAGTCTGGTACGAGGTAGTGATAGTTGGTATTAAACCACTTTGTCAATTCCAAAGCTTTCTTACCTCTGCATAATTCAAAGTACTCTCCAAGTGTATGTGCTTTATACAAACCGTAAAAGATAGATGCGTCGAGCATGTGATCGTAGGCTGTTATCTCACAAGAAGGAAAATCTTCAACATACTTCGAATAAATTAACCTCATATTGTCTTCGATCCTATGCAAACCCTTGATAAGTTCTTCCTCTGAAACCTTGCTTTGCCAGAACCCTTCAACTATCTTCTTAAATTCCCTTTGCTTTGACAATCTTGGAAATCCGTAGGTATAGGACCTCATAGAGAAACACCCCCTAAATAATCTATTTACCAAACCTATTCCCTGCAGGTAGACACCTAAAAGAAGGAAAACCCTCTTTTTTCGTATCCTGAACCCCCGCAGGACACGGAAAGGCTTTAGCCTGTCGCAGGTCGGTCTCCCGGCTTGCAGGTTAAAAAAGAGATCTTGCCTTCCCATAAAGGTGGCTTTTACCACTCCTCTACAGTGACAAGATCCGAATTATGCCTGCTTACGGTTGCGAGGACAGCGCCGGACTCTCACCGGACTTCCCGTTCACCCACGATGGGTTGATTATATCAGAAGGTGGAACTGCTTCTCAACCTAAGAGACTATACAATGGATTTTTTGACCTGATGTCTTTTGTTTTCTTATTTGAAAACCAGTCCCACCTCACTGGACAAGTAATATCTGTTATCCTTGATATCCCCGCTATTATTTGAGAAGCCATCTTTGGCATGTATATATGAACCTTCAGCTCTTATGTATGCATTCTTTGTCAAATGATACGTTGGCGTAAGCGTTACAGCAAATATATTATCCGTGTCGGTACTATCTATGTATATCCTGCTTTTTCCCTGATGGATATACTCAAGCCTCAAAGGAAACTCAAACTTTCCAAAGGTAGGAGATATATACAAAGCACCACCTATGGAACTCTTACTACCGTAGTAATCGTTAAGTCTCTTGTCCCAATTCCAGTAATCCACGTCTAAGGCTGCATACACATTATCAAATGTCTTATCCAACGTTATCCCCAACAGTTTCCTAAAATTATTCAATTGATAGTAATAAAGGGTATAGTCAACATTGAAGAGGTTTCCGCCTATTCCCGCCTCCCAAGCATTCTCACCCCTAAATTCCTTTCCATCATAGTCAACCACGTATTCATCTGAATCCTTTCTGTCTTTATAATATCCTGCATAGATATTCAGGCTATCGCTAAAGGAATAGTTAAGTCTTGCACCGTATGCGTTGTAAGGTTGCTGAGAGGCCAATACACCAACGGTAATGTTCTTGTTGTTAAATGTGTATGTATCCTCATATCCGGCGTTAGGTTGCAATAAACCCACTTCTAAAGACAATGGAGAATCTTTTTCAGGGCTCAAAGTAAAATCCGCATATTCTATGTCTATATCAGGCTCCGCATCTGAATCATACGGGTTATCGAGTAGTGATGGAGTGGTTGTGCCCCCAATACCTGTACTAAAGCTAAAAGGCATCTCTGAAGGAGTAAAATCCCACGTTAACAAGAAGTTCGTTATCATAAACTTATCCTTATTGCTCTCTCCAGTGTTGTTTGCATAGAAATAGCCAGAACTCACCCCTATACCTATATGATTCTCTTTAATAAAAGAAGAAAGCTTATTTAAAGTGCTTAAATTTTCACGTGTCTCTCTTTCTGCCTTACTTTTTTTATTTTGTTTACTTATTAAAGCCAACTTATGTTGGAGCTGGGAAACCTCTTTTTGCAGAAGGCTTATTTGTTGCTTTAATCTCTTTATTTGTAGGTTTATATTATTAAAGGAAGTAGCGTATGACACGTTAAAATGACTTATTATTATAGAGAATAAAAATACCATAACAAACGTATAGCGCTTCATTCTTACCCCCTTATCGTGGTATTTCTCAATGATGTTTTCTTAATTTGGTTATTGTTTTATTAGCACCCTCTTATAGTAAAAATAAGCATACACCCATCCAGTTATCATTATGATAACGGTGAAGATACCCAATACTTCAAAGTTCAGATTGTTGATGAAGTTGAAGAACGAGTTATTAAGGTTCACCTCTTGGGATAGAACCTGAATCCACTCTATTGTTCCAATGGCAAGTGCAACAAACACGCTTGTCCCTGTGATGATGAGGTTGAAGAATAGTTTTCTCAATGCATCTATCATAGCCCAGTCGTATATCTTCATCATAACAAGACCGTCCAATGAGTCCATTAGACTCATTCCTGCTGTAAAAAGCAGTGGGAATGTTGCAACACCCCAAAGCGGCAGGGTTGCATTCTTTGCCATGGCGGCTGAAATGCCAAGGATTGCAATCTCTGTTGCCGTATCAAAACCAAGGCCAAAGAGAAAACCAACGGGATACATCTTGTAGCTTGCATCTATCCTCTTGTACATGAAGGAGAAGAACCTTCCCATGAGACCCCTTTTGTTTAAAAGCTCATTGGTATTCTTCTCAATCTCTGCTGACATTGTACCTGTCTCTCTGTATTGCTTGTAGATTCTATAGATGTCCCTCAATATGAAGAGGTTTATTATGCCTATGATTGTCAGAAAGCCTGCTGAGACCACCGTACCAAACACCCCACCAATGTTCTCTGCTGCCTTTATAGTGGGTGAGAAACCCCTTACCACTATAACGACAATCAAAGACATAATGATTACAACGGTGGAGTGACCCAGTGAGAAGAAGAGACCCACACCCACATGCTTCTTACCATCCTGCCTTAGTTTCCTTGTGACATTGTCTATGGCTGCTATGTGGTCTGCATCAAAGGCATGGCGGAGGCCAAAAAGATAAGCAAGCCCACCAATACTCAGCATGGCCATTGAAGCACCCGTGGCAAATAGGAAAAACGACCAAGAAAGAATATTGAAGAGAATAACAAAGAAGAGGAGAAAAAAAGCTCTACGTTTTAAGTCTTTTAAGTCTTGCATAACCCACCTCCAATTTTTTTATTATTGCATTCAAAGTATAGAATTTGATTCGTTGATTAACAAGAAAATAATACCTTTTTTATAATTGGTATTAATCGTTTGAAAAAATGGGGCAAACGGTAAAAATTGGCATAAATACGGAAATCCAAACTGCTCTCTTCCTTTTTTTGAATTAAGATATTTTTTTATAATCCTGAACTTGGTTACCGTAATACCAGGGAGGGCTGCCCATACCTATCCAATTCATAATGCTTTTTCCATCTGTAATAGTTTGCAAAATGTAACGGCGTTTTCCTTCTTTAGAGAGGAAAACTCTGACTCAGCTTCAGTGTAGGTCGCACCCTCAAGAACTATGAAAGATAAAAAATCAAAGTCTTTTGTAGAGATTGTTATGCAAATATGGTCTTTTATGGATACAGACTCTTTAGATAATAGAATTATGACAAAAGTACCAGACACATTTCCAAGGTATTTATTTCCTCTGATTTTCTCTGAGATAATATGGTCTTCCATCAACTTTCTTATAGCCTTAGATCTGTTGTAAAAACCTTCTCTTTTTATGATTTCATCGAATTTTTCCATTAAATCCCAATTCAAGCTGAGGCTTATTTTTAGAGTTTCTGCCATGGAAACTTCCCCCACCCATAAGCATTTTATATTATAAAGACTTGCTATTTTTATTTTAACATATCATGAAATCTATGTCACATTGGATGTTAAAAGTGTCGATAGGGCAACGCCAACTTTTTTGTATCACCCCTTTTCCTGCTGCGACTATTTAGTTTCCCCTGTAACATCCAAAAGCCTACATCAAGCATTCTGAGTATCTCAGTCTTCTTAATGAGTACTTCTTATCCTTGTCTTTGAAGAAAAGGCAAAGAAACTTTTCAGCACTGTTTTCAGAGTGGAGATAGCCCCTTATTCTTAAAAGATCCTTTAACTCCTTAAAACACCTCCAGGATGAAGTAAAACATACACAAATTCGGTACAAGTAATGGTACTCTTGTCGGTTTTTTTGTGGTTTTCCTTTACTATAAAGCCTTTCGATAGTATATTGATAATAAGAGGCTTTTATGAACATACATATACTTGTTGTTGAAGATGACCCTACCATAGCCGAGTTTTTAAAAGTCGGTTTAAAATATGAGGGATTCGATGTGATTCACTCTGCAAACGCTAAAGAATGTCTCAATATCATAAAAAGAGGGGGAGTTGACCTTGTTATACTTGATATTTTGCTGCCTGATATGAACGGTTTTGAGGTGTGCAAAAAGATAAGATTTAGCAACTCGGACATCCCGGTGATTATGGTAACTGTTAAAAATGATATAAAAGACAAAATCGAAGGATTAAATGTCGGAGCTGATGATTATATTACAAAACCGTTCAGCTTTGATGAACTGCTTGCAAGAATAAAGGCGGTTTTGAGAAGATACGCAAAATTGGATAAAAAATTTGAAATTTCATCGAGTGGCATTGTAATGAACCTTGAAACCCGTGAGGTTTATGTTGACTCCAAACCCGTATCTTTAACTCCTACAGAATTCTCTCTTCTTGAGGTTTTTATGAAAAATCCACGAAAGGTGTTCACAAGGGATGTGCTTCTTGAAACGATTTTAGGCTATGATTATACTGGCCAAACGAATGTAGTTGATGTGCACATAAGCAATCTCAGGGATAAAATTAAGGATAAGCCTGCAAAACTCATTGTAACCGTTTATGGGTTTGGATATAAGTTTCAGCCGAGGAAATAAGTTGTTCCGTTTAGATAATTTTTCCCTAAAGGCAAAGCTCATAATTTATTATGCCGCCATATTATCCTTAACAGTTGTGATTTTAGGTTTTAACTTTTTTTCTACAACAAAAGCTTTGTTAATAAAAAATAAAACCAAATATATTGTCAACAGAGCAAAACCCACAATAGATGCTTGCACAAACAGCTATGATAACTTCAAAGAGATTGCGTCTGCTATTACAAAGAGGCTTGCTGTCGATTCTTTATCTGTGGCAGTGATAGATAAAAAAAGTAGAACCATTGCCTCATCGGGGAAGAGGAACATTGAATTAAAGGCCAGATATATACAATATGTTAAAAACTTAAGGCAAACAGGTTATAACAAAGAAAACCAAGGTTATGTTTATAAACTGTACAGCGACAACATACTTATGATATTTATCCCGGTTTATAAAAAAAATAAGTTTTTGGGTACGGTGCTAATTACATCATCCATTGAGGATATAAACAGAACACTAAAAAAATATTTATCATATCTCGGAACAGCCGCTGTTCTAACCGTTTTAATAAGTATTGGCGTTGGCTTTCTGCTTATTTCTTCTGCCTTTTCAAGTTTGAGCAGTATCGTTTTTGCCTGCAACAGAATGGCAGGCGGCGATTTTTCAGCAAGAATAGACTCAAAATACGGTAATGATGAGATAGGCAGGTTAATTAAAGCGTTTGATGAAATGGCAAAAAACGTTGAGAGAATGATAGATACGCAAAGAAAATTTACGGCTAATGCGGCGCATGAATTAAAGACGCCATTAACATCCCTAAGGGGTTCTGCTGAGATTATAGAAAAAATAGCCGCTGACGACCCGTATAATGTTAAAAAACTCGCAGGCAACATCAAGGGAGAAATTGACAGGCTAAATATCCTGTGTGACAGGTTGCTCGGCATTGCAAAGCTTGAGGACTCGTTCAATATAAACAAATCCAAAACGGATATTAGAGAGTTTCTACACGGATGTATTAGCAAAATGACTGCCGCAGCAGGTAAACGAAAAATAATATTAAAAGAGGGACTTGCCGTTGATGTTTATATTGATGAGGAATTAATGAGGCAGGTTATATTTAATATAATAGAAAATGCCATACTACATACGGATGATGAGGGAATAATAGAAATAAATTGGTATCTTGAAACCTATGGAGTGATTATCAAAATTTCGGATAACGGTTCGGGCATTAAAGACGGAGATTTAGAGCATATTTTTGAGCCTTTCTACAAAGGGGCGGAAGATTCCAAAGGCTTTGGGCTCGGACTTGCCTTTTCAAAAAGAATCATCGAGGCACATAAGGGATATATCAAAGCACAAAACAACGAAAAAGCCGGCGCTTCGTTTATTATTACGATTCCTTTCAC
The DNA here is from genome assembly GCA_027035885.1 of Desulfurellales bacterium. Taxonomy (GTDB): domain Bacteria; phylum Campylobacterota_A; class Desulfurellia; order Desulfurellales; family Hippeaceae; genus Hippea. The sequence goes on from JALVTR010000161.1 coordinate 14,669, forward strand.
GTGAATGAGCGTTAAATAAATCCCGTTTGTATAATTTAATGTAGCATAGGCATTCTTAATGTTTTTTTAGTTATTTTTCAATGACTTATTAATTTCTTCCGCATATATTAATAGGTAGGAATAAGAAGGGGGGGTGAAGACGATGAGATATGCGGTTTTTCTATTTCTACTGATTGCTTTGTTTGGATGTACGCCAGGACCACCAGGACCGGTAGGTCCGATTCCGCCTGCACTGGGAGGTCCTATGATTATGGGACTGGGGTGGATTATATTGGGCATTATCGCGCTATTTTCTGTTTTTGTTATTTTAAAAAATAACTATGATAAAAAGCCCAAAGACAGCGAGAATATTATGAAAATCTTAAATGATATCAATGACAGGCTGAAAAAACTGGAAGAGGATGTAGAATCCTTAAAAAAAGATGACAAAAAATAGAGGAGGTTTTATTATGAAGATATTTTTAGTGCTGATTTTATTTGTTGTTTTATCGAGTGTATCTTTTGCTCAGACCCCATCGCCGGTTCCTCAAGATGCTACCGATACCGGAATAGTGAACCCACCGCCCGCCGTTCCGGCTCGTGAAACAGCTATGCCTCAGCCTCCGCCTCCACCACCAGCTCCGGGTGTTATACCTGCACCCACACCGGAAGGTAAAAGAGTGAACCCGCCACCTCCTCCGCCACCTGCACCAGGACAGGTACCACCTTCTCCGCCTCGGGGAAAGGCTCCTCAGCCGGTTCAAGGTGCAGTACAGCCGCCTCCACCTCCACCAGCAGGGCAGACAGTACCGCCACCTACTCCGCGGCAAAATCAAAACAATGAACCGCCCCCGCCGCCTGCACCTTAAAAGCCCAATCCTGCTGAGGAACTGTAGAACATTACAAGAAGAGGGGAAATCTCTCTTCTTGCTTTTGTTATTTAAATAGTTGAAGCTACCTATAACTCAGGTTTTGAAGCAATATTTTATCTTGTGAATAAAAGGGAGCTGTTTTAGATGTCTATATGCACGATACCAATATCTGCATATATATAGTCACAAATGCAACAAGGGAAGTGAAAATGAAAGTTCCTTATATCTATTCTCACTTGTAATATCTCAAAACCCTCTGTATCTCTTCTTTTTTCTCTTGTTCTGTTTTCTGTAACTGTTTCCTTTTCTTTCAAAACACATTGCAATCTGCTATCGCCCAATTCCTAAGATCGCCTTTTTCAACCTCAAATCCCTCTTCTCAAACTCCTCTCTGGGTATTAAAACCTTCTTTTTCTTCAACTCATTATATCATCCGCAATCACCTTAGTTAAAAAGATCACTTTAAGAACTTAATCTGTATACCTCGAGTGACTCCCTCATCTTCTCGTTGGTTTCTATATCAACTTTGTAATCTTTCCTTATCCACCCGACCATTTTCATCCAAACGGTGTCTCCATCCGTAATTTTGTTAATTACGGTCTGATAAGTAGCAGCAAAGGACTTCAGGGAGAAAAAGATGAAGATAATAATTCTCTCTAATCCTTGATGATATTGAACACATCAATCTTGCCTTTAACAACTTTTTCGAAGAACTTTTCAAGAACTTTATTATTTTTCAGACCCAGCTTTGCTGTTATTTCTTTGAACTTTCTATACGTTTCGGTGTTGTCTATTGTTATCGTTGTTTTTTTGTATTTATATTTTTTCTCTTCAGTCATTTTACCACCCCCATTCAAGCTTTTTTAAAATCTTTTACTTGATATCTTTATACAAATTAAAACAATAGAAAGAAAAAGAAAGACAAAAAGAACTTGAATCAAAATTAGACGGGTGTCCGGATCTTGTAGAAAGGGTTCTCCTACCACAGAAAAGGTTAAAAATAGTGAAAGCATTTGAAAACAATGATATACTCGAACCGCCGCAAGTTGTTTGTGGTTTTTTCCCGCGAGGCTATTCATTCCTTCTTGCAAGCCCCAGTGGAACAGGAAAGACTTATGCAGCAATACATTTTGCATTTAAAATACATAAAAGAGACAAACGAAAATGTGTTGTTATGACTTTCTGAAGATGTAAAGCAAACTAAGTATAGAGTTTATCAGATGCTAAACAATACAGATTGGGAGTTAAAAAAAGACTTACTTAAATACAAAATCCATCACTTTGATGCTACGTCTGAACCACTCATAACAGGAAAAGACTCAACAATGAACTCCTTGACGAATTAAGAGGCACAATTAGCGAGTTTAATTTTATTGTCCTCGATCCGCTATTGAATCTGTACGCAGCCCAAGAAAATGACAATTCATCTGCGCGCTACTTCATGAATCTCTTATAATCATTTATAATCATTTGTTTTTGATACAAGTAAAGTTATTTTGCTAATACATCACACATCTAAAAGCAGAGTCGTCGATAATGAAAACGACATAGAAAAAATAAAAGAAGCATTCAAAGAAAAAGTGCGAGGTGCATCTGCTTCTGCTTTTGTTGATGTAGCACGAAGTGTCTTATACACGGTCGACAGAAATGAAGTGATAAACAATAGAAGAGCAATCACAACAATAGTAATTAAATCAAATGTTGTTAAAACTGGACTTGCCGAAAGAATACAACTTCCATTTGAAGATGAAAGTAATTCTTACAATAAGAATCTCAATACTACAAATACCACAGGAAATATTACGGGAAGAATCAGCAATTTAAATCTATAATCTAATGCGTATAGAAAGTAGTATGAGCAAGAAAAAGAAAGCAACAAATAACTCTATAACAATATTACACGCGTCAGTGCAAATATGTCACTAATATTCGCAATATCATCAATGTTTTTTGCACGAAAAAAGCGTTTGAGTACAAATGAAATCAAAAAATTTATGAAGAACGGGAAAATACAGTATACAGCATACGAATACGACATGATTAGAATAGAAGTGCACAATGTTGTTTTGACACAATCACACGCCGATGTCTTGTCAGTAATCGTGAAAAATGCGAAAATCGGCCCTTTCCCATAAACTGTGTAAATCTTCCTAACTAATATTCAATACCAGATAAGTCATCAGACTTATCTGGTATTGAATATTAAAATAGAGGCGGAAAGCTTTTTTGCTTTACGCCAAACAAGAAGGAAGATTTATCTATGCTTGTAAACAAGGAAGAGATAAGGAAATTGATGAAGCAGGGGAAACTGTCAAGTCAGGATGATTTAAACGACGAGACATACCCACAATCTTGTGTCTTTTCCATTATACCAAATCCCCCTTCACTTTTCAACTCCCTCCCCAAACTTTACTACAAACATCTGATTCAGTTCATACCTTTTGGCCTTAATCAGTGGAT
>JALVTR010000162.1 GCA_027035885.1 Desulfurellales bacterium
ATGCAGCGCCCTCTCATCCTCCCCATATCCAAGCATAAGACAACTATGGCCTCTTGCATCTTCTGGATAGTCCTCAATGATTTTCCCTTCAAATATAACCCTACGCACATCAGCAGTACTTATCATGCGACCGGGGTGCATCATTTGTCTGGTCGCATGAGGCGTGAAAAGTATTTTCTCTCTCGCCTTCGCCCGAATTAAATTTAGAAAATCCTGCTTCATATGATCCGCTTATTTTATAGCCGAACGCCGCAAATCACTGGCAGTTTAAAGCAGAGCGACGAGGAACGAGGAGCGGCGCTTTTTGATGTCCGAGTGTATGTGATTGTTAGGGGTTCTACAGCACATCTTTGTATGATTGTTCGATTAACTGAAAAATATAATCAAGTTCTTGATGTGATTTTAGATAAACCCTCCGATCCATCGTCCAGTTATACCCCTCTGGTATTTTTTCTACTTTGTTTTCGGGATCATTGTATTCGATAGGACGCATATGTATTTTTAGTTGATTTTTCCCGATATGTATTTCAGCAAAGTTTTTTGTAACACGATATGCTACATATAACGATGTTGCTTTTTCGGTTATATTTTCATCAAGCTCAAATATTTTCTCCCTCAGTTCTTCAAATATCTCTCTGATATTCTGACTTGCTTTACCGAGTAAATCTTCTATCGTTGTATCAATTGATGGTTTATCAGTTTTTGTTGAATTGCTTGACTTTGCCTTTTGCTCGCTTACTGACAAGGGTTCAAGACTAAAAATACCATCCTCGTAATACCTATATTTAAATAGCTCGATTCTCATTGGAATTACTTCAACGGTATCTATATCAAATTTGCTATATGATTCAGCAATACAGACAACTCTAGGATTTTTCCAATCAATAGTTATTTGATTAGCTACTTCACTCCCAAGACTTTTTATTACAAGCATTTCAAAGAACTCCACTTTTTGTGCTTGTAGCCAACGCAAATATGATAAACCCTGATTTATAACGTTATCATTCTTATTACGTTTATATTCAATGATTACAGGGGCGCCTGTATAGTCAACCGCCAAGGTATCTATTCTTCCACCAAAAGTAGTGGTGTATTCTGTTGCTAAGAAGTGCATCCCGAGCGCTTCGCCAAGATTGTTCTCGATGAGCGACTGCAATTCTTTTTCTTTCGAAATTGAAATAGTTGATAGCTTATTTAGCTTGCCATTTTGATTTCTGAAAATTGGCATGTTCTATCCTTATTTACCCCTAACGCTTCGCATCACCGGCAAAATAAAGATGCGGAGCAAAGCGGCGCAGCTTTATTTTGTCCGAGTGCATGTGTTTGTTATGCCTTGCTTTTACAGTTCCTCTGGATGCGACTACACACTCTACCAACGATGGATTTAACCATAGACATAGATTGCTCTATGTATTCTCTATCAATAGTTACTCTCTCTCCTTCTTTACCCCTAGCGAATTTGCCCGCTTTTCTTATATATAATTTATTTATTGTTCCAGAATTATGCACAAGAAGATCCCTAGTTGCTTTTATTTCAGCCCAACTTTCTTTCATTGGCTCTTCAACTTCCACATCAACAACTTTTTCTAAATACTCAAACTGAGCTGACGGTTTTGCATAAAATAATGAAATCATTTCTTTCTCAATTATAGCCTCTATAATATCTTTTCTGCTTTTCCTATCAATAATTTCAGTAACATCAATCTTCTTTAGGTGGTCAACGCCAGACACCCGCGTTTTTAATTTTTTTTCATCAAAAATCAAGGTTTGCTTGAGAATATCCTGAATAAATGCTTCCCCTTGCGCTACCAGATAGGTAAACACAGACTCGTATAACTCTCTATCCCTAGCACTTGTTATTATTTTAATTACCTGCTCCTTTGTTCTCTTAACTGTTTTCTCAGGTTGCTTTGAAGGCACAGAGAATTCGCGAACCGAAAGAAACTCATTATCTTTTAGGGCAAATCCCAGAGACTCTACTGCCAATGAACACCATATATAAAGGTCGTTAATACTCTTTTGGTATTTATTTCTAAGCGCACCAACCGCCTTACGGTATTCATCCTTGGTCATATCACCCTTCTCTTTTTAGGCATAACGTTAAGGCTAACCGGACGCCAAAAGTGGGGTGGCTGTAGCGCAGCGGAAGCCGCACCGCTTTTGGTGGTCCGAGTTTAGCCGCTTGTTAGCCAAAATGTTTTTTCCTGTGGCAGTTTGGACACAATGCTATTGAATTTATTACTGTATCTTCACCACCTTCTGAAAGTGGAATTATATGATGCACTTCTAAATACGGCGTACCATCAGACTTTCTAAGAAATGGCGCTTTGGATTTACATTCTTGACACTTTCCGTTTGCAAGATATAACACTTCTGCCACCACATCAGGATTTCTTATGAAATCCCATACCTTTTTTTCTATTCTTTTTGGTTTCTTTTCTGCCTTTGATAATCTTTGACGCCTTTCTCTAATATCACCATCAAGCGATGCTTTTACTTTTTTATAAAATATTTTTTCAGAGTAATTTGACAAAAACCATTCTTTAACATCACTTCTTAGAGTCCACACAAAACCATGTTCTGTATCTTCTCCCTCAAACAAGCAAGGCCACCACCTTTTTTGTCCATTTTCTCTAATCGTGGGTTGGTATGAAACTTCACTGGCAACCTTTTTTGCGAGCCTAACAACATGCAGATTGACATCACCTACGGATTTATACCCCAAGTTCTGCTTTACCTCTGCTGCTGTTGCCTTATTTTCATGCACCGCAAGGTAATAAGACAGAAGCTCTATATCTTTGTCATCGATCATTGGTTTTATTGGCTAACAGCGTATTAGACTGAATCTCGCTCCATCGTGATAGGCGGCTGCAGCATATCACCAGCACGGCTGCTTCGGCTGGCCTGTGAAAATCGACTCCCCTACCAGCAGCGTTAAAGCCCGCCCTCGCTACTAAGCCTAGCCGAATCATGCGCTTACATGCAAATCCCTCTGTACCGCAAGGGAAAAACAGGCCGCTTGGCGCTCCTCCGCGACGGCGGACAACCCGAGAAAAACGGCTGCTGCCTTCACGGTGATATGCTGCAGCTGCCTTCGTGGTGATATGCGGCTGCATGATATCACCGGCTGGACAGAGTCGCCCATATGTTCTATCTTTGTTTTACCCTGTTATCGGCGAAGTCAATAGAGCAACGGAATGAAGCAACAGGATGACGAGGCTATCCGCAAGTTTTGGGGCCGTTACCTCAACTATTTGAAAACGCAAGGAATAAAGCCAAGACAGCTGCCCTGGTATCGATTGCGGGCGCGGCAGTATCTGGAAGCGTTCGATATACCGCTGAGGCAGCACGATGGCACGCAGGTGAGGTCTTGGCACAAACGTTTGTGCGGTCAAGCGGGTCTTGCTGATTGGCAGGTGATTCAGGCGATTGATGCGGTTGAACAGCTCTTCCGGTTTGCACACAGTCGGGTTGCAAGCGAGCTGGACTGGGAGGCGCTGAAGGATGGGGCGCGGCGCCTGCCACTGGAACATCCGACGCTGGCGCGTAAAGAGGCGCCTCTGCCAGACAATCTACCGGAATGGAAGCAGCGGCTGATTCGGGAAATCAGGCGTCGCGGCTATTCGTGGAGAACTGAAGAGAGCTATCGCCGCTGGCTGGAGCGGCTCTGCCGGCACGCCGGTAGCGACTCCCCTGATTCGCTGGGAGCCAATGACGTGCGCGCCTTTTTGGAGGCGCTGGTGGTTCGGCGCAACGTCTCGGCGAACACCCAGAACCAGGCGTTGAATGCCTGCGCCTTCTATTTCAACCACATCTTGGAACGGCCTTTGGAGCTTGGCCCTTTTGCTTACGCGAAACGGCCCAAAAAGCTGCCCGTTGTTCTGACGGTTGATGAAGTAAGCCGCTTGTTTGTCAGCGCCGATGCTATATGACCCCAAAATAACGGTTTGAGATGTCCTCCCGATCAAGCGTGGGGCATCCTTGGGTTGTTCAAAGACTCGAGGAGGCCGCCATGCTCAACCGAGAGGAC
>JALVTR010000163.1 GCA_027035885.1 Desulfurellales bacterium
TGGTATTTTGAAAGCAAAATTAAACCTCACGGTGTATAAATCAACGTTTTACGATAAGTTCGGTTGGCTGTTTGGATACATCACTACTGTTATCTCTATGCTTCTACTTTTTTATAGAAAACACACAAACCAAATAGTATAAGTACACCGCCATTTAGTAACTGACCTTACGCACCAATGGAACTAAAATTGCTCGCCATTGAGCAAGAAAGATTACAAGTGGTGCACTTTTAGTAGACTCTAACGGTGTATTTCAGTACGGCGGATGACAACATACAAATGAGTAGAAAGTAGATAAAAGCACAAAACAAATCTTATGGCAAGATAGAGCTCGCGAGTCAAGGATTATCCTCTACATAGACACTTTTAATATTCTTTAACACACCCTCTTATATATAGGAGGTAAAAACTTGACAAATGATTAAAATAAATTAAATTATTAATCAGGAATAAAAAAATGTAGATAGCCGTAAAGAAAAAGGATATTTTTTGGAAATAAATGAGGACAAGAAAGTGGCTTTAAAGCCAAATCAACCAATAGGGATTAAAAGGACTTAGACTGACTCCCTCTGAAGTTTTAAAGCTTAGGAAAAAAGAGGTTCTCCAGCCTTTGGTGTATATTACGATGTTAAACCATTTTACAAGAAATATTGGGAGGAGGAATTTATGTCATCAAGTTTAAAGTCACTCACAGAATATGAAAAGAATCTGTATTACTCAATCAACAAAGAAAGTATAGACTTTGTACGATTTAGATACAACAAAACCAACAGGTGGGTTGTTGCAGATATAGTAAAGAGAATCAGCCGTCGTTATCCTAATAAAACTGCTGTTATTTACAACAATGAAAAGCTTACCTATAAGGAATTAGATGAGAAATGTAATCAAGTTGCTAATGCCCTAAAGGATTTAGGAATACAAAAGTATGACCGCATAGCCGTATTGGCACATAACACGATTCATCATTTATTATCGTGGTTTGGAGCTATTAAGATAGGAGCAATTTATGTACCGATAAACCATTTATTAAGAGGACGAGAGATCCAATACTGTATAAATCATTCGGAGAGTAAGGCTTTTATTATTGAAGATAGTTTATATGATCTCGTTAAAGATGTAATATCTGAAATGAAAACAGTGAAGCATTTTATATGGGCAAATGAAAAATCCACTAATCAATCGCCAGCAATATTCTATGATTTTGATGAATGGCATAAAACATACTCAAAGGATGAGCCTGATGAAATTTTGAGCATTGAAGACCCATGCCAATTGAGTTATACAAGTGGAACGGAAAGCTTGCCTAAAGCCGTCTTAATGAGTAATCAGGGACTACTCTCACAGTATGTTTCATGTATTATAGATGGAGAGTATAAGAAGGATGACATATGCATAAACGCTTTACCCATATCTCATACAGCTCAGAGAGATGTTTTTTTAAATCCAATTTTTTATATCGGGGGAACAAATATATTAATGGGCGCCGATGTTAAAGACATACTTGAGAGTATAGAGAAATATAGGGCAACATGTTTTTTTGCACCGCCTACAATATGGATAAGCATATTAAGACATCCTGATTTTAATAAATATAACCTACAGAGTTTAGATAAATGTTATTACGGTGCATCAATTATGCCGATTGAGATATTGAAGGAACTCTTGGATAGATTACACAATGTAAAAATATATAACTATTATGGTCAAACTGAACTTGCTCCTGCACATACTATTTTAAAATCAGAAGATGCCTTGAAAAAGTTAGGTTCCGCTGGAAAAGCTATCTTAAATATGGAAACAATACTGGAAGATATGATAAAAAATACACCTATTACGAAGCCGAACATTAGTGGTGAAATATGTGGTAGTGGTCCTCATGTTATGACGATGTATTATAAAGATCCTGAAAAAACTGAGGAAGCGATGAAAAATGGATGGTTTCATTCAGGTGACATAGGTATTTTGGATGAAGATGGGTATATTTCTGTTGTTGATAGGAAAAAAGATATGATAAAGACTGGTGGTGAAAATGTCTCAAGTAGAGAGGTTGAGGAAATAATATATAAAAATCCACGTGTTAAAGAAGTTGCTGTGGTTGGCATACCCCACCAAAAGTGGATTGAAGCAGTAACGGCGATTGTTGTTTTAAAAAATGGAGAAACTGCTACAGAGGAAGAGATTATAAATATGTGCCGCAAAGAATTAGCTCCCTTTAAGGTGCCAAAGAGAGTAATATTCATCAGAGATCTACCAAGAACGCCTTCTGGTAAGATATTAAAGAGAGATTTACGTTTAAAATACAAAGATTTGTTTGCTAACAATAGCTGGGATCAAGTTAGCCTGGACCAAATGCCTTGAATAGGGCTTCAATCTGAGATCCCTTATCTCTTTATTTTATTTCTTTGTAATAGTAATGGGAGAAAACATACAACTTTAACCGTGCTTAACTTTGTTTTTGTCTACTAAAGCGCCTATTCAGTAACTAAAGATACAAGTAGAGTGTTAACCCTATCAAAAGCCGAATATCTTTTTAATCTTTTTAATGAATTCCCCTGCTTTTAGTAGTTCCTCAAGTTCTAATTCTACTGTTCTTTTCGATACCGCACCCAACTCTTTACCCACGACCGTTTTGCCGTTCATAAAATACGTTAGTGGTGTGGACATGATATTGTATTTCGTAGCAATTTCAGGATTTGAAGATATGTTTAACACATAAAATTCAATCCCTTTAGGCGCATATTCCTTTTCCATTTCTTTCAAAATCTTCTCTACTTGCTTGCAATAAGGGCAATGGTTGCTTACAAATATCAACACATATTTGCCCTTTGTATCAGGTAGTTCTTTAATAGTCTTCATAAAAGTAGCTCCCCAAAAAACTTTGGGTTAATTGTACAAATTCAAAACCTTTTTGCAAATTTTTAGATTTGACAAAATCGCATATTTACATTTAAACTGTAGCATGGATTTTGTATTAAAGCTTGTCTTCTGGTTATCATTAGCAACAAGTATTTATTTTTTCAACAGACTACTTCCAACCCTATACCCACATCTATCCTTATATCTAAAAACCATAGGTTACACACTCATAGTTTACGGAATATCGCTAAATATTATCGCAGGAAAAACTCTAAGGAAATTCGGCCACAAAAATCCAACTAAACGCCTTTCGCAGCCGGATCAAGTTGTAAGTGAGGGGATATTCTCCTGCATGAGACACCCCGCAATATTTGGGCTTATATTCATGCTTATTGGTCTATCACTAACAACAGGAAAAATAATAACCACTCTTTATGGCTTCTTTCTATCCTTTTTAGGAGAATACTTCATTATGGCCGTAGAAGAAAGACAGACCCTAAAGCGCCTTAATCACAAGTACTGCGATTTTATAAAGAACAGACCACCTTTTAATTTTTCCCCTATATGCCTATACATAGGCATTAAAGCAATGCTAACTAAAAAGGATAAACCATCTTAGAGGGTATCACACCTCTAACTCCACCTGTGGGGTTTTCAATATCCCCTTTGTATCTTGGTATTAAATGAACATGTAAGTGCATAATCGTTTGACCAGATACCCTTCCAATATTAACTCCCACGTTGTATCCATCTGGTGAATACTTTTTATCTAAGCAGTCTTTAGCATCGAGCAAAAGTTCATGGATAGCTAAGATTTCATCCTTAGTAGCATCAAAAAAACTATCAAAATGCCTAAAAGGTATAATTAACATATGACCTTTGTTTACTGGATATTTATCAAAAATAGCGAAGCAATAATCATTCTTAAGAATTATATCTAAGTTGTCTATATCGCAAAAAGGACAATAAACTTTACTCATTTTTACCTTCCCTTTCTATTGGCCACTCCTCAAGTTCTATAGCTTTTGAGTTTATTAAAGCATCCGCTATCTTTTTGTGTACTCTATCAAGTAGCCTTGAAAATGTAGGCCTGGATATTTGCATCATTTCACTCGCATCCTGTTGATACATACCCTCAAGATCAGCCAATCTTATAGCCTCAAGCTCATCGTAGGTAATAGTAACCCTATCAAGTGTATTAGCTGGGATTCCGCATGGCTTATAGCACACATTTCCAAATCTAAATCTCACTCGTCCTCTTTTTCTTCTTCTCGGCATCTCGCATCCCCAAAATAAAAGGGGCAAAAACCCCTCGGTTAGTATTTAGCGACTAAATCGTAAGCTTGATGGGTGGCATCATAGATGTCCGCTACTTTGTTTGCATCGCCTATAATTTCAACTTTATCAAATTTGTCTTTTATATCATCATAGAGAGATTTGTTAGACTTTGTTCCGATGCTCGTAACTATAAGGTCGAATTTGCCCAAATTCTCTTCCTTGCCGTCTTTTGATATTATTGCACCATCAGATGAAAACCTTTCAAGTTTTGCCCCGGTAATAATTTTAGCTTTTGCACTATTTCCCAACCTTGCAAGTGTAAAGTCTTCCGGTAGTTCTTTTAGTATGTCAACCCCGACAACCTCTTCAAAACCTCTTTTGAGCAATAAATCCTCCATTGTCTCTCTGCCGATCAATCCAACGCCCAAAACCAAAGCCCTTTTACCTTTAATCTCATCCTCACTTTCAAAATACGTAAATGCATCCGTAACATTCTCGTTTTCTATTCCCTCAATCTTGGGAACTGTGGAATTTGCACCTGTGGCTATAACAACAACATCGGGATTAAGTGATTTTATCTTTTCATAATCAGCCTCTTCGTATTTCACCTCAACACCAAACTTATCCAAGTCTCTAATCATGGATTGCAATGGTCTATTCATGGCATCTTTAAACGGTGGCTTTACAGCTAAATTAAACTGCCCGCCAAGTTTCTTTTTTTCAAATAGTACCACAAAATGCCCCTTCATTGCAGCATAAATTGCGGCAGCCATACCAGCAGGACCACCACCGACTACCACAAATTTCAAAGAATTATCACTCTTGTTAAATTCATCTCTGTTGACAAACGGGTTAATTATACAGCCCAAACCAACTCCAGTTTTAACTTTAAGCAAACAACCCTGTAAACAACCACCGCAGTAATAAATTTCATCCTCTTTACCTTCTTGAAGTTTTCTAACAAAAGCTTGATCGCAAGCTATAGACTTCCCTAAACCTATCAAATCTGCCCAGCCTTCATTCAAGGCCTGTTCTATTTTATCCTTGTTCGCCATTCTACCATCAACAATGACAGGCAAATCTGTTAAACCCTTGATAGTCTTGAACGCCTCTATTTGTTTTTCTACAGGAGTAAAAGTGGCAGAATAGTACCACGGCGGTGTATCACAGGCATTACCCAAGCCAACATGAACGGCAACTGCACCGAACTCTTTGGTAAGAGCCAAAATCGGCTTGTTGTCCTCAGGTGTTATACCATCCTCAACAAATTCATTACCCGAAATCCTCACTATAATTGGCAAACCATCCGCTTTAGAAAATACCTCTTCAAACACCCTTCTCGCAAAAAGTGTCTTATCTTGTCCGTATTCATCGCTTCTCTTGTTGGTTCTCTCTTTCAAAAACTGCGCAATTATATAGCCCATGCCCGCCTGAAGCTCTATGGCATCAAATTCCGCCTCCTTTGCTCTCTTTGCAGCCTTTCCAAAGGCATTTATAATTTCCTCTATCTGCTCTTTAGTGAGCTCCTGGGGTGTCTGTTTTGTCGCAGGGCACATTATAGGGCTTGGAGCAAGTGGTGGCTGACCGGTGGCTTTAGGATTTGCAGCGCGTCCAGCATGAGTTATGTTTAAACACGCCAATGAACCGTTCTTGTGTATAACATCTGTAATTTTTTTAAGTTCGTTAGCACATCTATCTTCGTCAATACACAGCTGTTTCGGATGTTCTCGACCGCTTTTTAAAACCGCCGTTGGTTCAGTAATGATTAGGGAAACACCGCCTTTTGCAACCCTCTCATAAAATTTAAGATGCCTTTTATTAACCTCACCGTTGGAATTTCCGTAGGCCGTTTTAACAGGAGCAACAACAAAGCGATTTTTTAACTCCAAATCCCCCAACCTAACCATATCAAACATCCCCACCATCCCTACAACCTCCTAAATTTATTTTTTCATATATTCTCAAAAAATGATAATAGGTAAAAATAAAAGGTTTGTCAAATAGCTGTAAACAGAATTTTTGACTTTTTTAAACATTAGTGATATAAAGCACAACTGTTGCCATGCCTATATTTAGGCATGAGAAAAATTAATTGAAAAGAAAAAAGGAGGACACATGAGTGAAGGCACTCGGAAGACACGTTTTGGCTGAATACTTTGATTGTGACAGAAGGCTTCTCAATGACCCTAAATTACTCGAGAAGCACTTAATCGAAGCTGCTAAAGTAGCAAATGCTACTGTAGTTTCTTCTTCTTTCCGCACTTTCGAACCCTTTGGGGTTAGTGGTGTTGTAATCGTTTCTGAATCCCACTTAGCCATACACACTTGGCCTGAATACGGATTTGCAGCTGTTGACTTTTTTACATGCGGTGATTCCTCAAATCCATGGAAAGCACACGAATATCTAAAAAGTATTTTAAAACCTAAGCGTACTGAAGAAAAAGAAGTCTTGCGTGGAGTTTTAGGCATAGAAAATCTTGAATTTAAACCATTTTTGATACACCAACAGCAAAAACAAGAAAATAATCGCGCTGCTTTTATTTAATTTATAACCTTTAGGAGGTAAATATTAATGTTCAATAGGGCACCAAATATTTACGCGATAAAAGCGGCCTCAGCAGAAGGCTTTAGTGAACTAAATGCCTTCGATGTAGCTCTGTTAGAAAGCGGCGTTGGAAATACAAACTTAGTCAAAATGAGTTCTATTTTACCACCGAATTGCAAGAAAAAAGAATCCATAGAATTACCAATGGGAGACTTAGTACCGGTAGCATATGCTGCCTTAACATCAAGCAAAAAAGGCCAAAGAATCGCTGCAGCTGTTGCCATTGGAATCCCAAAAGACAAAACAAAAAACGGCCTTATAATGGAATTTGAAGAGTACGACACAACAAAGGAAAGAGCTGAGAAGCATGTCAGGGAAATGGCAGAATGGGGAATGAAATATAGAGGATACGAAATTGAACGCATAGAGAGCATAGCCATCGATCACGTTGTTGAAGAACACGGAGTTGTATTTGCATGCGTAGTTCTCTGGTGGGAGTAAATGAGGTTTCTGTGCTCATCGGCATTGATAAAAAAATCAAAAACCGTTTTGGTGGGTGTGCCTTATGATGGCACATCCACCTTTAGGCCTGGTTCACGTTTTGCACCTTTATCAATTAGAGAATCGTCTTACGGTTTAGAATCATATAGCCCCTATCAAGATAAAGACCTAAGAGAAATAAAATTTTTTGATATAGGCGATATCCCACTATCCCATTCAGACCTTCAATTAAATCTAAAAATCATTGAATCTTTTATTCTCAAACTGATTTTGAAGGGCAAAAAAACAGTTTGTCTGGGCGGCGAACATTTAATAAGCTACCCTATAGTAAAGGCTTACAAGAAAAAATATAAAGATTTGGCTATAATTCACTTAGATGCTCATAGTGATTTGGCAAACTCATTTAGGGGGGAAAAATTTTCACATGCAACGGTAATGAGGCGTATAGCAGAACTCGTAGGGTTTGAAAACTTATATCAGCTGGGCATTAGAAGCATGGTCAGAGAGAATAGACTATTACCTAAAAGAAAAGAGAATATGTGCATGTTTAATTTGTCAAAAGCAGAAGAATATCTAAATGAAAGCAAAGATAAACCAATATATGTCTCCATAGATTTAGATATACTTGATACAGCTTATTTTCCTGGAACAGGCACACCCGAGCCCGGCGGTATAACATTTAAAGAGTTACTCACGTTTATTTTATCATTAAGAGATTTTCATGTAGTAGGTGTAGATGTTGTTGAACTTTCACCGCATTATGACCAATCGGGAATCTCAAGTATAACAGCAGCCTCCATTGTCAAGGAACTACTGCTCTCTATAAGCGACTAACTACGTCATCCGGTATATTTTCAAATGTCTCCACATTCAAGTGCCCAACACCATCCAATTTCCCAACATGTATAGAAAACATTCCTAATTCCTTTGCAGTTTTCAAATTGATACCCATATCATCCGCCATTAAATATCCTTCTGCCTTTGTCAGTTCAACAATTTTTTTATACGGATATCTGTGAGGTTTTCCTATAAAATTTGCAGATATTATATCAAAGATATCCACAAATAGGTCAACAACACCAAGCATTTCCAAAACCCTTTGAGCATGTTTCAGCGGTGCATTTGTAAAAACGATTTTAACGGCATTAATTTTTTCAAGTTTACCTCTTAGCTTTGAGTTAAGTTTTATTTTACTGCTAAGATCGACATCGTGTGTATATTCTAAAAAATGATAAGGATTTATATTGTAATGCTTCATCAAACCAGCCATTGTTGTGCCATATGTATGCCAATACTCTATACGTTTTCTTGGCACTTCATCACGCTTCATGCCTAAAAATTTTATCATATACTCGCTTATACGCTTATCCACAAGGTCGAAAACGCCCAGGTCTTTTGGGTAAAGAGTATTGTCCAAATCCACCAAAAACACTTTCATGTTTCTATTCTACACAAAAAGTCAGACAAATATCTACCAAAAGATTAATTTTTTTGTATAATTTGAGTATGGTAACACAAGAAATGCTCAGAATGATTTTTAAAACAGTAAAAATATCAGATTTTAAACCACCGGAAGATGTAAAAGAGTCGGCTGTAATCGTTCCTTTTCTTGAATTAAACAAGACTTGGCACTTAATATTTGAGAAAAAAGTTAAGGATAACTCCAAACACGCAGGACAGGTAGCCTTTCCAGGAGGCTCAAAAGACAAAGAAGACAAAAACCTTATAGAAACGGCAATAAGAGAAACATGTGAAGAGATAGACGTATGTAAGGATGAACTTGAAATCTTGGGTAAAATCAAACCTACAATTACATTGAAAACAAACTTTATCATATACCCTTTTGCAGCTATAGTTAAAAAGTATCCTCCTTACAAAATAAATAAGTCAGAAGTAGAAAAGTTGATATTTGTACCTTTAGAATATTTGATAAAATCATACCCATTTCCACGCAAATCCTATATGTTTAATGGTAAAAAAATAGAAACCTTAATTATAGAGTTTGAAGGAGAAACCATTTGGGGCGCCACGGCAAGAATACTAAATAACTTCATTACTTTATTTAAATAATGATAGACTCAATCGCCCTAATCGTTATACTGAGCTTTTTAATACCTATAGTATCGATAAAACTATTTAAAGAGATGGTACCGTCTGTTGCCTTTGAAATTCTTACTGGTTTTGCAATAGGAAAAAGTGGGTTAAATATAGTTGATGTAAATTCTGATATTCTATCGTTTTTATCCTTATTTGGCCTGGCATTTCTTATGTTCTTAGGTGGATTGGAGAGTGAAATAGACATAAAAAAACATATAAGCAAAGGGTTCTTTAGGTCTCCCTTATTCATATCTATATTGATATTCTTTCTAACTTTATTGTTATCTTGGATATTTTCCTTATTTCTCATAAAAACATTCAAGTGCTCAAAGAGTGCAATTTATCTAACATTGATATTTTCTACAACATCTGTAGCCATTGTTTTTCCTATACTAAAATCAAGAAACGACCTAAAATTTATTTACAAACAAACTCTATTGTACAGTGCATTTATAGCAGATTTTCTAACATTAATAGCAATAACATTCTTTTCCATATACAGAGAAAAAAATAAATTAACATCGGATATATTATTGGTGTTTTTAATCTTTTCTATAGCAATAGCAATAAGTAAATTTATAAAGAAAATACCCCCTAAATCAAAAATTGTGGAACCACTGAAACAATTAAGACACAAACCCCATATTCAAATAGGTATAAGAGGAGCCTTTGCAATTCTACTTCTTTTCATGTTTTTAGCTGAAAAGTTGGGAATAGAGGTAATCTTAGCAAGTTTCATAGCGGGTCTTATTATATCGAGTGTTAATGTGAAAGAGAGCAAAATCTTAAGAATGAAATTAGATGCCATAGGGTATGGGTTTTTTATACCAATTTTTTTTATTTATCAAGGAGCTATATCATCTTTACCAACAGATATATCATCGGTAAAATTTATACTCATTACAATCATTGGTGGCGTACTGATAAAAATTCTGGCGAGTTTACCATTGGGTCTTAGATTTTCTCTCAAAGATACACTATCAGGCGGAATACTCTTAAGTGGTAGGCTAAGCCTAATAATAGCGGCAGGCATAATAGGCTTAAAATTGGGAATAGTAGACAAAAATGTTAATGCAGCAATAATTATACTGTCTGCCACAACCTGCATATTATCACCTATCTTGTTTAATGTTATAAAAAGACCCAAAAAGCAAAAAACTTGATATAAAGCACTTTATAAACTAAAATAAGGAAAAATTGGGGGTTAAAATGAAAAAAATCATAGGCATTCTAATTTTGATTTTGTTGGTTGCTGGCATTTCTGGTTATTTTGCCGCTAATTGGTATGCCCAAAAAAAGGCTAAAGCAGAAGTGGAAAGGATATTAAAAAAAGCGCATTTAGACAAAGATGTTTCATATGGCTCACTAAAAGCAAACATTTTTACCAAAAGTATAGAATTACGTGATATAAACTGGGCTCTAAATAAACATGGAAAATTGATTGGCAAAATAAACATTAGAACGCTTACAATTACAGGGAAATCTGGAAAACTTATAAACGCCACATTTAAGAGAGCTACCCTAATAAATCTTAACGTTGACTCGCCAAAGGAATTAATCAACAAACCTATATTAACGGTCGAAACAGGGAGTTTATATTTTCGCAGAAAAAACAGCGTAACTAACTCTGCTTTTAAAGCAAAAAATATTCTGATAAACAAAAATATATTCAATGTTGCAAAAAACAAAAAAATAAACGAAATTTTAACAAATGTGCTGAATTTAGAAAATCCGATAGACCTTCACATAGCAACTAAAATAGATGAAACGAACGACACGTTTTCAATAAATCAATATAAGATAGACTGGAGAAATAATTTTGAGGCTACGTATTCATTAAAGTTATACAATATAGATTTCAAAGGTCTAAAAAAGGCTTCAAAAGGACTAAACAATAAGAATCCAAACCCAATGGTAGTGTTAAACTATCTATCGAAATTATACCAAATTAAACCAAAGCAATTTACGCTTAAAATTACAAACAAGGGTTTGATTGAGAGAGTTGAGAACTTTATAGCCAAAGAAGATAATATTACAAAAGAAAATCTTATAAAACAATTTAGCTTTTATTTGAGAAATACATCACTTAAGATGTACTCTAAACCTATAATAAATTTATCAGAAGGAAAAAGCAACAATATAACAATAGAAATCACAAACAACAATAATTTAACTATAGGGGATATTTTTCAAAGGATGCAGACAATGCCTCTTTACAACATTTTAAAAATTAAAATTAGCAATTAGGAGGAGAGATGAAAAGCATTGAAACAACTAATGCACCAAAAGCATTAGGGCCTTACAGCCAAGGTATAGTTATTGATAACTTTTGCTTTGTTTCCATGCAACTTGGGATAAACCCAATAACGGGTAAAATTGTTAGCGAAGATGTAGCTGAACAGACCGACAGGGTGATTAAAAATGTCGAGACTATATTGAATGAGGGCGGATTTAATCTAAAGGATGTTGTCAAGGCTACACTGTACATAATAGAATTGAATGATTTTCAAACGGTAAATGACATCTATGCTAAATACTTTACACAAAAACCTGCAAGATCCTTAGTAGTACAGGCGGGAATGCCAGCTGCTGCAAAAGTGGCTTTGGATGTCATAGCTTACAAACAAGAGAAAGAAACAGAGAATTTAGAATGCATAACAAGATAAGAAATGAATTTAACCCAAAATATACCCAGTTCAATATCAAAATCACAGAACAAAAAAACGGATTGACAAGATATAAAAACATATTTTGGAGTAAAATTCATAATTAATAACTTATTAAATATTTGACACATTTATGATAATGTTTAAAATATTGTTAATTTAATGATGGAGGTGTTGTATGAGTTCAACTGTTCTTATAATCATCGGCCTTGGCATCTACTTAGTGTTTTATCATCTCTACGGCAAGTATCTTCAACGTTCTATCGTGGGTAAATCCGACAAGGAAACACCGGCAAAAAGGTTGTATGACGACGTTGACTATGTACCTGCCAACAAATACGTACTTTTCGGTCACCACTTTGCATCCATAGCCGGTGCCGCTCCAATTGTAGGCCCAGTAATTGCTCTCGCCTGGGGATGGTTACCAGCACTCCTATGGATTTGGTTCGGTAATGTCTTTATTGGTGCAGTACACGATTATCTATCCTTAATGAGTTCTGTGAGATACGATGGCCACTCTATACAGTGGGTGGCAGGAAAAGTTATCAAAAAACGCACATCCTACATCTTTGCTTGGTTTATCTTTTTTGTTCTTATATTAGTTGTTGCCGCATTTGGTGCTGTCTTAGGAATCATATTTGTCAAACAGGCAGCTGTTCCAACTGCATACTTCCTACAAATTTTCTTTGCCGTTATCTTAGGTTTCATAATGTACAAACTTAAATGGAACTTTGGGGTGTCAAGTATAATTGCAATTATAATGCTTGCTGCATCAATTTGGGCAGCAGTATACTATCCATTCCACGCATCATATAAAACATGGATGATTGTATTTTTAATATACATTATCATAGCTGCTGCACTACCAGTTAATATTCTATTGCAACCAAGAGATTACATGAATGCATGGCTATTGGTATTCGGATTGGTAATAGGTGGAGTAGCTATACTTTTCTCTTTCAAACCAATGTCTATACCTGCAACAACAATGTTCTCAGCACCAATAATAGGTGGTAAACCATCGCCGTTTTGGCCAACAATTCCCCTTATAATTGCATGCGGCTCTCTCAGTGGTTTCCATGCTCTGGTTGGAAGTGGAACAAGCTCAAAGCAGTTGTCCAATGAAGTTGAGGGTTTATTCATAGGCTACGGTGGAATGCTCACAGAGGGGTTTTTGTCTACATTGGTAGTCTTATCTGTGGGTATAGCTGGCGCAGGTTTACTTGGAACTGCAAAAAGTTCCATTTTGAGCAATCCAACGGCATTTGGCAATAACTATATACATATAATGAAATCATCCGGTGGTCCTGTAGGTCTTTTTGCTAAGTCCTATGCACATGTTGTTTATGCTGTATTGCGTATACCAGAAAAATTCATGATGTTATTAGCTGCTATGTGGGTAGCATCTTTTGCTATGACAACACTTGACACAACAAATAGGCTTGCAAGGTATACTTTTGCGGAAATAATGGAACCTATAAAAGATTCAGCAAGGGGAATATACAATTTCTTTACAAATAAATGGGTAGCTTCATTTATTCCAGCTGCTATAGGTATTGCTTTGGCTTGGAGTGGTGAGTGGAAACTTATTTGGCCTGCATTCGGTGCAGCAAATCAGATGCTCGCATCGATAGCGTTATTCACAGTTAGTTCGTGGGTAATGAGGGTTCAAAAGAAACCTTCATGGTCTATTTTCTCAGGTGCTATATTCTTGTGGGTTACAGTAACAGCAGCTATGATTTGGTACTTAGCAGCCGTAGCACCAGGTGCAGCTGCAAAGAATCCAGTTCAAGGATGGCTAATAATCATTATAATGGTCATAATGATACTGTTAAACTTAATACTCATATTTGACTTCTCAAGGCCGGATAAAGATATCGATGTCGCTAAAGAAAACGCTTGAAAATTTTGTTAAAAATTTTGGATACTTCTTGGAAGGCTTTAAAGGTGAAAGTACTTCTGCCTTAGAAATGGAGCTCTCCGAGATGGAAAACGGGTTTGCCTTAATTATTTTCAGTTCTTTGATGGGCTTGCCATCCCCACCGTCCTTTTTGGGGATGGCACTTTTGCCCTACATGGAACATGAAATTAAAACAATGATATTTAAATCTGAGGATTTAGATGACAAGCTGGCAAATTTCTTTGATTTGAGTGATATATGAAAAAAATTGTTTTTTTCTTAGGAAAAGGAGGAGTTGGCAAAACAACATCCTCGGCAGCTCTATCCTTTTACCTTTCTAGTGAGAATAAAAGCGTATATTGGATATCAATAGATCCAGCTCATAACCTATCCGATATAGTCCATCTTGACCTCCACAAAAAAACACAGGTAAACGACTTTTTATTTGCAGAAGAAGTTGATGTGGAGAGTTATTTAAAAAGTTTTCTACACAAAACTACAGTCAGGATGAAAGAAATGTACAAGTACCTCCAGATTGTTAATTTAGAAAACATGTTTGACTTACTTAAACACTCACCTGGCATGGAAGAGTACGCCTTAATGTACGCAATGAAAGAAAAAATAGAAGAAAATGAAAATTTTGAATATATAGTTATTGATACGCCTCCTACAGGTTTAATGCTCAAGATTCTATCCTTGCCGTTCAGTTCAAAAATGTGGATAGAAAAACTGGTAAGATGGAGAAAGAAAATTATCAATCATAGGGCTGCAATTGCCAATATTAACCCTAAAAAAATAGACAAATCCTTAGCTTTAGAAGAAGAAAATGATAAGGTTTTAAAAGAATTAGGATATCAGTCAGACTATATTATATTTTTAGTAAATCTTTTATCTGATAAATCAAAATGCAAAATGGCTGTAGTTCTAAATGAAGACGAAATGTCTCTAAGCGAAAGTCTGCGAATAATAAATGGATTAAGAGGATTGAAATTAACTTTAGATTTTGCAATTCTGAACAAAGAGGGAACTGGACAAAAAAATTCAGAACAAGAGTTAAATCTGCCCATTATAAGGATACCCTACTTAAGAAATGCAATGGACATAAAAACATTAACGAATTTAGGTCAAAGGTTAGAAAAAATTGTCAAGTAGGCTAATCGGACTATTCATAGCTGTTAGCCTTATTATAAGCGTTGTATACTATATAGGCTACAAAAGGAATGTAAAAATAATGAAAAAATTTGCGGAGGTGTTAGAAAAAGCTCTAAGCCCAAAAGACAAGCTCTATACATATTTGGGTGGAGTATTAGGCTTTAGTGTAGAATACCAGGTTGAAGGAATAGAAAAAGTCTTAGCAAACCTACGTCTCATACCAAGACAAAGCCTTTTGTATCTGCCATTTATGTTCCTAACAAGTGGGAAAGACAATTTACAACTACTATTCTATACAAAAAAACCTCTTAGATGCGAATTTCATCTCATAAGAAAAAGCCCGCTTAATTTGACCAAACCTAAAATATACAATAAGGATAAACTCAAAAAGGAAACATATGAGATAAATGGTGAAAAATTCGAGATGTTGTACGAACATAAAAATTTTGACAAGAGATTTAAAGAATTAGCAGAAAAAATTCCTCTCAAATATTTTAATCATTTAGCTATCACAACTGACAATAACATAATCTATATTCAGTTGCTTTTTTATGACATCAAAGAAAATGTACTCCTTACCTCTTTAAAAGAGATAAGGAGTTTCATACAAAAAAACTACAGTTAAAAGCAAAACATGCATCAATTAAGTTTTTTTCTAAGTTCTTTCTTGTCAAGTTTACCTACACTTGTCTTTGGCAGGCTATCCACGAAGATAATATCATCTGGTATGCCATATTTAGGTATAACACCTTGTTCAACATACTTGTAGAAAAATTCAATCAAGCTATCTTTAGAAACTTTACCCTTATACTCATCCTTCAGCACCACAAATATAACTGGCCTTTCTCCCCATTCTTTGTTAGGCTTGCCTACAGCGGCAGATTCACTGACAGCCTCATGCTGGCTTATTATATCCTCAAGTGTTAAAGACGATATCCACTCTCCTCCACTTTTAATGACATCCTTAACCCTGTCGGTTATTTTAAGATATCCCTCCTCATCTATATATCCCACATCACCTGTATGCAACCATCCATATCTCCAAAGCTCTTTAGAACCTTCCTCATTTTTAAAATAACCCTGGGTTAACCATGGTGTTCTAACAACGATTTCCCCTGTGCTCTTACCATCGTGAGGAACAAAACTACCGTCCTCATTCATCAATTCAAGGCTAACCAAAGGTATAGGCAAACCCGTTTTTGTCCTTATATCAATCTGCTTATCCAAATCGTAATCAAGCATATTAGGCTTAAGGTACGCCAATGTCAAAACCGGACATGTTTCGCTCATGCCGTATCCAGTGTATATATCAATGCCGACATCCATGGCCTCTTTACACAGGCCTTTTGAAAGAGCCGAACCACCAATGATAACCTTCCATTCTGATAAGTCTATTTCCTTAGCCTTTGGATGAGTTAAAAGCATATGAAGAATAGTCGGCACACAATGGGAAATTGTAACCCTTTCTTTCTCGATTAATGAAAGCAGCATTTCAGGCTCATACCTTCCTGGATAAACTTGCTTTACACCAAGTAAAGTGGCTATGAATGGAACTCCCCAAGCATGAACATGAAAAAGGGGAGTAATAGGCATATAAACATCGTTAGATTTAAACCTGCCATGTGTTTCATAAGCACTCAAGGCTATTGATACACTAAATGTATGTAGCATTAACTGCCTATGGCTAAAATACACTCCTTTTGGATCTCCAGTAGTTCCGGTAGTATAAAACAGAGTAGCCTGTGTATTTTCATCAAAATCAGGAAACTCATAATCATCAGAAGACATGGATACAAGGTTGTCGTACTCACTTTTTTCTTCATCATCGCTCATGTATACTATTTTTTTCACAGTTTCAAACTTAGATTTTATCTTTTCAACTATAGGCTTAAACTCTTCATTAACTATAAGAACCTTATCTTCAGCATGGTTTATCGTGTAAAGTATCTGTTCTGGGCTCAACCTTATATTAACTGTGTGGATTATTGAGCCCTTCATAGGAACACAAAAAAAGAGCTCTAAAAATCTTGTGGTATCCCAATCTGCAACACCAACAACATCTCCAGGACCAACCCCAACTGAATCAAGCATATTAGCCACTTTTTTTAATCTCTGATAAAATTCTAAGTACGTATACCTTTTTAAATCCCTATACACAATTTCTTTATTCGGTGAATATATCAAAGGAATTTCCCAAAGTCTTTTGAGCAACAACTGATAATTATAAGCCTCACTTGTAGCGGTTATAATCCTATACATCAAACACCCCCCACTCAGGAATTTTTTATGAACCATTAAACCATACATTAACTTGTCTATGTCTCCATTTAATTTTAACAAATTTTTTGTAATGTTCAATAAATTTATATGCTTGACTTAATCAAATGATTATTGATAAATAATAAACAAAGTTAAGGAGGTAGAAAAAATGATAAGCGAATTTTTAATAAGAATTGGAAAATTATCAGAAACACTGAGCAAAAAAAACATAGATGTAGCCTTAATTATGCAAAACGCCGACCTTTATTATTACAGCGGCACAATTCCTTCTGGTGTATTATTTATATGTATTATTTATATCAAAAGAAAATAAAGTGCTATACGCTGTGAAGAAAGGGTTTAAAAGAGCCATAAAAGAGTCTCCAATA
>JALVTR010000164.1 GCA_027035885.1 Desulfurellales bacterium
ATGAGGCGTATACCGGCGTTCTCATAGACGATTTGGTTACCAAAGGGACTAAAGAACCATACAGAATGTTTACTTCAAGAGCAGAATACAGATTAATCTTAAGGGAAGACAATACCCACCTACGCCTCGCAGAAAAATCATTTAAAGTAGGACTTTTAAGTAAAGACGAATATGAAATAATACAAGAGCAGAAAATAAAAATAGAAGAAACAATAAAGAATCTAAAAAAAACATTTATTTCCCCCAACGAAGAAACTAATGAAAAGCTGAAAGAGTTAGGGACTGAAATAATCAAAACAAAAATCAACTTAGCTAAGCTCTTAAGAAGAACAGAGATAAACTATGATAAGTTAATGACACTCATTCCTGGATTAGAAAAACTCGATAAATTTGTAAAACAGGAGGTAGAAATAGACATAAAATATGAAGGTTACCTAAATTTGCAAAAACAGCAGATAGAAAAATTTAAGAAATATGAAAATATGAAAATCCCAAAAGATTTTGACTATACGGGGGTTAGCGGTTTATCGAATGAGGTTAGAGGTAAGCTAATGGAAATTAAGCCTACATCTATAGGTCAGGCTATGAGAATATCTGGGGTTACACCTGCAGCAATATCTATACTTATGGTATATCTAAAAAAACACGATGAAAAAACAAAGAATACTGCTTGAAAAGTCGTTTAGAAAATTAGACATACCGCAAAAAAATATAGAACAATTCTGTTTATATTTAGAGATATTATCTGAATGGAACAGACATATAGCTTTGATATCCAAAAGAGATAAGGATATTATAAATCATCTACTTGAACCGTCACTGCTATTTTTTAAGATTTTTAAAAACAGCAACCTATCAATAGTAGATATAGGTTCTGGGGGTGGTTTTCCCGCGATAGCAATAAAAATATATGAACCAAGTTTAAATATTACGATGATAGAAACAAATTCCAAAAAATGCGCATTTTTAACATATGTGTGTGCTAAATTGAATTCGCGGTGCAATATTATAAATAAAAGGGTAGAAGAGATAGAAACTACATTGAATTGCGATGTCATTACCGTGCGTGCTTTGAAAATTTTACCATTAATAGAAAAAATCAAAAAAAGAATAAGCGGCGGTCATCTTTTATATATAACATCCAAAGACAACCACCTCACTATTCCCCCAAAAAAAGAACACATATTAAACAATTACTGCGCAAGGCTATATCGATTTAAAGAACTGGTGGGCTAACTACCCAAATTGTTTCAACATCTACATCACCTACATTTTTGTAAGAGTGGGGTTGAGAGGATGTAAAATAGAAACTATCTCCGGGACCTAAAACTTTAACTTGATCTCCAACTTTCAACTCCAATTTCCCTTTTAGAATATAACCAAATTCCTCACCTACGTGTCTATGTTCTCCCTTAGAATCGCATCCTACAGGCACAACCTTATATAAGGGCTCCATAGCTTTATTGGAGATTTTGCCTACCAACAACTCCGCATAAATATGACTGCCCGGGTAAATAATTTGGGTTCTTTCTTCCTTGGTTAAAAAAATCTTGTCACTTGCAGGTTCATCACTTAAAAGGTCTCTAACCTGAACATCCAAGGCTTGTGCTATTTTCTTTAATACACTGATAGATGGAACTGCCTTGCCTGTCTCGATTTGGGAAATATAAGCATCAGTACAACCAACTTTCTCCGCCAATGCTTTCAATGTGAGCCCCAACTTCTTCCTATGGGACTTGACTTTTTCTGCCATCTTCATTGTACTAAACCTCCTTCTAAATTAATTAAATAAAATTACATGTAAGCATAAAAAAACAGACATTATTTGTCAAGCTCAACTATTTCATTAAGTGAATGAATCTATGTAATGTATATAATTAAAATATTTAAAATTGTAAAAAATTAAAACCTCGACCTGCCACGTGTGGAAATTAAATAAAAATCAATACAATTTGTATTTTTTCTTACTATAGCCCTTGGAATCTTAAAGGTAGAGTGAATAGTTGGGCAGTAAATCCGTTGCCCTATAATATAGGCTCTTTTAACACCTAAACTACCAATCAATTTTGCTATTTCATCGTTGTATCCGCCAAATGGGTAGGCAAAATCTTCTATGGTCTTTTGATACTGAGAAAGGATATTGAAAGATCGCAACACTTCTGCCTTTATCTCCTCCAAGGTTAACTTTAACAGATTAACATGCCTATTTGAATGGCTACCTAAAAACATTCCCATACCGGACAGCAGCTTAAGGTCTTCGGGGGTAAGCATTTCAATTCCATCCAAATATTTTCCTATATGAGCTGTTGATATAAAAAAAAGACCTTTGTAACTATATTTTTTTAAAACCTTGGCGGCCTGCAAATTGTCTTTATATCCATCATCAAACGTAAACATCACGTATCGATTCTTTAGGTACATTCTCTTTTGAATAATCTCATCAATATTACTAGGATAAGCAGGCAGAAACCCCTTTTTCTTTAATCTTTTAACATGCTTCTCAAAAGCATCTATAGATATTGAAAATTTATCTAAATCTGTACCTGTAGGTTTATCATCAATTCTATGGTACAATAAAACCAAAATACCTTTTTGGGAGGGACGAAAGAAATTATAGCGCAGCAAAAAAATAACGATAGCAAAGAAAAAAAGTAAAACTTCTATTAGCATCTATCCAATTCTAACAACTTTGCATATTTCACAAATGCGTAGTAGCTTGAAAGTAGGGCATACACGCAACCGGGGTAACCGTCTAAAAAAGCGCCCTTTAGAATGAAACGTTTAAAAAGGTCAAAACCAAACCTTAAAAAGGGATATAGTTTGGAAACCCTTTTCCCTTTATTTAATCTATTTTTAGCAGCAAGTGTAGTATACCTATTAAATTTTTCGAAGTAATCATCCAAACTGTCATAGCTATAGTGATAAATAGGGTTTTTCATCTTAACAGCTTCAGCCCTTATGCCTTCGTGCACGTCACTATCATCGAACCAATATTGCCCTCTCCTAAATAGGCGAACGTGATAGTCAGGATAAACGCCTCCAAATTTTAGCGGTTTTCCCATAAAAATTAGTTGAAAATTCAAAGCATAGGCGTTGTGCCTTGGCTTTTTCAACTCATCAATAATTTCTTTTCTCAAGGCATCGGAAACGACCTCATCTGCATCCAAACTCAAAACCCAATCAGTGGACAATCTATTAATAGCAAAATTTTTTTGTTTTCCATAGCCCAACCATTCTTGAGTATAAACCTTGTCCGTATAGCGCTTGGCAATTTCTACCGTTCTGTCTTTACTGTAAGAATCAACAATCACTATCTCACTGCAAAAACCCACACTCTTTAAAGTTCTCTCTAAGTTTTTTTCTTCGTTATAGGTTATGATTGCACAGCCTAAAGACATTACTCGCCAAGCAATTTTTTGCGAGCCTCTTCACTCATCATGTAGGGATTCCACGGCGGATCGTACACAATATCAACTATCACATCTTTAGCACCGATTTCTTTAACCCTACTAACAATATCCTCTTGGATTGGCACTATCAAAGGACATCCAGGAGTGGTTAAGGTCATTACAATCTTAACAACATTTTCATCGTCAATGTCAATTCCATAAACAAAACCCAAGTTAATAATATCAAGCCCAATTTCTGCATCAACAACATTATACAAGGCGTCCACAACATCTTTTTTAGTGAGTTTTTTACCCATACTCACACCGTCCCCTTTCTCTTGGGTTTAAATTTTAAAACATTTTTTAATTCATTTAGCTGAACACTTTTATCTGGATTTACATCAATGCTTTTAATTAACTCAGAATCTTCTTTTAAAAATTTTATCGTAACAATGTTGTCGGTATTCATTATAATTAAGCTATCTTTATAAACAGAATCTGCCCTGTCCAAAGGTTCAAGCTCAATTTTACCATTGATGTCTTTGCATCTATGCACATTATCCAACTTTAATCCTAAATAAGCCTGCTCTTCTAAAAACAAAAAAAGGTC
>JALVTR010000165.1 GCA_027035885.1 Desulfurellales bacterium
GCAAAGCAGCCCCTATCTTATGTTATAGAGGAAAATTTGAAAGAGAAGATTGAAGAAGTGCTGTCAACATTAACAGAAAGAGAGGAAAAGGTTTTGAGGATGAGATTTGGAATAGGTGATGGGCATGACCATACGCTTGAAGAAGTAGGTAGAGTGTTGGGTGTTACCCGAGAAAGGGTTAGGCAGATTGAAGCAAAGGCTTTAAGAAAGCTGAGACATAGGAAAAGGAGTAGGGTTTTGTCTGGATTTGTGAATGAGGGTTAATAAATATTTAGCTCAGACTTTAAACATATCACGAAGAAAGGCAGACGAATTTGTTAAGTCTGGAAGGGTTAAAATAAACGGCAAAACATTAGAGAGTTTCGTTAATCTTTCAGAGGGTGATATTTTAGAAGTAGATGGAAAGGTAGTTGCTCTAAACGAGCGAGGTAAACTTTACTTTGCTTTCTATAAACCCCTTTTTGTGATAAGTTCTACCAAAGACGAAGAGAATAGAAAAACAGTTTGCGATTTTTTTAAAAGTATAAACCAAAAGCTTATTTGCGTTGGTAGACTTGATTATTTATCTGAAGGACTACTAATTGTTACAAACGATGGGGAGTTTGCTAATATGCTAATGCATCCTAAATTTAGAATCAGAAAGACATACCTTATAAAGACAAGAAAACCTATAAAGGCAAAAAAACTAAAAGAGATGTCAAAAGGCATAATGTTAGAGGATGGTTTTTTTAAGCCTTTGGCAATAAAAAAGACAGTTAATCCAAATTGGATTATTGTTGCCATAGATACAGGAAGAAATAGAATCTTAAGGCGTTTTCTAAAAGCTTTTGATATTGGCATAGAGAGTCTTAAGCGCATAGCCATTGGAGGCATACAATTGGGCAGTTTAAAAGCTGGCCAATACAGAGAACTTAGCATGGATGAAGTTGACTCTATAAGAAAACAAGTTTTAGGGGCTAAACATTGAGAGAAAATGGTTATGAAAATGATGATGTTACCTTAAATCTAAGGCCTTTAAGCTTAAGAGAATATATAGGCCAAGAGAACGTTGTTAAAGGGCTGTCTCTTGCCATTGAGGCAGCAAAAAAGAGAAGTGAGGCTTTAGAACATTGCCTTTTTTATGGGCCGCCAGGACTTGGAAAAACCACTTTGGCTAATATCATAGCTAAAGAAATGAACTCGAACATTATAACCACAACTGGTCCGGCTGTTGAAAGGGTAGGTGATATAGCCGCAATACTAACAAATTTGAATGAAAAGGATGTTTTATTTATCGATGAGATTCATAGGTTAAATAGGGCCGTTGAAGAAACGTTATATTCAGCTTTAGAAGATTTTAAACTTGACATAATTGTGGGGCAGGGCCCGGGAGCAAGGACTATTAGGATAGATTTGCCGCCTTTTACTTTAGTTGGAGCTACTACAAGGGTTGGGCTTCTCACATCTCCGCTGAGGGACAGATTTGGCATGATTTTTAGGTTGGATTTTTATTCGGTTGACGAAATAGAAAAGATATTGGAGCGCTCAGCCAAACTTTTAGATATTGGTTTGGGTATAGAAGCAAGAAGGATTGTTGCAGAGAGGTCACGTGGAACACCGAGAATAGCCAATAAACTTTTAAGAAGGGTTAGGGATTTGGCTCAAATTGAAAATGAGGACACGATTAACAAGGATATTGCCTTGAGGGCGTTGGAAATGTTGCAAATAGATGAAGACGGGCTTGATTATTTGGATAAAAAGTATATTTCTACTCTCTTGCGTAAGTTTAACGGTGGGCCAGTTGGAATAGATACACTCGCTGCGAGCATAGGTGAAGACAAAGGTACTCTTGAAGATGTTGTTGAACCTTTCTTGTTGCAGATGGGGTACATAAAGCGTACCCCACAAGGTAGAGTCGCCACAGCTACCGCTTTAAAACATACCAAAACCAGATACAAGAAGAGCCTTCTTTAATTGGCTACTTTAACCGATGGTTGCTCCTCTTCGTACTCTTTGAATTTACCGGTTAGATAAATATCTTTCCAATAAGGATCCAGTAGCTTTTTGAGTTTCATGTCGTATTCGACCATTCCTCTGTAATATTCCTTGTCTTTTAAAGCCTGCTTTGCACTCTCATCTTCTGGCATTGCATTAAAGTTGTCAATTATGTTTCTAGCTACACTATGATGATCCCTGATCGGACAACCTAATATGTAATTGCCGACTTTGTCTGGCTCTCTCTTGTAGCCGTAAACATCCTGCCATTTTCTAATGGCTTCAAAGAACGGTTGGTTATAAACATCATTTAGATTTCCGCCTTTTTTGTAAACTTCAAGAATATTCACAGGTGAATATGGGAAAAATGCGCATGGTGTAACCGTTCCATTCCAATCTATGTATAAATACCCACCTTCTCTTCCTGCTGATATGCATCCAGTGGCCAAAACTCCGCTGTTCCAGAAATCTGGATAGAATAATTTGTAATCCCAGAGAATCTTCCTTTCTTTCTTAAACAAATAGAGTCTCTGCTCAGGCGTAATTAGATGGTCAAGTGTGTATTTTCTTCCTATTGGCATATATTGGAACAACCATCCGTATGTAGCTTTTTGTTGATTAAAGTAGAAATCCAAAAACTCGTCGCTTACTAATAACTCTGCATTGTGTCTCATCGCCGTGGTTGATATTCCAAAAGGTACACCTTCGTTGCGTAGGTTATCAAAAGCCTCTAGTATCTTTTTAAATGTTCCTTTGCCTCTTCTTAGGTCTGTTTCTGCTTCAAACCCTTCAATTGATATAGCTGGCGTTACATTGCCTAATTTTGCCATTCTTTTTGCCACTTCTTTTGTTATTAGAGTTCCATTTGTGTAAAACATAAACCAGTCGTCGGGATGCTCTTCAATTACGTCTAATATATCTTTACCCTCGCTTTTATACAGGAATGGCTCTCCCCCTGTAATTACAGTAAACCCTGAATTCCAAAAGTCCTTTTTCTCCTTCAATATCCTGTTTAAAGTAGGATAAGGTATTGTCTCAGCTGATTTTGAGTCTGATGATGCATAGCAACCAATGCAATGTAGATTGCATCTCTTTGTTGGGGCAATAACCAAGAATGCTGGAGGAGTCCTGCCAAACTGTTCTTTAAATTTTTTTTCCGTTTCTTTGTACTCTTTTGTTGGAATTACTAAATTGTTTATTAAGACTCTAACAACGGCCTGTGCTACCTTTGGTGAGATTAATCCTTCTTTCATGCGTTTATCGGCAATTTCAAACAAGTTTAGTATAACTCTTACCTTTTCCTTTTGCATTTCGATGGGTCTCTTATCTGGATTTTCTTCAACTAAGGATTTGTATGCAACTTCGTAGCCCTTTTTTAATAAATACTGCCTGAGTTTTACATTTTTTACTATTAAATGCCCACCGCCAAAAGAGACTATTTTTGAAAGAGCATTTGAAAAATCTACTAACTGTTTCATGACAAACCTCCCCTCTTCTTTTTTAATATAATAAGAATAATTGATAGAAATTCAAGTTTGAATATATAATATAAATTCTCATATTAAAAAAAGCGGGCAAGAGTGCCCGCTTTTTTAGGTTTTTTTGTAGAATTTTAAGGTGTAGGTGATAAGAATGTACACATTTGTTGTCTTGCAAGGGCTTCAGCATCATTAGCATAGTCTAAGTTTATCATCGGTTTACCATTAATTACAGTAGATGGGTAGCTTTGATCTAATGCGTACTGGGTATCTGCAGTGTGAATTAGGAATCCGTGGTTAATCCATGGATATTGAGAGCTTCCTTCAAACATATACCACTTTCCAGCTGTAGCTGAAATGGTGCTGTTGTCATAAAGAACTTTAACTGGGCTTAATCTTTTGAATGAAGCTATGTTTTTGTAATTGTAGTTGTAAGCGTAGTATAACAGTTTGTTTGATGTGTTTGGAACGAGTGTGTCTCCATTTACATTTTGCATAATTATTTTGTTTTTTATGCTCGGGTTCCTTGACATGAAAGCAGGATCAACAGGATCAAGTACAAGTTGGAATAGGGCTATAGCTAAGTTGTATCCTACCTGATCTTTGGTATATTCACCGCCAGTTGCTGCCTTGCCTAATGCTGCAATCATTGGATTAGTAGCGCCGTTGATAATGGCTGAGTAGTTTGCACCGCCTACATTGAGAACTGCTTTAGATATGTAGTTGTTTGCTGGTAATCCAGCGCTTTCAAGGGCTTTCGATTGTGTTATATTGTCTATGTTTAGCAGCATTGAACCTGTAATTGATCCCATGGACTGACCGGCAAAGAAAACTGGTAGAGGAGGTAGAGGATTTCCGGTTAATGCTGTGCCGACTTTTGCCATTGTTTCTACATCGCTTGCATAAACAAATTTTGTGAATGTGTGCATATCAAGGAGAGATTGATAGAGATTCATAACATCATCTATAGGATTGGATGTTAGATAACAAGAACCACTGACCTTACATTCATTGGTCATGTTGTCAAACATTGGATTGGGTGGAATCCTGTTGCCATGCCACGGTAAATCCATAGCGAATATAATGTATTTGCCGAAATTTTGTGTATCCTTTGCCAACGCACCAGCGTCGCTTTTGTCGCGGCCCAAACCATGTTGGAATATCAGGAACCCTTTTAGGTTAGTTAATTGAGTTTTCGGTGGATAAATGGCTGTTGTTACATTGTCATAAAGTGTAGCATTGTCGAAGATTAATTTACAATCATTAGCGGCATTTAACAAAGCTGTTGTGTTGTCACTGGCTTTATAAATAGCCATCTGAGTAACAAGATCTGTAGCTATAGGCTGTATATATTGCAATGCATATACATTTGGCGTAAGCATGTATGGTGTTACGTTATCTAAAGGCAGAGGGGTTGATAGTGACCCAAGCAAAGTTGTTAAATTATCCGGTATATTTGTTATTTTTACAGTACTTACATTATCTTGGTATAGGCTTTGACACACAAGTGGTAAATCGCTCAAGCCGTCAATCTGTAGATATTCATTTTTGGAATAAGGACCAGCATAGGTCATATTGTCTAAATCAGAATAATTATAAGCGTTACTTGAAATATCATCTATAATTCCTTTAATATTTGGATTAGTTATGTTACTTGAATTGTCATCTTTTACAAAAGTTTCTAAAGCGCCAATCAAATCACTAACTTGGATGCTACCGTTTTCTAATCCGGTTGCCAATTGAGACATTATCCCGTAATCGGTTAGGCTCAAAGTTTTATCTGCTACAGTAAAGGTAGTCATTTCGTTTATATTGCTTTTTTGTATATCTAGAGCACTTAATAAAGGAAGAATGCCGACAAAGAACTTTCTTAGTTTCTCCAATTTTTCGAAGCTTGTTCCTTTTAGTGATTTATTACTTATTAACAATTGACCTATGAAAGATGAACCAAGCTTGCTTATTCCATTTTTAACCACAACTACATACTTATCGCCTGGATTGAAAGGAACAACAGGGTAGCCATAAACCACACCATTGGCTACGTTTTGTTTTATAACCAAAGGCGTATAGATTTGGGTCGAGATACCTTTTATGAACGTGGCTAATGCCGTAGGATTTGTTTTTGCATAGTATCCTAAAATTGTTTCTGCACAACCTATAGCTAAGGTATCGTTGTCTTGATTGCTACTAAATAGAGCGCAGTAATCACTTGGGGAAGTAGGTGTATATTTTTTAGTTAATAAAAAGTTTCCAATTATAGATTTTATAAACTTTGTTAAATCAATTGCCTTTATATTTGTTTGCAGCTCACTTTCATCTAATTGGACACCTTTTGTAACGGGGATTATGACAGGTGTGTTTGGGCTGAACCCTTTTAATTTTAGAGAAATTAAAGCTGTGTAGAATGCTAAAAGATTGGCCGTTTTGGGATCAACTCCATCGGATCTTGTCAGACTTTTTGTAGAACCTTCCATGCCTTGTAATAAGACAGATCCTAAGTCCGAACTGCCATTTAAGGCCACATCGTTTGGAAATGGTATTACAGATCTACTTGGATCTTGCTGGTTTATATTGTATGTTGTAGTTGGCGTTGATTGAGGACTTACGTTACTCGCACCTCCAAGGTGAGGTCCTCCACCACCGCTTCCACAGGAATAAACCATTAACACTAATGTTAAAGCTGCAAGGTATGCGATAAATTTTTTCATAAAATTACCTCCTTGTTAATTAGAATTTGTAATTTAACGTCAAGCTGTATCCCCACAATTTCCCATATCCTTCTGTATTAACTTTTCCTGGGGCATCCGTACTTGGATAGGAACTATTCAACTCTTCGCTATCGCCTCTAACATATCTTTTGCTTGATGCTATTATATATTGAATGGCTGTATCTACGCTGAATCTTCCAAAGTTCAAGCCCGCACCAAAACTGTATGTCTCTTTATTGCCATCTGGCCAAACCATGTCGAATGTATCGGTTGGAATTGGTGATGGGTCATAGTAATAGCCTGCTCTCAAGGTCAATAACTTTGTTGCTTTCCACTCTGCACCGAACCTTAATTCTTTCGTGTTTTTCCAATTTCTCAAGAATGTTTGCTCTCTTATGTTGTTTAAACTTGCTATGGGCTCGTTGAAGTGCAGCGTATATTTGTCTATCAATCCCCAATGAGTCCATAAGAAATCAACTTCAAAAGACAAACGGTTTGTAGGCATATACCTAATGCCCGCTTGGACCTGGTCTGGATGGTTTATAACAGTAGAAGCACCGACACTTTGGACGCCTACAATAGTTACTGTGCCTGTGAAATTAGTGTGAGCCTCAGACCTGTATGTTAATCCGAGTGCTAATTGTTTTATAGGTTTGTAAAGGATACCTATGTTGTATGAGTAGTTTATTGGGTCTTTGAAAGTGCCTTTTATAACTTTGTTATTTAGGTAGGTTCCTGGCAAATATAATCTTCTCTCACTACCGCTATATGAC
The DNA here is from genome assembly GCA_027035885.1 of Desulfurellales bacterium. Taxonomy (GTDB): domain Bacteria; phylum Campylobacterota_A; class Desulfurellia; order Desulfurellales; family Hippeaceae; genus Hippea. Next base: position 6,934 of record JALVTR010000165.1, read on the forward strand.
CTTCCTATTGATACACCAAAGCCTATGGATAACTTGTCTGAAATCTTGTAGGCTATTGTGGGTGTCATCACCATTCTCATGTAATACGACTCGAAATTGTTATAAGCACCCGGGTTTACCAAAGGATTGCTGTCAAATTTTACGTGCAAGCCGTAGGGTGTATATGCTGCAAAACCAAATGTAAACCTATCGTTTAGAGGAATGACAAAACCAGCGAATGGAATAAACAAATCTGGAGATGTGTCGGTTATGTCTTTCCCATAAGGTTGAACTTTTCTACCTGCAAAATCTGTAGCCTGGTAGTTGTAGAGTTTTAGCGATGGGTTCATAATCTCTCCGCCAACACTAATCATTGGCTTTTTAATCTGAGTTAATCCTGCGGGGTTATAATAAACAGCAAACGGACCATCAGCATAAGCTGTATAAGCCCCACCAAGTGCTGTAGCCTTTGAACCAATTCCAAAGGTGTCAACGTTTCCAGCGTATGTTAACAGCGGGAAACACATTAGAATAAGAAAAGACAGAGCCAAAAACTTAAATCTACCCATAAGCAACCTCCTGGAAATTATTTGGTATATTTTAATCAAATTTATATTTATAAGTCAAATAAAAATTAAGATTTAAAGGAGTTCATTGCTTCTGCAACGACACTCAGTTGTGTTTCTTTGGTAATTTTACGGTGTCTTTTTAAAAAAACAAACCTTTAATTTGCATGGCATGTTTAAAGTATAAATTGACATAAACTGTTTTTTGTGCAATAGTCTAATTATGGATAAATATTTGATAGGGTTAATTAACCTTTTAATGAAAAATGGGATTAGCCATGAGTTTTTGGATGGGTTGGCGGGTTATTTTGATGTAGATGCGGTCAGTGTTGTTGCCCTAAAAGATTTTGATATTACTTTTGCTAAAACTTCATCTTTCTTTGAGAATAACTCCTTGGATATTCTCAAACTGTATAGGCAAACTAAGCACAACAATTTTTATTTTGAAAGGTCCATTAAAAAAGGCTATTCCATTGTTCAAAACTACCAAGAGGACAGGCTCGCTAACCCCTTGTGGAAGTTGACTGGTTTAAAGTCTGTGCTTCTTTATAGCTTGAATACAGAGTTTAATTCAGTAATAGCCTTGGAATCTTTTAACAAAGAAAGAGTGTTTAACGGTGCCGATTTAGAAAAAATAAAGCTTATTTCCCCTTTTGTTTCAAGGATTATAGAAAACGTCGTTTATAGGGAGCTTTTAGAAAAAGAGATTGTTAAGCTGAATGTCGATTTGCCTAACAATACCGATAAAGATACATTAAGAGTTTGGCTTTTAGAGAATCTAAGAAAAATAATGAACCTTACAAAGGCAAAAGCCATAAGTTTAATCTATCCAAAATACGGGGTTTATTCTTTTGTAACGAACAATAAAAACGCTGGTTTTGTGAAATTTAGAAAAACTAAGGAAATTGAATCTTTGCTTGTTTATCGTATGTATAAAGAAAAATTAAGGGCAGCAGCCGTTTTTGTTTATGGAATATCTGATAAGTCTCCGAAATGCTTGGAGGATATGTATGAACAGTTTGGTATTAAAAACGTTCTTGTTATGCCACTTTGGGAAAACGGACGTTTGGAGGGTTTGTTTGGTTATGGCTATCAAACAGACATGTATTTTTCACTTTACGATGTGAATATAGTGAAGCTAATAACGAAAAGATTGTTTCAGATGTTGAGTTTGAGTTTTGAGTTTAGCAAATTGAGCAAGGTTATAACGGAAAATGAAGAAGAGATAATTAATAGTTTTGTTTTGGCAATAGAGATAAGGGATGTTTATACAAAGGGTCATTCCCAAAGGGTTGCTTTCTATGCAAAAAAAATTGCCCAGAAGCTTGGATTGAACAAAAAATTTGCCGATAAAATTTACGTTGCAGGCCTTTTGCATGATGTTGGGAAAATAGGTATACCCGATGTTGTTTTAATGAAGCCCTCAAGACTATCGGATGTGGAATATGAGATGATTAAGTACCATCCTGTTTTATCGTATGAGATTGTAAACCAATTTAAAAGCTTAAAAGACCTAAAGACCATTGCAAAGATGGTCAGGCATCACCATGAAAGGTGTGATGGAGAGGGATATCCTGACGGTTTAACGTGTGACAAGATTATTAAAGGTGCTAAAATTTTGGCTGTGGCAGATGTGTTTGATGCCCTAACGACATCAAGACCATACAGAAAAGCTTTTGAGCCTAAAAAGGCTATAGATATAATGCTTAGTGAAGAAGGTCATCTTGATGAGAAAATTTTGAATAGGGCTTTAGGTATTTTAATTGACAGTTTTGAGGAAGCGATTAAGATAGGAGAAAGTTCGTTAATACCTAAAGCGTTTGATGAATATAAAAAGAAGTTTTCACATGTTGATAGCTTAACAGGTTTATTAACACGGTCAGCACTATTGATGAGATTAAACGATTTGATTAGAACTGGGGATGCCTTTAGAACTTATATGGTGGACGTTAAAGGCATGGACTCTATAAATATAGAGTGTGGGAGTGAAAAAGGCGATGTACTTTTAATAAAAGTAGCAGAGACAATTAAAAATCTGAGCGAACTTGGATGTGAACATTTTACAAGGTACGGTGGAGACTCATTTGTTTTCGTTTGCAAAAACCGATTTGAGAATGTTGATGGTTTTTTGGCAGATTTGCATAGTCGTGTAAAGGAACTTGTGAGCTGTCCAAAGAATCTACGTTTTACTTCAGTATATGTTGACTCAAAAGAGATTGGTAGTACACAAGAGTTGATTTTGCTCTTAAGAAAGAGAAAAAATCTTTTATCCCATAGCACTTTAAATAGATGAGACTTGATCAATTTCTTTTTCAAAATGGGTATATAGAAAGCAGAAGCAAGGCGATTGAGCTGATAAAACGCGGTTTGGTTGAAGTGGATGGAAAGGCGGTTTTCAAGCCTTCTTTAGACGTTAAAAATCAGCGGGTAGAGATTTTAAAAGAACTAAAGTATGTCAGCAGGGCAGGTGAAAAACTGGAAACAGCTTTGAAGAAATTTAGTGTTTCTGTTGAAGGAAAAGTGTGTTTGGATGTTGGTGCATCTACAGGGGGTTTTACCCAGTGCCTTTTGGATAGGGGTGCGAAGTTAGTTTATGCTATAGATGTTGGAAAAGGACAACTCCATGAAAGTTTAAAAAGGGATAATAGGGTAATTTCGTTTGAAGAAACTGATATCAGAAAATTCAAGTGCGATATTCTGTTTGATTTTTCCTCTTTAGATGTGAGCTTTATATCGTTGAGATTGGTGCTTCCTAAAGTTTTTGAGCTTGTGAAATCTGGTGGCAGTGTTATTGCTCTGTTTAAGCCACAATTCGAAGTGGGAAGGGGTAACGTTAAAAAAGGTATTGTAAAAGATGAGAAAGTTGTTTATGAGGCTATGGAAAAGCTCATTGGATTTTCTAAAAATCTTGGTTTTGGCTTTAAGGGTTCATTAAAATCATCCATTAAGGGCAAACAGGGCAATCAAGAGCATCTGCTTTACCTTGCAAAATGAACGGAACTTTAGCGTTTTTGGAATCCTTGAAAAATAATCACTTGCTTTTATATAGCTTAGTTTTTGTTGTTTCATTTTTGGAGTCGTTCGCTTTTTTGGGTGAGTTTGTACCGGGCGCTGTGTTTTCTGTCGGCAGTGGATACTTAGCATCAAAGGGTATAATAAACATTTACATAACGATTGCAAGTGCCGTGTTAGGCGCAGTATTTGCAGATGTTGTAAGTTTTTACCTCGCTATTTGGTTTTATGACGATTTCAGAGACAAAGCCATTCTAAAAAAACATAACAAAATCATTGGAAAAGGTGTTGAGTTCTTTAAAAAACACGGTGGCAAGAGTGTGTTCTTAGGTAGGTTTGTCGGTGCTTTAAGGCCACTCGTGCCGTTTTTGGCTGGCGTTTTCAAAATGAACAGGTATGAATTTCTATTCTGGGCAATAACAAGCGGAATCCTATGGGGTATCTCATATGTGGGAGTAGGTTATTTCTTTGGAAGTCAATGGAAGTATATACCGTCAATTTTTAGTAAAGTAAATCTTCTTTTCCTATTGATTTTATTTATAATTGTTGTAGCATATGCGTTGAGGAGCGGAAAGAAAGAATGATTGATTATCTTTACATATTGTTGATTACCTCGATTGCAGCCTCGATTGGCGGATTGCTCGGTATTGGTGGCGGAATTTTAATGGTTCCGCTTTTTGTTTTATTGGTTAAAATGAGAATCCAGCAGGCCGTTGCCATAAGTCTTTTTACTATCATCGGTTTGAGCATGCTTGTAAGCTCAAAACATATAAAAAGCAGGGCGTTAAATTTACCTTTAGGCTTTACACTTGAGCTTGCAACAACGTTGGGGGCTATTTTGGGGAGTTTTGTGGCTTTAAATATTAACCATAGGCTTTTGACACTCTTTTTTTCTATTTTTTTGGTTTTTGTGGTGTTTTTGATGCTTAAAGGAAAAGGTAAGGATAGCTTTGATAAGATGAGTGGTAAATATTCGTATTTTGACCCTCAAATAGGTAGAGAGGTTTTCTACAACGTCGAAAACTTGGGTTTTGCCTATCCGATATCTTTTATTGCTGGTATATCGTCGGGTATGTTTGGCATAGGTGGCGGTGTTTTAAAGGTGCCTATACTTGCAAAGGTGTGTAAACTGCCGATGAAGGTGGCGTCTGCCACAAGCAGTTTTATGATTGGGATAACGGCATCTGCATCGGCCTATATTTATTTTAAACACGGCAGTTTGAGCCCTTTTTATGCCTTTGTTAGTTTAATTGGTGCATACATTGGTTCAAAGGTGGGTGTATATTTGCATTCTAAACTCAAAAGCGATGATTTAAAGAAGGTTTTTGCATTTGTACTTTTGGCTATAGCTTTAGAGATGTTTTTGAGGTCTGTAGGGTGAAGGTTTTTAGCATTTTACTCAAAGTGCTGTTTTATATAAGTTTTGCTATTATGGCAGTGGGATTTGGGTGTCATTCTGCAAATTTAAAATGTTTTTTGTTTGCACACTATGGGGCTTTCCTGCTGATTTTTTCACCTGCTTTGGGGTTTCTCTATTTGACAGGTTACTATTTAAAGGAAAAAAACAACAAATTAGCTTTTCTTTCTTTTATGGTTTTTCTGATTCTTTTCTTAAACGTTTTGCTTCAAAAATGAAAGGAGGGGTGGCCCTCCATTAGATTTCTACCGATTCTCCAGGTTTGAGTATCTTAACCTCTGCTTTGTCGCCTACCAATTTTGCAAATTCATTTGGGTCTTGTTTTATGATATCCCAAGCGCTGTAGTGCATAGGTATCACCATCTTTGGTTTTAAGAATTCTACAGCTTTGGCTGCATCCTGCGGGCCCATTGTGAAGTTGTCACCAATTGGAAGCATAGCTATATCCAGACCGAGCTCACCGATTAGCTGCATATCCATAAATAGCCCTGTATCCCCAGAGTGGTAGATTTTTTTGCTATCAAGCTCTACTATAACTCCGCAAGGGTCGCCTGTGTATATTATATTTCCGTTGTCGTCGACGAATGCACTTCCATGATGAGCAATGGTTAATTTTACCCAGAAATCGTCGCTAAATCTTTTTGCACCACCAATGTGCATGGGGTTTAGCTTTTGAACCCCTTTGTCTTGACAGAATATGGCAAGTTCAAATGGTGCTATAAGTGTTGCGTCATTGTTCTTTGCTATGTCGATGGCGTCTCCAATATGGTCACCATGGCCATGAGTCACTATTACATAGTCAACCTTGATGTCAGATGGTTTTAAGCCGTAAGTTATATCTGGGTTTCCCGTTATGAATGGATCAATGATACATTTTGTTTTTTTACCTTCTATCAGTACTGCGGAGTGACCCAACAAAGTAATTTTTGGCATTCTCTCACCTCCTATTTTTAAGTTTCCATCATCTTATAACTTATGATAAGCTTTTTGCCATGAAGTTCAAGTTTTTAACAGAGGTTAGTTAAGTTTGCTTATGCAAAATATTTTCATCGTTTTGTAATGTTTTTATTGTAATATGGAAATATGAGGGTTTTAGTAGTTGAAGATGAAGTGCCATTAGCTGAGTTGATAAAAGAAGGTTTGGAGGATGAAGGATATAGCGTGGATGTAGCTTACGATGGTGAGGAAGGCTTTGATTTGGCAGCTAACGAGCCTTATGATGTTATAATTTTAGACATAATGCTCCCCAAAAAGGACGGCTTTGAAATCGTTAAAGATTTGAGGAATGATGGTGTAAAAACGCCTATATTAATGCTGACGGCAAAAAGCGCAACAGAAGATAAGGTTTTGGGTTTAAACAGTGGGGCTGATGATTACCTTACAAAGCCATTTTCTTTTGATGAGCTACTTGCCCGCGTAAGGGCTCTTTTGAGAAGGTCTTTTGGTGAAGTAAAGAGTATTGTTAGAGTTGCTGATTTAGAGTTAAACCTTAATACACATGAGGTAAAAAGGTCGAGTAAACCTATAGAATTAACATCTAAGGAGTATGCGCTACTTGAGTATTTGACATTAAATAAGGATAGACTCCTTTCTAGAATGGATATTATAGAACATATTTATGATTACAACTATGATTTTGATAGTAACGTTGTAGATGTTTTGGTTGCGCGCCTAAGGAGAAAAATTGATAAGGGTTTTGATAAAAAGTTAATACACACAGTTAGAGGTGCTGGGTATATGGTAAAAGGATAATGAATTTTAAGTTTAACTCAATAAAATCAAGGATAATACTTTTGTATGTTGCCATAATTGGTGTGGTGCTTGGCATTTTAGGTGTGTTTTTTATTTTTTATTTAAAGAGTATTGTTTACAAGCCAATAGATATGAGTTTGAAGAAGAAGGCTATACAATTGGACAAACTTATCCGGTCAACAACGATTAAATTTTCGTTCTCCAATGCTTACGGTCGACGATTTGAGATTAACCTATCGAAGGCCCAATTGTGGATTTATTCATCCGTTTATTCGAAATATTACTTTCAGTTGCTTACTTTTGATGGGAAGCTCATAGAAAAATCGACATCTTTGGGTAATTTAATTCTTCCTTATACAAAGAATATGAGTGAATTTGAAACTATTAGAATTGGAAATCAATTTGTTAGGCTTGTCAATTTTAAAGATAAAAATGATAAAATGATTATACAAGTTGCTTATAATGTTAAGGACGAAAGAGATATGTTGCTTAGGTTCGAAATTTTAATCTTTTTAACCCTATTTTTTATACTAGTAATATCTGCAATCTCAGGTTTTTATGTATCCCATAGAGCATTAAGCCCTTTGGAGGATTTAAGCAAACAAATAAGAGGTATAACGGAACACAATCTTGACAGGAAGGTTTACATAAGAAATGTTCCTGACGAACTAAAGGACGTTATTGACGCATTTAATTCCTTATTAGAAAGGCTAAGTGGAGCTTTTAAAAGGGAAAAACAATTTATATCTGATGTCTCACACGAATTAAAAACGCCCATCTCTGTGATACAGATGCAATGCGATTTGGCTTTAAGAAAGGAAAGGAGGAGCGAAGACTACAAAAAGGCTCTAAGATTGGTTAAAAAAACAATCTCAAAGATGACACAGTTAGTTGATAAAATGCTTATGCTGTCGAGATTAGAGGCGTTGGACCATAAATTTTCAGAAAGTGTAAGTTCTAAAAGTGCTATTTTAAATGCAATAGGGCTTTTAAGGCATAAGGCGGAGGATAGAAATGTAGATATTAGCGTGGAATTTGAAAATGACTGTTTAATTGAAGGGGATAGGAATCTTTTAGAAGAATTATTTGTGAATCTAATTGACAATGCAGTCAAATACAATGTTGAAAATGGTAAGATTCTAATAAAGGTAAAAAACATAAATAATGAGTGTGAGATAATTGTTAAAGACACGGGTATTGGAATAGAGAGAGCTGAACTAAATAAAATTTTTGAAGGCTTTTATAGGATAGATAAGTCGCGTTCAAAATCTACAGAGGGTTTTGGATTAGGTCTTTCTATCGTTAAGAAAATTGTCGATTTGCACAAAGGCAAGATTTTTATAGAAAGTGCTCCTTCAAAAGGTACCACTGTTTTAGTTAGATTTAAAAAATCTGTTTTGTAATCTTTCTGTAATCTTCCATTTTTATAATTTTTCCAAAAGATTGAGGAGGTGAGAGATGAGGCGAGGGCTGGTTTTGAGCAGCATTTTTACAATGGCTTTTGTAATAAATTCTCAGGTTTTTCCAACTGGTTTTTCCTCTGGCCAATTTAGAATAGCGGATGCCAACAGAACTGTTGAGATGGCAAAATCGAGGAGACTGGTTTTGGAGGTTAAAGGTGATAAAAAAATGATTAAATTGAAAAATTTGGTGATTTAGGAGGTGTATTATGTTAAAAAGGTTTAAACTGTATTTATTTATTGCAATTTTTGTTTTGACAAGTGCGATCTCTTACGCAACTTGCCTGCCAGACGTTAGAGATGTGGCGAAAAAGGTTTTGCCTGCAGTCGTTAATATTTCTACTACTCAAGTTATGAAATACCAAAACCCGTTTAGTGGTTTTAATTTTAATCAAAGTACCCCTTTTGATTTCTTTTTTAAAAACTTTTTTAACAGTTTCGGTCCGCCAGTTATTAAAAGGAAGATTCATGCCTTGGGTTCCGGGTTTATAATTTCAAAGAAAGGTTATATTTTAACAAATTACCATGTGATAAAACGTGCAACAGATATACGTGTTACAATACTTAGTTCTGGCGATGTTTATAAAGCAAAGGTTGTCGGGGTTGACCCTAAGGCCGATATTGCTTTGATTAAGATTAACCCTAAAGAGTCATTGCCGACTTTGAAGCTTGGTAATTCTAATGATATCCAAGTCGGGGATTGGGTAGTGGCGGTTGGCAACCCATTTGGACTAAATGGAACTGTGACAGTTGGCATTATATCCGCAAAGGGCAGGGTGATTGGAGAAGGACCGTTTGATCATTTTTTACAAACAGATGCAGCGATTAATCCTGGCAATTCTGGGGGCCCCCTTGTGAATATGAAGGGTGAAGTTATTGGCATGAATACGGCAATTATAGCAAATGGACAGGGTATAGGGTTTGCCATCCCTGTAAATATGATTAAGAACGAATTGCCATACTTAATGAAAGGGGAAAAAGTAAAGCGTGGGTATTTGGGTGTAATGATTCAGCCATTGACCCCTTTAGCAGCAAAAGGTTTAGGTTTAAAAGATACGCACGGTGCTATAATTTCTCAAGTGTTTAAAAATACTGCAGCCTACAGAGCAGGACTAAAACCGGGGGATATAATTGTCAGTGTGAATGGTAAACCTTTAAAATCATCCTACGATTTGCCATATATAATATCTAGTTTCAGACCGGGAACAAAAATTAGACTTGGCATAATAAGAAACCATCATAAAATGAATGTTGAAGTTAAACTTGGAGAAAGGCCCAAAAATCTTTCGATTAGTGCAAGCGGCAATGAGGTCTATAAAACCGGTTACGGATTTTCTGTTTCAAATATCACACCTCAACTCGCAGAGAAATTTGGAATAAAGGTTAAAAAAGGCGTTGTTATAATTAGTGTAGAAGAAGGCTCTTTTGCTTACATGGTAGGACTTAAGCCCGGAGATGTTATTGTAAAACTAAATTATAAGAGAGTAGATAATTTGGCTAACTTTAAGAGAATGATTAAGAGAGCCAAGGATGTGATTTTCTTGGATGTTATCCGTGGCAATGCCCATATATTCATTACGATTCAGAAATGAAAAGCCCGGCCTTGAGCCGGGTTCTATTTTTTTAAAAACCTGCTGCCGGGTTTCTCAAGAGGCACGCTCTTTTTGCATAAAGGGCAATTGTCCGGCTCGTAGTTTTCTATTTTTAATTTAATTAAGGGAAAGTAGTCTATCCCTTGCGAATAGAAATTTCCACCCCTATCAACCAAAGCACCTATTCCGACGATGTTGTCTGTGTATTGCCTTACAACTTCAATCGTCTCATTTACGCTTTTTCCTGTTGTAATAACATCTTCAACAATTAAAACCCTCTCATTTTTGCCTATTACGAAACCCCTTCTTAATGTGAGTTTACTATCAACCCTTTCTGCGAAAATGCTTCTCACATTTTTACCTAAAGCCTTTGCCACATCATAAGAAACGAGTATTCCCCCCATAGCGGGTGCAATTACAACATCAATTTTTTCATTTTTAAAGTGCTTTGCTATGGATGAGCACAACTTCCATGCATCGTGAGGATACTGCAATACTAAAGCGCTTTGCAGATAAAATTCACTGTGTAATCCACTTGATAGTAAAAAATGTCCCTGTAAATAAGCATTACGTTTCTTGTAAATTTCAAGTGCTTCTTCAGGTGTTAGCATCGTTCAACTCCTTTCTGATTTTATCAAATGCTTCTTGTGGATTGTCTGCATTGTATATTGGCCTTCCTATGACTATGTAGTTGCTGCCAAGTTCTATTGCGTTCTTTGGTGTAACCACCCTTTTTTGGTCGTTTTTAGATGCCCATGCAGGCCTTATGCCAGGTG
>JALVTR010000166.1 GCA_027035885.1 Desulfurellales bacterium
ACATAACTTTGATATTTAAAATAATTTTTACTTTTAAATTTATTTAGAATTTTATCTTTTTTATATAAATTGCCATATTTAAGATTTAAAGATTTATTATTTTTGAAAACTAAATCTTCGTTATTAATATCTATCTTTTCTGCAAAAAAATCATATTTAGTCATTGCTCTCACCTTCTAAATTCAATAATCCAGTTATAGATAAAAAACCACAATCATAAGGAAACTTATTTCTTTGTATTTTTTTAATATATGGAAGTATTTTAGAACCTTGTGGCAAAAAATCTTTTCTTGGAGGTGGTTTTGTAGTACCAAATATTTTGTGTCTTAGTTCAACATTACCTCTTAATTTAGCTCTATTTTGCATTTTTAACTTTATTAACTCTATAACTGATTGTTCAAAGCTATTCTCAGAAACAAAATATTCTAAAATTTTAATTTTCTTATCTCCTTTACTAAATTTTTTTAATCTATCAAAATCATTAACAACCTGCAAAATGTTATCAATTTTTAAATTTTCCTTCTCAAAACCAAAAGTTTTTAGATTAAACTCATTTTTATTATTATTAATGTTTTCAACTTTCAATCTCCCATATCCAATATTCCACTTTCCACCCCAAAAGCCATACTTATCCATAAAAGTAAGAAGAGGGTAAAAAATTGAATCTATAATTTGCTTTTCTACTAAGAAAGTAACTTTGAATTTTCCATAAAAATAGGGTTTTAGAAAAAAGAAAACTGACCAATCATTATTGCTTCTTTTAGGACAATCATCATTTTCTTTTATCTCATAAGTCCTTTTATTTATACATATTCTACTAGGTAAATTTAAACGATTACCAAAACAATAATCTTCAATTGGTTTTATTTCTTTAATTTCTATCAAACTTTTCCAATTTGTAGTTCCAAAAATTACAGAAGATATGGGTATTTGTTGCTTATTTATGAGATATTTGATAATTCCGTTTAGGTTATTACCATGTTCTTGTATAAACTCCTTTAATTTTTTTCTATCAACTTCTTTTTCAAATCGTCCGCTTTGTGAATTAAAATCTTTTTTTTCAAGAATGCCAGCAAAATACATAATAGTTTCAAACCAAAACCTCAAACTCCCCATTATTGCACTAGGCTTTATCTCTTCACTCTTACTCCAAGCATCTCCCGTCCATAAAGGAGTTATTGTTTCAAAAGTTACCTCAATCTCTTTTTTCATTCATCACCTCCGTCAGTCCGAACCCTTGAGAATTTCTGCTTCCTATTCCAGCATCCAGAATGAATTTCAGAAGCTCAGGCTCTCCATAAAGAGAGAAATTTCCCATCCAGCCCTTCACTATTACATAACGCTCATTTGTGCCAAATCTGACAATTTTTTCTTTATTAAACCCTTTCGGCTCAATTTTTATCTCTGACGGTGGTTCTTTTTTGAAGAAAGCACTCCATTTCTTCTTGGCGTTTTGATTGATAAGAGATGAGAACTCACTCTCAAAAGGCGTGTAGTAATGGGTTTTTTTGCCGTTTTGGGTTTCAAAAGTCGAGTGAACCTCAATGGGCGTCAAAGCCCTGACTAAAATCGTGTTGGATTCGACTTTGTGAGGTTTTAAAACAGATATTTCTGTCAAATACACATTGTTGTGCCACATATCAATATTATCCCTTTGAATACTACCCGAAGCCAGCTTTTCTAAAATCCAATCTACAGGAGACGCTACAATAAAGCTAATCCTTCTTGGAAAAATAAATAGGCTTTTTTCTTTTAAATATCTGCCTTTCTGTAAAATGGAAGAGAATGTAAAGAGCTTAAAACTTCTTTTGTTAAACTCAAAACCCACGCTGTGCAGCCATTCATCCTTAATAGAGCTATACACAAACCACTGTAGAATTTCGTTGAAGCCTAATGGCAAAACGATTTTTTCTCTGCCCTCTAAGGTTATTTTAATTCTCAAACTAAAAACCTTTAAAATAAGTTTTTTCAAACATCCTTTAAGATGATTTAAACTTTATCTTTTGCCAAATTAGTTTATTACGCTTTTTATATCATTTTGTTCTGGTGTGTCAATGTTTTTATGTAATAAATGGGGTTTCACATACTGTCTACATCGCTCTGTGAAAACCTGCATTGCAGGATATAATTGAAAAATTGATGAGAATTTGATCTATATACTTTTTCAGAACATCAACAGCGTTAAGGTCAACTTAAAATCCCCACCTTGGGCCATTTAAATTCCCCAATTTTAAAGCATTCTAAAATGAAAATGAAATTTTAAGAGAGAACAAAATAAAAAGTGGTAAAAATTACGTAAAACAGCATTTAGCGGTTTTTGTTAGAAAAAATTAGCATAATTCTATGTAAAGAATCTACAGGTTAAGCCGACTCCCCTTCTATAATCTGATGCAAAACGCTTTTTATAAAGGTTTGATATCTTAATCCCTTTTTAGCGGCTATTTTCTTGATTTTCTCAAGATCTTTTGACGATATTCTCAAAGTTATGGTTTTGTCTTGTTTATCTATATAATCCTGGGCAGCTTTTTTGAGTCTCTCTATGTTTTTTTTGTCGTTTTTTATCGCTTCTACATCTAAGTCATTCAAAGACTCAATTAGTTCCCTTTCTTTTTCGTCTATGTATTTCACGGTTTTTCTCCTTTCTCTATAAGTTTCTTAAACCTTCTATCTGGAAAGATGGTTTTTTAGAACAATTTTATCCTTTGTCTGCAAATACGGCACGCAGTGAAGATACCCATTTAATTCAACAACCATTATTCTCTGGTTTGGATACTTCTCTTTATTTGGATGCTCGAAATCAAGCAAGATTTCACCTTTTGCCATCTTTTCAATCGCCATTTCAAATGTAACGTTTCTTTCCTTTTTAAGTTTTTTGTTTTTCAGCTCATCAAATACGATATCCATACTTAATTATAAGCCTAAGTAAATACATAGTCAATACTTCTATCTCGAATAGTGAAAAATGACAGAAAAACATGAAGATGGAAATAAACAAGCAAAAAAAACGGAGACAAATGTAAAAAACTGAAGATTTTTTTGCGTTTTTCAAGTAAAAGTAAAAGTTTTTTTACGTTCTCTGTTATATATACTACTATGCTCTCATTGTTCTTTGAATCTTTAATTGTAATTATACCGTTTTTAAAGTCTATATCACGCTGTGAGAGGTCTGTTATTTCGCAGAAACGCATACCGGCATAAAGGCTTAAGTATGCCGTATAGTATATTTACTGGGGACGCCTTTTCAGTTACTCAAGCAGTTCTTCGGCCTCTTCCTTTCTAAGAAACTTCATTCTTTTGTTGTCCTTCTTTGATTTTTCACCTTAGAGGCGGGATTTGATTTTGTGTATATGCCACTTGCCATTAAACTTCCTTGCTGAACTTCCTTAGTATTGAGTCCAGAGTATTTATGAAGAATTTATTTCTCTTTCCTTACAAATACATTTTGACAAAAGTTATCCACCTTTTGTCAGTTCTCACTACATATCCTCACTTTTACAAGATACATTTCTTCTAACTATAATGCAGTAAAAGTTCTTTAGTTATTTATATATTTTTAAACAAACACCACCAAAAACCAACAAGATAACTTAGGCTTTCCAAAAACGTCTTTTTAGTTATTTAAGTTTCTGTTTTATATTCTTGAATTAACCCAATTTTTTAAGTAAACCCACCAAATCTGAAGCATACTTTTTGGGCGGCATCTGACTAATACTCAGAAAAATTCTTTATAAAATTTATAAGCCAACCATAAACCAATCAGGCTTCCAACTGTACTAAATAGCAATGACGTATATATACCCCATTTACTCCCTAACCACCAGCCTAAACTGCCAAAAACAGTTATACCTACAATCATAAATAATTTCATCATCCACCTACCTACAAATCAAATATTTTTGTCAGCCTTTTAAGTAAATGAAACTATTAGTATCATACTTCTTGGCAATGTCAATCCTCTCGTGTTGTCATTTTTCATTCACTTAATTTTCCCATCCTGCCTAAAAATTTACATTAATATTAGTGTTTGGAACTCAAAATCCATTTTAATCTACAAGAATAATTATTAAAATTTAGAGTCATGTATGCTTAACCAGCAAATAGAAAGGAGCTCCTTGGTGTTTACCATGATGTTAAAGCATTTTACAAGAAATATTAGTAGATAAACTCTAATGAGCAAAGACAATAATATAAACAGAAAATCCTTGAAATATTCTAATATTGGTATATTGTTGTTATAGAATGAATGTAAAAATTAAGAGAGATTTATTAAGTTTAGTTTTTATAATTGCTTTAACTATAATAGGATCAACATCTCATGCTAAAAACACCTTAGTTGCTGAAAAGGGTCTTTTAATAGGATATGGCCATGGGTATGTAGGTGGGTGTCACAATTCATACAAACCTCTGCTTTTCATCTACCATATAGGTTTTGATGCACATAAACTGCTCCCATCTGTAATCCCTGATACGCAAAAGAGGCTAACGTTATATTTAGAGCCACAGTATAACAAGGTAATACGCCCAAGTAATAACTACGAATTCGGTTTGGGTTTTGGTTTTGAGTATAGATTTAACATAATAAAAGGCATAGCAGATGGCTACATTCTCGCTGGTTCTGGTTTTCACTATATATCATATGATTCGCATTGCCAATCGAACGGCTTTAACTTTAACGACAATTTAGGCACAGGTTTTTATATCTACACAACCCACAGTTCAGCCATAAACTTAGGCTTCAGGTTTAGACACATTTCAAATGCAAACACAAGGATGCCAAATGATGGCATAAATTCTTTCCTTTTTATGCTTGGATATTCAGTCTTCTTCTAAAAAAACTCCTACCACTTTTAGTGTGCAAAAATTAAAAATTTTTAATAAAAGGGCAAATTACATTTCATGTAATGTATCTAAACTTACCTGAGATTTTTGAGAGGGTGAGGTAACTTTATGGGTAGTCTTAACTTGGAAATATTCAAAATGATAAATAGGTATGGAAATAACTATAAAATATTATCTCTTTTGGCAATAGTAGTTGCAAAATATCTTATTTTTATCATTCCTGTATATCTGATATGGATGTTCACAAAAAACAGTAGATATTACAAAAAACAGTCTCTATTGGCTTTTTACTCTGCGCTGCTTGGGCTTTTAATAAATTATTCGATATCCTTAATTTACTTCCATCCAAGACCCTTTATGGTGCATATAGGCAGACTCCTTATAGAGCATTTTCCTGATTCATCCTTTCCCTCAGATCATGTTACTCTATTTCTATCTTTAGGATTTTACCTTCTCTCAGAACATAAACTAAGACTTCACGGCTTAATTATAACGGCCATTGGGTTTATGGTAGGACTTGCAAGAATTTATTGTGGGGTTCATTGGCCCTTAGATATAGCTGGATCATTTGTAGTCGCTTTGCTTTCTTTCTTTTTAATAATCCAACTTAAGGGCGTTTTGAGCCCTTTAAGCGAAAAGATTATTATAATATATGAAAAATTATGGGAGTTTCTGCTTCAAAGGATAAAAGACAAGAAAATGTTAATTCTGCTGTTACTCTTGATAATATTAAGCCCGGCAATATGCTTCGAGGCATACATGAAAGAAAATGGAAATTTCCATACCGTAGAGAACGGCGTATTATACAGAAGCGGTCAATTAGACAAAGATGAGCTTCTATATTATATCATTATATCAAAAAATATCACATAAAAAGCATCGTAAATCTCAGAGGTAAACAACAGGGCAAAAGTTGGTATAAAGAAGAAATAAGATTGTCAAAGCAACTAAACTTAGTACATATAGATTTTAGACTGTCACCAAGCAAAATCATAAAACCCAGCAAACTAATCAGACTGATTAACATTCTAAAAAAGTTACCAAAACCAATTCTTGTGCACTGCAAGGCAGGTGCAGACAGAAGCGGCCTTGTAAGTGCAATTTGGGGTTATTATGTAGAGAAATACTCCATTAGTCGTTCTGATGAACAATTGTCTCTGTTTTATTTGCACTTTTCATATTTTGGCAGTCCATCAGAAGCAATGAACAAAAGCTTCTGGATTTTTGTTAAAAAGATTAAGAATTAAAAAGAGGTGAAGCTAATGAATCTCGTTAACTTAATTTTTAAGGACAAATTAGACTCCTTTTTATGTCCATCGCTTTTTTTACCATCGGGTATTCTGTTTGCCCTTTATCCGGGTAGTTTGTAGAATACCAAGATGAAGTTAGTTATTATGTTTACAGTAAAGCACATTTTGGGGTTTGAGACTTCAGTCCACCTATCTTTAGAAAAGCCACTTTTATTAATATCCACCGTTATTTTTGTAATAATATACCTCAATATATTAAACTCCTCTTGCAGCACAAAAAATGCAACCTTTTACAAAACAACCGTCATAAACCTACTTTTATCAATGGCATTAATACAAACAGATACACTAATATCTTCTCTTCCCTGGTCAACCTTTAGTCGAGATACACAAATCAAATTATTGAAAATTATTCGTAGAATATTGAATTCAAGGGGAATTTTTTTAACATATAAATACCTACACACGTTTGCTTTGCCAAGTCAAATCAGATTTAGAAAAATTTTGAGAAAACTTTTTAAAGAAGCACACATTCCAAACACTGTATGGGTAAATGTACCACCGCAAGCTATAATAAAATGTATAAAATAAATTATATTAGAGGTAATATGCATGTTCGAAGGAAATTTTTCTTTATTATGTAGTCTATACGATAAACTTACTGAATTGGCAAAATCTTTTTACTTTCCTAATGCAATCGCTTCCGGATCTTCGAAAATTACTGATACAATGCCAAAAACAGGTAGATATATTACAAACGGCTTTTCTGCTTTAGCCACTAATATTTTTGTAATAAAACATTTACGAAAAAACGATTTAAAGATTGTAAAAAAATTAAGAAACCCAAAAAAGATATTAATCATAGGCGATTTAAATATCGGCGATGCGGTAAATCTTCAAAGTGTTATTTTGGCTGGAAAAAAAGCTTTCCCGCAATCTAAGATAGATTACGCTGTTAATGTAAAGGCTTACAATCTTATTGCCAATAACCCTTACGTCAACGATACACTTAATATTCTCAGCTACGACATACACACAAGCAGAAAATCGGTACGATCCCTAATTTATTCGAGAAAATATAATTTTATAATAAATCTGTGTCCATTTCTTGAAAAAGATTCCATTGTAGATGATGAACAATTACCTTTCATGGACTACAAAGCATTATCAGCAAATATTATTTATAACGAGCTTTGGGGTAATAATTTAAATCATATATCATACCAGGCATATAATTACTTTTCTAACCTATTTAGCAAACTAAAGAGTAATGGCAATCCAGAAACGGATACAAATACTTTCAAACCATCAATATGGCTATCCGATAAAGCTATTTGCAAAGCCAAGCAATTTCTACAAGAAAATGCATTGATAAATGAGAAAGGAATAGTACTTTTTAATCCCGATGCCACATCAATTTATTCACAAATTCCTTTTGAGATACAAGTGAATATATTGAAAAAATTATGTCAATCCGAGTTTGTTAAAGCCATTCTTTTAACTTCAGGACATACTTATGCAGGCATTGAGGAAAAATTGATTAAATCCTTGCCAAATTGCAGTAAAATTACTATAGTTCCAAAGGATATGACTATCGATGTTTATGCAGCATTAATAGATTTTTGTGATGTTTTTGTTACATCGGATACGGGAACCATGCACATTGCCGCAGCAAAAAAATTCAATGAATTAGGGAGCGAGTTGAGAAATAAAACAGCTGTTTTTTCTATTTTTGGAGCCACTTCAGCTCGAATGTACGGATATGATTCGTATAACAGACACTTCTTAAAACCCGGTCAGGATGTACCGTCAAAATTATACATCTCCAATGCCATATGCAGAAATGTAACATGTGTAAATAAAAAAGCAAAAAGATGTAAAAAAATAAGGTGTTTCGATGGTATAAATGGATCTGAAGTTGCAAAAGATATCATAAACTATTTATCTAAAGAGCAAATAGTGCAATGAGATTTGTTCTGTTGATTATTGTATCATATATAATTGGTTTTTTTACAGCTATCCCTATAGGCGCAACTCAGGTAGAGATAGCCAAAAGATCGATGTCCGGCTATATTAAAGAAGCTTTAATGGTCGTTGCAGGTTCTGTTACATCAGACTTAATGTATGGCTTTATAGCTATGTTTGGAATAGCACCTTTCTTAAAAGATGAAAAGGTAGAGGCGTTCTTTTGGTTTATAGGCGGAATAATACTAATTGTTCTGGGGATTTTTACATTAATTTATAGCGATAAACGTGGATATAACAATACTGAAAAAACAATGCTATTTAAAGCTCATACATCACTGCTTGTGGGATTTTCTCTAGCTGTTACAAATCCTCCGATAATCTTTTGGTGGTTATTCTGTTTTGAATTTATAAAAAGCGTGGGAATAGTGCCTAATTTTGAACCGGTATATGCGGTCATTTTCCTTCTATCAGCCGGTGCTGGCATAGCTTCTTACCTTTCAGGGCTTGCCCTGTTTTTAAGAAAAATAGGCAAAAAAATATCCTACGAGACAGAAGGTAAAATCAATAAAATTATGGGGGCTTTGCTGATTATACTATCTTTTTACTTTCTATTTAAATCTGTGGAGGCACTTTTTAAATTTTATACATAAAGAGCTGATTATGTTCATGTGATGTTTATCTTTTACTGGAGGAAATGAAAGTTCGACCCTTACTATTTGCAAAGACGTGGCAGACCTTTTTAAAAAGCGCTTTAATAATAAGATTTACGAAATATAATGATTCTGTAATGTTTGTTTAATGTTAAATTTATACTATAATGATAACTTTAAGGAGGGAGGTGTAGAAAATGGAATATTTGATTGAAACGATGAAATTTTCAAAGGAGTTTATTTTACATCCCGTATCAACAAGTTCAATAGTGCCATCATCCAAAAGTTTGTCATCCGCAATTGCATCTAATATAGACATAAAAAGAGCTGATAATATTGTTGAATTCGGATGCGGCACAGGCGTTATAACAGGTGAGATTATAAAAAGAATCGGAAAAAAATCAAAGCTCTTTTCGTTTGACACTAACGCTGCATTTATAGAAATAATTAGAAAAAAATACACTCAAGTTCAAGCTATAAACGATTCGGCTGAAAATGCAAAACGATATATAGAAAAACATTCTGTCAATAAAGTTGATGCCGTTGTGTCTTCTCTGCCCTGGGCTGCTTTTGATTACGACATTCAGAAAAAATTGCTTAATATAATAAATGAGATTTTATCAAGCAAGGGAGAATTTATAACATACGCATATCTCCACACAAAAATTATGTCCTCTCACAAAAGATTTATTAAAATGATTGAGGAAATTTTTAAAACCATCATTTTCTCTCCCGTTATATGGTTAAATCTGCCACCGGCGTTTATAATAAAATGCGTTAAGGATTAGAATGGATTGGATTGTTTTGACAGTGGCATCCTTTGCAACAGGTTTTGCATCAGCCATACCCATAGGAGCTACACACATTGAAATAGCAAAACGTTCGATAGTATTGCGTATAAAAAGCGCATTTATGATTATTCTCGGGGCTTTAATTTCTGATTTGATTTATGGCTTCGTTGCTATGTACGGCATAGCTCCTTTTTTGCGGGATAGATATGTAGAGACATTTTTTTGGCTTATAGGCGCTGTAGTGTTGATAATTTTAGGTGTCTCCACTATCATTTATAGTGACAAAGTCAACGATGAGAAAGATAAACCTCTTTTTAAAACCAATTTTTCTTTACTTGTTGGTTTTATCATAAATACTGTAAATCCTTCAATGATATTCTGGTGGCTTTTTTGTTTCGAATTATTTAAAAACATAGGCATAGTTCATACAGCCACGCTATCTATTAAAACGGCGTTCGTCGTTTCTGGTATAATGGGAATGGGCGCATATTACTCACTCTTTGTTATTTTTATAAAGAAAGTGGGTAGTACAGGAATTATAAAAAAATACGAAAGCAAAATTAATAAAGTATTCGGGGTATTGTTGATAGGTTTATCAGTCTATTTCATCTATAAGGCTATCGAGATCGGCTATTCACTCAAATTATAATTTCAGGAAGAATATTATGGATATAAAAACACCAATGCACATAGCAATCACTACGGATGACAATGATAGATGGGCTCAGCGATACAACAAAAAAAGAACACACGGACACTATGTAGATTATCCGGTTTTTTATGATGCAATAAAAGCAACTGTAAAATTAGGTGTACAATACATTTTATACACGTTTTCTATTGAGAATCGGAAAAGAGCAAAAAGTGAAATTAACTTTTTGATAGCACTACTAATGTAGAGTTTATCTTTTTCGATAAGTGTTGGCTTGAATCTACATCTGAGGATTTGACAGACTCTATAAAAGGATTTAATAAAAGACAAAGGATTTTGGTAAACTGTGAAGTTATCTAAGAAAATGGTGAGCAGTTGATGCACATCTTGGATATTATACAACACACTGTTCTTGCGAACATATCACATATAGGTGTATGGGGATATTGGATAGCTGCAGTTGCCACACTCTTTGAAACAGTACTTATTATCGGTCTTTTCTTTCCAGGTTCAACCATTGTTTTAATATTTGGAGCGTTAAGTGCTGCCGGTTACTACGATTTCTGGTGTCTAATGGCATTTGTTGTCCCTTTCGCTATAATCGGAGATTACATAAATTATAAATTGGGCAAAAAATACGGTAATAAATGGCTCACAAAAGAAAAGTGGTTTTTGAAACAGAGTTATTTAGCAAAGGGTAAAAAGTTTTTTGATTCCTACGGAGCAAAAAGCTTATCCATAGGTAGACTCATTCCTGGACTTAAGGAAACTTTTCCCTTCATAGCAGGAAGTATGGATACCAAAATCAGTAAGTTCTTACTTTGGGATACAGTTGGTGCCATTGCATGGAGTTTTGAATTTTTAGGAATCGGCTATTTGTTCGGGAGCTCATTAAATATTGCAAAGGCATGGCTCGGAAGAATAAGTATAGTTCTTGCATTTATCCTGTTTCTTTTTGTGTTTTTCCAGATTTTCAAAATCTTATTTACAAAATATGGCAAGGATATAGTACACCTGCAAAAATCCATATGGAACTCAATAAAAAATAACCCAGATATACAAAAAATCTACAGCAAACACCCAAAACTCTTCGGCTTTATAAGCTCAAGATTAACCACAAAAACTTTCTATGGCCTACCTCTGACTCTCATTTCTTTCATCTTGCTTTATCTCCTTTTTCTTTTCTTTGAAGTAGCTTTAGAAATAATTAATAAAGGAGTGCTATACAAATTCGATTTGATGCTTGCAAATTTAATATACTACTTCAGGAATCAAACAACAGTAAAATTTATGTTGTTTATAACGATGTTTGGAAACAAAATAACGATATTAACTTTAATTTTTACAGCGACAATAATATTCTTCATAAATAATAAAAGAAAGTACATTCTACCACTATTCATATCAACGATAGGATCAACAGTTACAACGTGGCTTATAAAGCTACTCCTACAAAGACCGAGGCCATATGAAGCTTATTATCACGCTGTAGGCTTCTCATTTCCCAGTGGACATGCAACGATAGCTATGGCTTTTTATGGTTTTCTAACATATTTTGCAATATCTGAGCTCAAAAGCATAAGATCAAAATTAAATTTCCTTTTTATCGGTGTCATTGTTATCCTTCTTATAGGCGCAAGTAGAATCTACTTGGATGTCCACTATTTTAGCGATGTATGTGCAGGCTATATTGTAGGAGCATTTTGGCTCACATTAGCTTCGGCGTTAAGTGTTTATACAAAGTATTCAAAACCCAATACGCAAAAACGCACAAGCAAAAAAATGGTTCACATGTCCTATTTTATTGTTCTTCTATCATTATTATTCGTGACTACAGTAGCACTAAAGTTCAATCCCAAACCAATTAAACCAAAACCATGCAAATCAAGGCAGATAAACAGCATCGTCAATTTATTCAAAAATGAGAACATGAAATACACGACAACTATTTTAGGAAGAAGACAAGAGCCTATTAACTTAATTCTAATAGCGAAAAACAACAAAAGCCTAAAGAAAAGTATAAGGTTAGCAGGTTGGCATTTCGCGGATAAGCTAAGCCTAACTTCAATCGAGAAATCAATTAACGCTCTTATCTTTAACAAAGCTTATCAAAATGCCCCGATATCTCCAGATTTTTGGAATTACAGGGTAAACAACTTCGGCATAGAAAAACTGATCAAAGGCTATGGCATCAGGCTCAGACACCACGGAAGAATATGGAAAACATGCTATAGAATTGATGACAAAAATATTTACGTTGCCAGCGTAAGTTTTGATACAAGACTTGAGTGGATAATTCACAAGATTAGTCCGAACATTGACAAGGAAAGAGAGTATTTTTTAAAGAACCTTTTGTCAAAACACCTGGTAAAAAAGTATAAAGCCATACAGTTGGTGAAACCATTCGTAGGATACAACTTTTATGGGGATAGCTTCTTTACAGACGGAAAGGCCTATGTAATTTGGCTCAAATAACAGATCCATCTTCCAAAGGAAGCACTATCAAAGCAAAACTTATAAGTAACATACCAATTTCTGAGAACAAAACAACTGCACCAAATCCAAGTAAATGCCAAATATATCCTATAATCAAAGCACCAAGTGAAGCAGAAACAGCTATACCCGAATAAAAAATACCATAAATAAGTCCCTTGGATATGGCGTATTTAGATATGTAAGATCTAATAGTATTTATAGCCAATACAGTAAAAAAACCCAAAAAAATAAAACTTATCCACGGAAAATCAATATAAAGCGAAAATACAGATAGTTCACCGAACAAAAAGGACATTAGAAGGCTTTTCTTTACGCCTACTCTATCACACAATACACCGCTGTAATAACTTGAAATTGTTTGTGTTAAAGTAAAAAGAATTACAAAAAGTGGAATTGTTTGTAGCCTATATCCTAATTGTCTTGCTCTCAATACGAAAAATTGGTCGCTTAGCATAAAAAAGATAAAACCAAAACTCGTAAGCAATAATGGTATGAGCAAAAGATCTCGCCTATTAAGCATAGATTTGCTCACATTTCTACTCTTAGGTATATCTTTAAGCAGAAAGATAGCTATCAATACAGCTATAACACCGGGTAAAGCCGTCCAACCAAATATAGTCCCTATTATACACTCGTTTCTTCCTGTTATATTAAATATCAAAAAAATCACTAATGCCCCGCTTAATTCCCCTGCCATATCCATCATCTTATAAAAGCCAAATGTTTTACCATGTTGGCCGTTTTTGACATATACACTTAACAGAGAATCTTTTGGAGCACTTCTTACGGCTTTACCTAACCTGTCTATCCCCCTCAATATAACCACAGGAAAATACGTATCAGAAAAAAATAGTAAAGGTTTAGAAATGGCAGAAATCATATAGCCAATAACAATAAACGGTCTGACGGTATGAAATTTATCACTTAAAAAACCAAATAGTACTCTGAATGCATAAGATACAAAAGTAGCAACAGCAATAACAACGCCTAACTTATTTACACCCTCCTTCAATACAAAAACAACAAAAATAGGTAAAAGCGTGGTAACCATAGAAGAAGCTAAATCTGTAAAAAAACTTACCAAGCCAAGGTATATGACATTTTTGTCTACATTATTTAAAAATCCTCGAAACATTTGAAACACTCAAATCACCTGAAGGTTATGGTTTAAAGATTTCTAAATCTCATTTCCACACAAAGACCCGGATTGTTGTTTTTGAATATCAACTCGGCGTTATGTAGTTCTGTAACTGCTTTTACAAAGCTCAAACCCAGCCCATTTCCAATTGTTTTTCTTGATTTATCGAATCTAAAGAACTTTTTTGTTAACTTAGTATAATATTTCTCATCCACTCCTGGACCGTCATCGCATATCGATACAATAACTTTGTTATCTTTGGTCTCTATAGATACACCAACTCGTCCCCATTTTTGGGTATACTTAATAGCATTGTCTAACAAGTTTAAAATTGATTGAGAAATTAAATGCCTATTTCCATTAACAATTGCATCTTTTTCGATTTTTAGTGATAAATCTATCTTCTTTTCTTCTGCTATAGGTCTATAAAATTCTAAAGCTTCTTCAACTACATCTGGCAAATCAACCTCGTCCCAGTTCTTCCTTAAAGCGCCCGTCTCAATTCGAGAAATTTCCAATAGCGCATTTATCATTCTTACCATTCTATCCACATCCTCTATTAATTTCCCTAAAGACTCAGAGGATTTTTCTTCCTTACCTAAAACCATCATTTCAAGTCTATTCCTAATTCTGTTTAAAGGAGTTTTCAAATCGTGTGCTATGTTATCCGCAGATTCCCTTGACTGTTTTATAAAACGCTCAAGTTCATCCAACATGGTATTTATGTGCTTTGCAATCATGTCAAATTCATCATTTTTTTCACTTATGGGAATCCTCTTAGATAAATCACCACCTATAATGCTTCCACAAGCAACTTCTATACCTTCAGCATGACTCAATATATTTTCACCCATAGATAAACCAAGCAAAATCAGTAGCACTACTATAAATCCAAATATTACAACCATTATGGTAAATAGTGTTTCTCTTACATCTTCAGTTCCTTTAATGCCCTGTGCTATTAAGACCTTTGAACCGTCTTTAAGTGCTATAGCCAACATAGGCCATAAACCATCTCCATCTGGAACTTTACCGACAATATTTCTTTTTGACACCCATATGTTTTTTATCGGTTCACCGACTTTTAAGCTCTCTGGCCATTTTTTCAAATCACCTGCTACTACTTTCCCGTATTTGTCAACCAACAGGTAGTATTTATGATCCTCACCTTTGAATCTTTCATGTGACAGAATGTATTTTTTTACTGCTGCAGTTCCTCCATTCTTGGACAATTTTTCTATTCTTTTGGCATCCCTTTTTAGCTCTACTTTTATCTGATCTTCAACAAATGCCGTAACCGACCAATAAAGAACCAAAAAAGCTACACCAAATATTACAATGTAAACCAAAGAGTATCTCAAAGATAGTTTAACAGCGGTTGTTCTTAAAAGTCTCTTAAATCTATTCCTCAATTTTGTACCCTACACCACGAATAGTTTTTATTAGCTGCTTACTAAACCCTTTATCAATTTTAGTTCTTATCCTACTCACATGTACATCCACAACATTCGTTTGCGGGTCAAAGTTATACCCCCACACATTTTCAAGCAACATAGTTCTTGTTACAACCTGACCCCTATGGCTTACAAGGTACACCAAAAGTTTAAACTCCGTTGGCTTTAGCTCTATCTTTTTACCATTCCTCGTCACTGTGTAGTTTTCTAAATTTATCTTTAAATCACCAACTTGAAGTATCTTAGTGGGCGTTTCTTTTCCCCTTCTAAGCAAAGCTTCAACTCTTGCCAAAAGTTCAGAAAATGAGTAAGGCTTCGGTAGATAATCATCCGCACCGTTTTTTAATCCTTCTACCCTCTCATCAACTTCACTTAAAGCACTCAAAATCAGAATCGGCGTTTTGCTACCCGAAGCCCTGAGCATCTTAACTATACTCAAACCATCTATCCCTGGAAGCATCCTATCGATTATCAATAGGTCATACTCTTCGTTCATAGCAAGGTAAAGACCATCTTTTCCATTGTCAATATGATCAACCGTAAAGTTGCTTTCTGATAGACCCTTGATTATGAAATGGGCAGTCTCTTTATCGTCCTCGATTAAAAGAATCTTCATACAAATATTTATAAACCTTATACATACTAAGTCAAATTACAAAATGTTAATGCTATCAAAATAAAAAGATTAAAAAAATTTAATCTTTTATGCAATGCAAACTTTTTGTGTCACCCCCTTTTCCCATTCTGTTCACTTAATTTCCCCATTCTGCCCAAAAGCCTCTATCAGAAGCTCAAAATACCTGAGCTTTCTTGATGGGTATTTCTCTCCTTTAGCTCATTAAAGCATCTCCCAAGCCAAGTTGACATTAGGTGTTGGCTCTGGCTTTGAAGGATTACCTTCCTCTCAAAGAGGGATCATAACACATAACCCCCCTCCTTTCAAAGGATGGCACAAGTAATTTTACATTGAATTTTACCGTAAAATTTTGCGTTGTATAAGTATTTTTTTGGTTTTTAAAAGATGTGAGTGAAAGGTCAAGCCTAGATATATGTAGGCTAAGATTGATAAAGTTATAAGGATCATGGCAATTATCTTTCTTCTAACACTTATCTTTTGTATGTTAATGTTTAAATGTTTATTGCTTAAAACATTATACTCAGATAAACTTACACCGATCGTCGCACCCATTGTTCCCAATATATATCCTGCAATGACATCACTAAAGTAGTGTACACCTAAGTAGATTCTACTAAAACCGATTAGAAGGGCCACCGTTATAGGATAATAACACGAACTTTTGTGTTCTTTGACTCTTTGAAAAGTATGTATGCTAAAAAGCCAAAAAAGGCTATTGATATTGTCGCATGCTCGCTGGGAAAAGAAAATGATGGGGCTTTGTAGATTTCAACAGTTGGTCTTGTCCTGTGAACAATGAGTTTTATTAGACTACTTAACAAAGAAAAACCTACTGAGACGATTAAAGGTAATATATACTTTTGTTTTCTTAAGATCACCAAAACCGCCAAAGTTGTTAGAAAGAATATCATAACCGTATCCTTTTTGGCAAAAACTGTTATGAATAGGAAAAATTTTACTAAGCTAATATTTCTAAGCTAATTCTAAAGGAGTCATATTGGTGTAGTCTGAATCTGTGGGATTCTTCTTTATCTTGGGCTTGTGGCCCTTCTTTGTTATAAACTCACCCTTTGAGTGAGAAAGCTCATGTGTGGCTATTAAGTTAAAAGATGAATCATAAATTTCCATTATCTTTCCATTTGACCTTATATTGAGCTTTTCTGATATGTATTTCTCTGGTACAGAGTAGTAGTTGTACTTGTAGTAGATATGAGAGTAAGTGTTTATAAGTTCTTTTTGCAACATCATAGGTCTCATACCTTTTATCCGGTAATCTGTTGAGTTTTTCTTTTTCTCCCCTAATAAATTCATCTTTTGGTATCTTTCTTGTTGTGCCGTGGAGCTTTGCATTGCAGATGTTGTTCTGCCAGAATAGAAGCCTTTCTTTGACTGTGTCTATATCCTTTATCCCCTCTGAGCGTATGGCTATCGGGACTCAAAATATTTTTGTGTCTCAATATAATAATTTATTAACTGACCTTACGCACCCTTCAGTTTCTGCAGTTCTTCAAAGGCAATCTGATTGGCTCTAAAGAGCAACTTAGCCCTGAGTGC
>JALVTR010000167.1 GCA_027035885.1 Desulfurellales bacterium
GTTGATATAGATACACCAAGTATCTTGGCAGCCTCAGAAACGCTTAACATTTTATTCATGCTAATATTATATCAAAAACCTACTTAAAAGTCAATAGGTTTAAAGAGAAAAGGATAGGTTTTTGATAAGTGTTACTTTCCCCATCCTTTGTATCCAAAACAACACTCATGTCATCTTCAACGTTATCCTTGACAAACTTGCCATTCTTCTCATACACAAAGTTTTTATCCACTTCCTCAAAGTCCGTTGCCATATCCTCAAATCCGGTCGTGAACACACCCTTAATCACCTCAACGGGTTCTTTGCTTAAGATAAACTTTGCACCCTTGCTCTCAAAAAATCCACGGCTCTTTATACCAAGATACCTCAAATTTTCATCGCTTGAGAGTTTTGAGTATCGTTTCCTGAATATCTCTGGATGAGCATAAACTTTAGGTTTCGTATAGTCCAAAACATACTTTAAACCACCAGCATGGTCGTAATGGCCATGAGAAATAATAACCTTCTTAACTCTCGTTAGATCAACACCCAAAAGCTTTGAGTTATGAACTATAGCATCGGTTTGACCTGTATCAAAAAAATAGCCTCATCGTCCCTTTTAATAAGCATAGAAAGTCCATGCTCTGCCCTTTGCTTTGCCTTAATAGCTGTATTTTCGACCAAAACTATTATTTTAATCATCTTGCAACTTCAACGCCTCTTTTAAATCAAGCGTTTTTTCATAGATAGCCTTTCCTACGATAATACCCTTGATTCCAAATTTCTCTAAATCCTTTAAAGCCTTGATATCATCCAAATCTCTTATACCTCCGGAAACTATTACATCCATATCCGTTTTCATAGCAATGTTTTTGTAAAAATCCATATCTACACCTGCTAACGTCCCATCACGTGAAATATCGGTAACTATAGTCTCTTTTGTACCCATATCTTTCATCTTAAGCAAAAATTGAATATGTTCTAACTTTGAATCTTCCTGCCATCCGGATACCTTTACAAAACCATTTTCCACGTCCACACCAGCAATGATTTTCTCTCCAAATCTCTCAATTATCCTCTCAAATTCTTTCTGGTCCTTAATAGGCATGGTGCCAATAACAAGCCTTTCCACATAACAAGACAAAATTTCTTCGGCATCCAAAAGACTCCGAACTCCGCCGCCTACTTCAACAAGAGATTTACTATTTTCTGCTATTTTACTTATGAGTTTCCTGTTATTCTTTTCGCCTCCGCTGAATGCCGCATCCAAATCAACAATGTGAATACGCCTCACTCCCAATGAATTAAACCAATCTATAAGCTCAAGCGGATTTTCACTGTAAACCGTTACATTTTCTTTCCTTCCTTTTATCAATCTAACAGCTCTGCCATCCATCAAATCAATGGCTGGTATAACAATCATAACATTCCCTCACAAATCTTACAGAAGTTATCTAAAACCTTAAGCCCAACCTTTTGACTTTTTTCCGGATGAAACTGAACACCCCAGATATTTCCCTTATTCACAGCCGCTGTGAAGTCAACAATATAGTTCGTATGGGCAATCTGAGAGTCGTCCAAAGCCAGTCCATAGTAAGAATGCACAAAATAAAAGAAACTACCATTCTCAACACCATTGAACAATTTATTTTTTTCTCCATCGAAAACCACGTTGTTCCAACCCATATGCGGTACTTTAAAACCTTTTTCCTTAGGAAATCGTTTAACCTCACCCTTAACAAAACCAAAACCCTCATATTCACCAAATTCATAGTTCTTTTCAAATAACAACTGATGTCCAACACATATACCCAAAAAGGGCTTTTTATCGTCTACCACTTTAAAAATTACATCCCACACGCCGTATTTTTTTAATTTCTCTGCACAATCGCCAAAAGTCCCGACGCCGGGCAGAATGATGCCATCTGAGGACAAAATCTCAGAAATATTATTAGTTAAAATCGATTTATGTCCCAAAAAATCTATAGCCTTGCAAACACTCCTAACATTTCCACTGTCGTAATCAATCACAGCAATTTTAACCATTCCCACCCCCGTTCAAACACACCTTGCCATTAAGCAGTTTCACAAGTATAAAATCTCCATCCGTTTGGAAGTGATTAATACACGCATAATCTTGTGAAACCCTCAAAACAAAATTTCTTTCCATTCCCAAAAAATTTGCAATAAAGACCCTATTCACGCCACCATGTGCAATTATTAGCACATCTCTATCAAATCCATTTAGTTCCTTCTTGATAAAGTTTCTAACCCTTAACTCAACATTGTAGAAACTCTCACCACCCTCAGGTTTATAGTAAAAAGGATCTTCTAAAAAAGCTTTTGCCTGCTCTGGATAAATTTTTTCAATCTCACTCCAATTTAAGGATTCAAATATGCCAAAACCCCTTTCCCTCAAACGATTATCAATCCTTACATCACACAGACATTTAAACTTCTCAGCAACAACCATACACCGTTTCAAAGGCGATGAATAAACACGACTTATATTTCTACCCTTAAAAAACTCAAACAGTTCATCCGTCTGTCTATATCCCCTTTTAGACAAACCAACATCTATAGTCCCATTAAACACGTTTTTCTCATAATTTTCAACCTCTGGATGCCTCAAAATGTATACATTGTGTGTTCTTTTGCCAAACAAATAATTGAGTTTCTTATCCATTATTCAAACTCGCAGTGCCTATAAATGCTAAGGACTATCCCAATCATAACGCCTTGAACCAATAGACTTGTACCTCCATAACTTAAAAAAGGCATAGTTATACCTTTTGGCGGCATTAGGTGAAAAACACTAAATAGATTCATTAAAGCCTCTAAAGAAAGCATAAAACCAACCCCAAAACTAAAAGCCTTTCCGAAATTATCTATACAATACCTCGATAGACTGAAAATAGAGTACAAAATAGAAATTATGAGGGCAATTACTAATAAAACACCGAAAAAACCAAAATCCTCACCAACTCCCGCCATAATGAAATCATTGTAAGAATCAGGTACAAATAAGCTTTTATAAATACCTTTGGCAGGCCCTGCGCCAAACAATCCACCACTGCCCAAAGCTATAAGTGCATGTTCAACCTGATAGTTAACCTTATCTGTAACAAAAAAATTAATGATCCTTTGGAGTTTTTCCGGGTAGGCATAAATTACCAATGCGGAGACTAAAACGATAGGAAAAACAAGAAGCAGAATATGCCTAAGTTTATAACCAAATACATAAATTGTTCCCAAAAACGTCAAACCAACAAGAATAGCCGTACCAACATCTGGTTCCAAGGCAATCAACATAAAAATCATGCCAGAGACTAAGGCTATGGGTATAATTCCACGTACCATATCTGCTCTATATTTGTGTTTGCGGGAAATAAAATCAGCCAAATAAATCAACAATGCAAGCTTAGCGAATCCAGAAGGCTCAAATAGGAGTCCACCAATTTTTAACCACCTTACTGCGCCTCTTATGTTTACGCCGTCTACACGAAGAAAAATAAGCAAGAAAATTGAAATAATAACAAAAGGAATAGAAAATTTTCTTAAAATCCTATAATCAAAACGGGAAAATATCAAGGCTGACAACAAAGAGAGCAGCACAAAAACAACTTCCCTATTTAAAAAGAAATTCGGGTTCCCAAACCTTTTATATGCAAAATAATAAGAAGACGACCATACTTCAACAATTCCGACACCCAACAAAAGAAAAAATGGTATAAGAATAAACGAAGGTCTAAACAAGTGGCGCTGCGTCATACTCTTCCTTGAACTTAAAAACCTCCTCTTTAAAATCCTTTCCTCTTTCTTCAAAATTCTTATATGGCTCGCAACTCGAACCACCGGGGCTAAATAAAATCACATCATCTTTATACGCAACTTCAAAAGCTCCCCTAACAACCCCCCATATATTTATGGCTGGTAATGGCATAGGATTAAACTCACCTATTTCTTGAAGAATCTGTTTCCTGTCTTCCCCATACACTACAATAGCCCTAACGTATTCTTCTAAAAGCGGTAGTAACCTCCTATAAGACTCACCCTTGTGTTTTCCTCCCAGAATCAGAACAATGTTTTTCTTTTTCTCAAAAGATTTCAAAGCATTCTCTACAGCATCCAAATTCGTAGCCTTTGAATCGTTATAAAACTTAACACCGTCAATCTCTGTAACATATTCGATTCTATGCTCCAAATTATCCATCTCTCTTACCACCTCCCTGATCGTTTTCTTATCAACACCCAAAACCAAGCAAATCAAAGTAGCAAAAGCAATGTTCTCCCAATTACCCAATCCAAAAAGTCGAGTTTTATCTATTATAAATTGTTTTTCAAAGTTTACAACTACACTATTATCACCTATATGCGCATCAGCGTTACTATCATTTCTTGAAACAATCAAAAGCTGGGATTTAGAGTCAACAACATAGTTATCATTGTCGTTTTTCAAAAAATAATTCCCTTCATTCTGATTTTTAAAAATTTTCCTTTTTGCGTTTATATAGTTTTCCATATTCCCATGCCAATACAAGTGGTCAAAATCGATATTCAAAATCGCCGCAACGTGAGGTTTAAATTCTTTAGTAAACTCGAGTTGAAAGCTGCTTGCCTCAACAACAAAAAAGTCTACAGCATCAATATCTACAACCTCACTAAATGCCACACCACAGTTACCGCACGCTAAAGCTTTAAAACCAAAAGTGTTCAATATACTTTCGACTAACTTAACTGTTGTCGTCTTGCCATTTGTTCCAGTTATGCCAATAATAGGCTTTTTGGCATATCTGCTTGCAAGTTCAAGCTCGCTTATAACTTCCATTCCTCTTTCAAGTGCCGATTGAATAAACCTATGGGATGGTTTTATGCCAGGACTTGTAACAACAAAATCATAATCCCTTTTGAAAAAGACTTCAGCTTTTTTACCAAAAAAGAAACCGGATTGGTTTATCTCCGTTATTCTATCGTCAAAAACTTCTACGCTATACCCTTTTCTCTTTAGTAACCTATAAACAGCTTGCCCACTCTTTCCAAAACCCAACACAGCAACAGACACAGCTTACCTCAACTTTAAAGCAGTCAAAGACAGCAAGGCCAAAACAAGCGATATAATCCAAAACCTCACAATAACCTTAGACTCCGGCCATCCTTTTAACTCAAAGTGGTGATGTATTGGCGCCATCTTAAAGACCCGCTCTCCTCGTGTCTTATAACTTGTAACCTGAATAATCACAGAAAGTGTTTCAGCAACAAAAATACCACCCGCTATAGCCAAAACCACTTCCTCCTTTATAGCAACCGCCACAATGCCAAGCATTGCACCTATTGCCAAAGATCCAGTATCACCCATAAAGATCTCTGCAGGATAGCAATTATACCACAAAAAGCCAAGCAGAGAACCAGCTAAAGCAGAAAGCAGTACACTCAATTCACCAACTCCCAGGATGTAAGGAAGATGTAAATAATGGGAAAAAATAACGTTTCCTGAAATGTATGAGAATACAATCAAAGGCATGATTGTTGTAAGGGAAGGACCCGTTGCAAGACCATCCAAACCATCGGTCAAGTTAACAGCATTTGAAGTTCCAACAATGACAAAGACAGCAAAAATAACATAAAACAAACCCAAGTTCAAAACACCATTTTTTACAAATGGAATATAAACGCAACCCTCACATAAGCCAACACTCTTATCATACTCAAAAATTAAATAAGCAACCAGAAAAGCAGCCAAAATTTGCATTAAAAATTTAGTTTTTGCTTTCAGTCCATTGTTCTTACCACGTTTAACCTTCAAAAAGTCGTCCAAAAAGCCAATCATCACAAAAAGAAATGCACCAAAAAGAACAATCCAATTTATTTCTATATCGAGTCTCATCCACAACAAAGCAGAACTAAAAAATCCACCCCATATAATTAAACCACCGATAGTAGGAGTTCCACTCTTTTTTTTGTGACTATCAGGCTCAAAACCCTTGAACTGATCTCTTATCTGCAAATGTTTCAAAACAGGAATAAGCGCCCTCCCCAGCCAGAGAGAGATAAATAGCGATGTCAGAGACGCCATAATCAACCTAAAGGTTATATAGTGAAAAACGTTAAATGGAGAGAAAAAGTGAAGCAACTTATCATAAAAAATGTAGTAAAGCATTACCTTTTCACCGCCTCAAAGATTTCTTCTAACCTCATGCCCCTCGATGCCTTGAATAAAACTACATCGTATTTTCTGACTTTATCTCTTAAAAAGTCCACTATATCCAATCTTTCGGCAAAATGCCCCAAAAAACCTTTTTTCATCTCATCACCAATGAATTTAGCAGCTTCTCCTACAGTAACAACATCTATTCCTTTACCCTTTAAGTACCTACCAACCTCCCTATGCAGCTGTTCACTATAAACACCAAGTTCAAGCATATCACCTAACACTGCTAACTTCATGCCCTCATATTTTGATAAAACATCAATGGCATACTTCATCGAATCAGTATTGGCGTTATAACAGTCGAGAATCACAAGTGTTGAGCCAAGAACAATCTCTTTCATCCTATAGCCTACAGGCTCAAAATCTCTATATACCCTATTTAAACAATCTTCATCGATTTTCCTACCAAACACATATGCAGCAGAAAAGGAGGCAAGCATAGACAACGGATTAATCTCATCTCTAACAGGTAGCTTCGTTCTATCTCTTTTAAAATCCACAGCTAAAAAATCATCTGCCTTGGTTGCTTTAAAATCACAATCCTTACCAAAAGAAAAGCAAAAGCTATTACCTCTCTCTTTAAAGGCATCTACTAAAAGACTATTATCACCGTTGTACACAAGCAAAGCACCATCATGCACTATTTTTCTTTTTTCTTCGAACACACTTTTAACAGAACCAAAAAACTCAAGATGAACCTGCGACACGTTGAGAAACAAAATGCCGTCTGGCTTGAAAAAACCTGCTACATCTTTCATTTCACCGGGCTTATTTATACCCACTTCAACCACACAGAAATCCTCACTTTTCAATCTCAAAAGAGTTTTACAAACACCAACAATATTGTTCTCATTGGCAAAACTTTTGCAAACTTTAAATCTGCAGGAAAGCAAATTAGCCAGGAGTTCCTTCGTTGTTGTTTTGCCTACAGAACCAACAACGGCAATCGATTTTGCCTTGCTTCTTTTTAGGTTGTATGCAGAGAGCCTTTTCAAAGCCTCTAATGTACTCTCAACCAAAACATACTGACATTTAACCGGTTTTTCTACAATAGCAAAAACACCACTCTTTCTAACAGCATCACATACAAAGCCATGGCCATCAAACCTTCCACCCCTTAAAGCAACAAAAACCTCTCCCTTTTTAATCGTTCTTGAATCAATAGAAAAGCCAGAAATCTTATGTTCATCGCTGATTTGCAATTTTACCGGGTTAAGAATTTTTAAGAGTTCTTTCAATCCAAATTCCAAAGTTCTTTCACCACTTCTCTGTCGTCAAAGTGAATTGTTCTGTCCTTCAATATCTGATAATCCTCATGCCCTTTACCTAAAATTGCAACAATATCACCGTTTTCTGCTATCTCAAGCGCTTTCTTTATAGCTTCAAACCTATTTGGTATTACAAAAACGTCACTTTTCCTTTTAATGCTCTTCAAAATATCGTCAATAATTCTCAACGGCTTCTCACTTCTTGGATTATCGCTTGTAACAACGACAATGTCGCTCAGCTTTTCAGCGACACTACCCATTTTAGGCCTTTTAGTCCTATCCCTATCGCCACCTGCACCAAATACCGTTATAATTCTATTCCTTTTGATTCCATTTAGGGCACTCAAAACATTTTTCATGGCGTCGTCTGTGTGCGCATAATCAACAACAACGTAAATACCATCTTTTTTGAAAAACTCAAGTCTACCCGGTGCACCGCGGCTTTTTCTTATAGCACTCTCAATCTTTGCACTTTCAACACCGAAAAATTTGGCTACACCTATGGCAGCAAGCATGTTATATGCATTATACTTACCAATCAAAGGAGATTCTATATGCAAAATTCCGCCAAATGCTTTAACATCCATTCGAATACCATCCAAAGAAAAATCAAAATTCACAGGTCTAACATCTGCTTCTTTAGAAAAACCGTATTTTATAGCACTCTTTGAAATCTGCTTGCCATATTCATCGTCTATATTGATAACCTTCGGGTTATTCTCACTAAAAAACGAAAGCTTTGCCTTTGCATAATTTTCCATTGTTCCATAAAAATCAAGATGATCCTGGGAAATGTTGGTAAACACCTTCAAAACAAACCGAACACCTGCAATCCTATTAAAACTCAATGAATGGGAAGACACCTCAACAAAGCAATATTCGGCTTTTGCTTTAACCATTTCTCTAAAAATCCTGTGCAAATCCAACGATTCCGGCGTTGTGTTTTTTAACTCAAACCTCTTCCCTCCAAGCGTCCAACCTGTAGTTCCAAGCAACTCACTTTTTTCAAAGATGGACTTCAAAAGATACGTGGTCGTCGTCTTGCCATTCGTCCCCGTAATGCCTACAACTTTTAATTTAGATGACGGCTTTCCGTAAAACCAATCGGCCGCAAAACCCATGCACTTCCTCACATTAGAAACCTTGACGCACCTATCATCGTCAAAATTCTCTTCAGATACAATCAAAATACGTTTAAATCTACTTAAAATCCCTGGAACAAACCTGTTTGCATTAACGTGTGCTCCCTTTATCGCAAAAAAAACAAAGTCCTCTTTAATTTTCCTTGAATCGTAGCTTAAACCGACCGGCTTAAAGTCCTTTATTCTTTCCAAACATTCCATAATTTAATCCAAAATCTACTTAGATAGCATGGGCTTAAACTATGTTACAGTAAACATATAACTCGCAATACCTTTACACATAACCACCATTGGTAGATTTCTTTCCTAATTTCCTTTCCATTTCCATGCGCCTCAACACAACCCTTTTTATCTTTCCACTTATAGTTTTTGGTAGCTCTTTAACAAACTCTATCTCCCGTGGGTATTTATAAGGTGCAGTTTTCTTTTTAACAAAATTTTGAATGTCTTTTATTAGCTCTTTAGAAGGCTCATACCCATCAGCTAATATAATGAACGCTTTAACTATAGTTCCCCTTATTGGATCCGGGCTTCCTACAACGGCACTTTCAACAATAGCAGGATGCTCCTGTAAGGCACTTTCTACCTCAAATGGTCCAATCCTATACCCTGATGATTTAATCACATCATCAGCTCTTCCATAAAACCAAAAATACCCGTCATTATCTATATAAGCTCTGTCACCTGTGTAATAGAAATCCCCCCTAAATGCCTCTTCAGTTGCCTGCTGATCCTTATGATAATTTTTCACAAGTCCCACAGGACGGTTAGGTTTAACCCTCACAACAATATGCCCCGGTTCACCAACAGGCATGTCGTTTCCATCATCATTAACAACCCTAACATCAAAACCAGGCACTGGTTTACCCATAGAACCGTATTTTATAGGCATACATGGATAATTTGCCACAAGCAAAACACTTTCAGTTTGCCCATACCCGTCATAAATTAACGTACCTGTTGCACTTTTCCAAGCTTTAATAACCTCTGGACTTATAGGTTCTCCAGCAGATGTACAATGCCTTAAAGAAGAAAAATCATACTGGCTCAAATCTTCTTGAACAAGCATTCTATAAACCGTGGGCGGTGCGCAAAATGATGTTATTCCCTGCGTAGTAAGAAGTTTGAGCGTAATCTTAGCATCAAAATGTGAACCTGCATTATGCATAAAAACAGCCGCTCCAATCTGCCACTGTCCATACAATTTTCCCCACACTGCCTTAGCCCAACCGGTATCCGAAATCGCCCAATGTAAATCTGTAGATTGCAAATCATGCCAGTACTTAGCTGTTATAATGTGCGCTAAAGCATAAGATTGTTCATGCATAACCATTTTAGGATACTTCGTTGTCCCGCTCGTAAAATAAATTAAAAGCGGATCCTTAGATTTGGTCGGTTCAACATTATCCCTTGAAAACTTAGACGATGCTTTATCCATCTCTTCTTCATAAGATAACCAACCCTCAAGGTCACCATCTATGACCATTTTGTATTTCAATGTTTTACAATTATTACTATTTCCACAGGCCTCTTCCACTTTGGGAGCATTCGATGCATTCGTTACAGCCATAACAGCCTCGCCTTTATTAATCCTGTAACACACATCATCGGATGTTAGAATATTCGGAGCAGGCAAAGCAACCGCACCAATTTTGTTTAAACCAAGTATAACTGCATACCACTCAACAATTCTCGGCACCATTACAAAAACATTGTCACCCTTTTTTATGCCCAAATTCCTTAAAACATTGGCAAATTTACTTGATATAACAGATATATCCCAAAATGTAAATTTTCTTATTATCCTACCTGTTCTATCAGCCCAAACCAAAGCTAATTTAGTTCTATCTTTTGCCCACTTATCCACCACATCAAAGGCGAAATTGTAATATTCAGGCACTTCCAATTTAAAATTCTTAACCTCCTCCTCATAGTTAACCATATTATGCTTCATTTAAACACCTCCGCTAAATACTCACCCTATCCTTCTACAGAAACATTATAAAAATGTCAATGGACTATATCCCCCCTTCCGCACCTCTTCCCCCATTTATACCATAAAACCCCATATAAGTGCTACCCAATAGCTCCAATATCAATCTATGTCTATCATTCAACCCAACAATTTGCTCCTGGTGTTAAAGCCATAATAAACTCTACACAAAATGGCTTATAAATTCCCCACTTCTTGGAGCATTCTAAAAATAAAAAGGTTAAGGAGAAGATAAGAAATCTAAAAAAGGATTACACAAATCATATAAATAAGCTTTTGATGAAAAGAATTTGCATAATTCCTTTGTAAAGGACTTACAGATTAAGCTGGATCCTTCTATGATGTTCATCTGAGATGATTTCAATGTGTTGGGATCAAGATTTTAATGACCTCAAAACCAAAGATTTTTGGTTGACTTTAGCAATTTACGCCTATGGATAGGGAAACAGCTGCTTAGGTAAGGATGGAAGTTACTTTTTCTTGACTTTGCGTAGAACTTATAGAAAATGTAAATAACTGATATTGAGGTGGAGCAGGTGATTGAATTAAAATCGAAAGAAGATTTCTTTATTTTTGTTTCGTCAAACAAACCGGTTTTGGTTGTGTTCTCCACATATGACTGTGTTATTTGTAAACCTGTAAAAGAGAAAGTAGTGAGTAGGTTCGATGGTTTTATAAATACGGCAAATATTTATCTCGACTGTTTAAAAGAGCTTGCTGGTGAACTTTCTATATTTAACGTGCCTGTTGTTGCTATATTTTTTGAGGGTAGAGAGGTTTACAGATTCGTCAGGGTGTTTTCTATAGACGAAATAGAAAAAAAGCTAAATAGAATTTTGGAGTTTCTTTGATGTATATAAACGAGTCTATTTATGAATTTACCATAGAAAGAGCCAAATGTTTGTTGATAAAAGATGTTAGAATCGGTTTTGGTTACACTCTTGTTGAGCTTGAAGGTGGCCTTTGTGGCTTGGCTTATAGTTTTACAAAGGAGCTTAACATTCAAACATGCACGGTTTTGGATGAGGCCGGTTCTTTGGTGGGTAAAAAGGCGTCATTTCTTATAGAAAAAATCTTTTCATATAATCTACTTGATTCTGCTTTGGCTTTGGCATGTGCAAATGCAATTTTGAACAGCGATGTTGATGAGAAGGATATAGACGTTGTGAGTTTGATAAAGCATAAAGACAATGTTGTTATGATTGGCTATTTTTCGCCTTTAATTGAGCCAATAAAGAAAAAAACAGAGAACTTTAAGATATGTGAGCGTAGCTTTAGAGAAGGCACATTGCCTGATTACGCTGCATATTATGAGCTTAAAAAAGCTGATGTTGCTTTGATTACGGCAACGTCTGTTATCAATAAAACGATTGATAGCTTGCTTGAACTTGCTAAGAATGCGAGGGTTATTGCAATTGTTGGCCCATCGACGCCGATGGACAAAAGAATTTTTGAAGGCAAAGCTACTCATTTATGTGGTAGCGTTATAACTAATATTGAACTTGCAAAAAAAATAATAAGTGAAGCTGGCGGTACTAAAAAACTGAAGCCTGCTACAAAAAAGATGTGCACTGTGGTTTAATAAGGGGGATTTATGGCTAGTCATTGTTTGTCGTTGGCGGATTTAACAAAGGATGATATGTTGTATCTGTTGGATTTATCCCGAGAAATCAAGCATAAGATTAAAGAAAGTGAAGAATATAAACCTTTAAAAGGCGTTATTTTAGGTATGATATTTGAAAAATCATCTACGAGAACAAGGCTTTCGTTTGAAGTAGGTATGAAGCGTTTGGGCGGTGATGCTGTATTTTTATCCACTCGTGATATACAACTTGGAAAAGGCGAGACCATTGAAGATACGGCGCGCGTTATATCACGCTATGTGGATATTGTAATGATAAGAACTTTTGAGCATTCAAGGATAGAATTGTTTGCTAAATATTCGTCTGTTCCTGTAATAAACGCATTGACAGACCTTTTACATCCATGCCAGGTTTTAGCCGATTTGTTTACGATAAGAGAAAAATTGGGCAGTGTTGAGGGTATAAAGGTGGCATATGTTGGAGACGGAAACAATATGGCAAATTCTTGGCTTATAGCGGCGGGTGTAATGGGGTTTGATTTAAGTGTTGCAACGCCAAAGGATTGTGCTGTTAATGGATTTATTTTAGATAGAGCAAAGGATTTGGCAAAAAATAGTGGTGCAAATATTATTGTTACAGAAGACCCAATTGAAGCTGTTAATAACGCTAACGTTATATACACAGATGTTTGGGCATCTATGGGGCAAGAGGAGCAGAAAGAGAAAAAGCATGTTCTGTTAAAGCCGTATCAAGTAAATAAAGAGTTGATAAAACATGCGAAAGACAATTTTATCTTTATGCACTGTTTACCTGCTCACAGGGGGGAAGAAGTGACTGCTGATGTGATTGATTCAGAGCACTCCGTTGTGTGGGATGAGGCTGAAAATAGAATGTACGCACAGCTTGCGGTAATTATGAAATTAATAGGGAGGGATATATAATGAGTGTAAAAAAGGTGGTTTTGGCTTATTCTGGCGGTTTGGATACGTCGGTTATCGTTAAATGGTTGCAAGATAAGTATGGATGCGAGGTTGTTACATACACGGCTGACCTCGGACAAAATGAAGAGCTTGAGCCTATAAAGGAGAAAGCGCTCAAGGTTGGTGCTACCAAAGCTTATGTGGAGGATATAAGGGAGGAATTTTTAGAAGATTATGTTATGAAGGCTTTTAAGTTTGGTGCGCTTTATGAGGGTAAATATCCCCTTGCAACTGCTTTAGGAAGGCCTTTGATAACAAAAAAAATGATAGAAATAGCGAAAAAAGAAGGTGCGGATGCTATAGCGCACGGTTCAACTGGCAAAGGCAACGACCAGGTTAGGTTTGATGTGTCTGCTGTGGCTTTAAAGCCGGATATAAAAGTTATAGCGCCTGTTAGGGAGTGGGAGTTAAAGTCAAGGGATGAAGAGATAGAATATGCAAAAAAGTACGATATCCCTATCCCTGTGACAAAAGACAAACCGTATTCTATAGATAGAAATATTTGGGGTTTGTCTGTTGAGGCTGGACCTTTAGAGGATACTTATTTTGAGCCTCCTGAGGATATTTACTCAATGACAACCGACCCTACAAAAGCTCCTAATGAGCCAGAATATGTTGAGGTTGAATTTGAGCAGGGTATACCTGTTGCCTTGAATGGCCAAAGAATGGGTCTTGTTGAACTTGTGGATAAGGCAAATGAATTAGCAGGAAAACATGGCATCGGAAGGGTAGATATAGTTGAAAACAGGCTTGTTGGTATAAAGTCACGAGAAATTTATGAAGCTCCAGCTGCCTATATGCTTTTAGAAGCCAAAAGGAGTCTTGATGAGTTAGTTTTGGATAGAGAGGCACTGCATCTAAAAGACCAATTGGCATTAAAATACGCTGAATTAGTCTATTATGGTTATTGGTTCTGCGATTCAAGAGAGGCCTTGGATGCTTTTGCCGATAAGTTAAATGAAAATGCTACCGGTGTTGTTAGGTTGAAACTATACAAAGGCAATGCCACGGCTGTAGCGAGAAAATCTCCTTACGCTCTATACTCAAAAGAACTGGCAACCTATGACCCTGAAGATAAATTTGTTCACAAGTACGGTGAGGCGTTCTGCTACATATGGGGATTGCCACTTAAGGTTTCAGCTCAGGTTAAAAATAAAAAATAAAGATTAACCGTGGGGCTTTTGCCCCCGCTTGATTTCTTATGCCACATGCTGTTATAAAAACACGTACACCTATAATTGCTTTAGATAATAAGAATGTCTTTTTTTCTAAAAGATTCCAGCTTTTTATAGCACCTATTTCTGTAAAATGTGAGGATTTTGTAGTAAGGGTTTATCAGAAACGTAGCAAGATTGTCGTAAAACTGGACAAAACCACCTATCCATTTATAACAGACGATGTGAAAAGTGCTATATTGGGCTTTGCTGAATACTTAGCTAATAAACTAAACGGTGGAATTGTTAGCCACAACCTAAATAGGACGTATAAGGATTGTGTTTTTGTTGGAAATTATCTGTTGGATGTGAGAAGTATAAACGAAATGGGCGTTAATAACCTATTAAAATCAAATAGAGTTAGATTAGAAGTTGGTATGGGTAGGGGAGAGTTTTTACTTGAAACAGCTAAATCAAACCCAGAAGTAGAATTTATTGGTGTTGAAATTGCAAATGAACCTCTGTTAAAAGCTGCTTTTAGGTTTGCAAAAGAGGGTTTGTCTAATGTCAAAGTTATAAAACATGATGCTCGTTATATTTTTGACCTGTTTGATGCAAATAGCGTTGAGTGCGTGTATGTGAACTTTCCCGAACCGTGGTTTAAATTCAAAAAGATAAAGCACACTTTGCTGAATATGGATACCCTGAAGAAAATTGAAAGGGTGTTAAAAAAAGGTGGAAATATAGAGCTTCTCACAGATAATTTAGCCTATGCGGTTAGTGTTGTGACTGCACTTGAGACACACACGACTTTGAAAAATGCACAAAATAGATGTATAGACATTTTTAAGGGAAGTGTTGATACATATTTTGAGAGGCGGTGGAAAAGAAGAGAACGCACAATATATCGTGTGATATATGAGAAAACTGTTGAATCCGAAGCTGGTGAAATTGACAAAATGGCCTTTCCTTTAAAGGTCAAGCAGAATTATGTTTTGAAAAACGGCTTGATCTTCAAAATTCTGGATGTTTTTGAAAATAGCTCTGATCAAAGGATCGTTGAGGTTACCTTTGGCAGGAGCATAAACCCTCAGCATTCGTACTTTGGTCTAACGAACACAGATGAGCTCTTTTTAATACCGCAAAGCATATTCATTGCCGATGAAGACGCACTGAAATCTTTGGAACTGGCAACAATTTAAGCGGGCTTTTCTTCTATCTGTAAAAAACTAAATTCCGTGATAGATGCTAACTTTTTGGCGTGTTCA
Source organism: Desulfurellales bacterium (assembly GCA_027035885.1). Taxonomy (GTDB): domain Bacteria; phylum Campylobacterota_A; class Desulfurellia; order Desulfurellales; family Hippeaceae; genus Hippea. The sequence continues at coordinate 15,576 of JALVTR010000167.1, forward strand.
ACTGTTATACTAACAACGTTGCCGTCTTTATCTAAATCTAAATACAGATTTTCGTTTATTTCCCTTGTCTTATGAACCTCCCCATCGGATAACTGTATCAATGCTGTGTCTGTATCGGGAAAGTACAGCACCTTCATTTGTTTTCCCTCCTTTTGAATCCTCTGTCAAAAAATGCGTTATGAACAGTTTGTCCATCTTCCAAAATAATAACCCTTAAGTACTTATCCGCTTCCTCAATATAACCCCATTTTTTTATCCTTCCATCCAGTTGAACTTCTACTTTAATTGGTTTTTCCACAACCATTTTTATCCATTCATCTTTAATAAACTTTCTATCTTTCCTTTGGCGTGTATATAAAAAATATTTCATGTACTTAAGCTCCATTATTTCAAAATAGCATATTAAATTTATATAATCAAGAATTGCCGGGCTTGAGCCCGGCGTGTTTGGAATTAACCGATTAGTTCCTTCATATCGTCGTCAACATTACTGATTGTTGAGATTTTGAAGTTCTCAACTAAAACCTTCAATACGTTTGGTGATACAAAAGCAGGTAGCGTTGGGCCGAGTTTGATGTTTTTAACACCAAGATATAAAAGTGCCAACAGAACAGCAACGGCTTTTTGCTCATACCATGCTATGTTGTAGGCTATTGGCAATTCATTTATATCGTTCAAGTCAAACACCTCTTTGAGTTTCATTGCAATAACTGCTAATGAATAACTGTCGTTGCACTGACCAGCATCCAAAACCCTTGGTATGCCACCGATATCACCTAAATTGAGTTTTATGTAGCGATATTTTGCGCACCCCGCAGTCAATATCACTGTGTCTTTTGGTAGTTTTTTTGCAAACTCAGTGTAGTATTCCCTGGATTTGTGTCTTCCATCGCATCCTGCCATTACAACGAATTTTCTAATTGCCCCAGATTTAACAGCATCTACGACCTTATCTGCAAGCTTAAATACCTGTTCATGGGCAAATCCGCCAACTATTTTGCCAGACTCAATTTGCGTAGGTGGTTTGCATTTTTTTGCAAGTTCTATAATTTCTGAGAAGTCCTTTGGTTTACCATCTACCCTGTCTGAAATGTGTTTAACACCTGGGAATCCAACTTCACCTGTTGTGAAAACCCTGTCTCTGTAGCTCTCTTTCGGCGGAACGAGACAATTTGTGGTCATAAGAATTGGACCGTTAAATGCCTCAAATTCTTTATCTTGCATCCACCATGCGTTACCGTAATTACCTACGAAGTGATCATACTTTTTGAATGCTGGATAGTAATTTGCAGGCAACATCTCACCGTGTGTATAGACATCAACACCCGTGCCCTTTGTCTGCTCAAGCAACTCTTCCATATCCTTCAAATCATGTCCAGATATCAAGATACCAGGATTGTTCCTTACGCCGATATTGACCTCACTGATTTCTGGATGGCCATATGTTTCTGTGTTGGCCTTATCCAAAAGCGCCATGGCTTTGACAGCTGCCTCACCCGTTTTCATTGTATAGCCCACAAGCTCATTAACGCTTAAATCCTCCGTAGTTATTGCCATACCTTCTGATAAAAAGTTCCAAACATCCTGATCCTCATAACCCAAAACAGC
>JALVTR010000168.1 GCA_027035885.1 Desulfurellales bacterium
TTGGAATGCCTAAAAATCAAACATCATTTGAACCATTTTGCACTCAGGGCTAAGTTGCTCTTTAGAGCCAATCAGATTGCCTTTGAAGAACTGCAGAAACTGAAGGGTGCGTAAGGTCAGTTATTAATTAATATACTGCTTTTATGGAGCAGCATATTAGAAACATACTAAAATAGGAGGATAGAAAGTGGAGTGGTCTGAAAAAGACGACTTAAAAATCATTCTTAAACGATATTTTTGGTTTGATCATCAGTGGAGTGAAGCAAGAAAAAAAATTATTGAGTATATGGGCTGGGACGAGAAAATAACAGTGGATGAAGCAGCAAAGCTACTTAAGCCGGAAGATCTAATCGAGATATGGAATAAATTTACGGATGAATATAGTAAATCTATAAGCTTCTTTGGTAAATTTTGGATTGTAAAAGACGGCAAGATAAAACAAGGGGATGGTTGGGAAATAGTAAGAAAAGAAATTGCGAAAATTTTAGAAGAAGGTACTAATGCTTACGCTATTTTAAAGGCACTACTAGAAATCGGAAAGCAAACAAAGGAAAACTATTTTGAGTTTGCCGAAAGAATACAGGAAATCAGTGGAAAATCAATAAGTTGGAAAGCAATGCAAAAATTAGAGAAATCCGGAATAGTACACGAATACAGATCAAATAAATACCATGACCATTGGATACCTGAGGAAATAATCCCTGTAGTTAGGGAGGTTATTAGTAAAATAGAGAGAAAAGTTGAGTATCTAATGGATAAATTTAAAGATGATCCAATCATGTTGGACGCCATATATCAATGGGCTACGGCACCTACAGGTATTACCGCAGTTAGGAATGGTTTTCCACCCAATCATGGATTAATAAAGACAAACTTGAAACTTAGATACGGTCTGGGAGAAAAAGAGGTCGAAGAAATTTATGAAAAATTGAAGAAAGAAATAAAGTCTATAGGGTTAGATTTTTCAAGCGGCTTTCTCGATGTAGAAAATGAGATAAAGAAATATTTCGACGAAAACGATATTTTGAAAAATGAAGTTGTAAAAAGACTAAAGTCTGCATCGGACAACGAAAAATACATAGTTTGGCTTTTTTGTAAAGTCAAGGATAATTATTGGGTTTGGACAAGTAGGATAAATCATGATTATGATAGTTATGATTATGAAGTATCTAAAAGATTTGAGGCTCTCTTAAATGCAACTTTCAATATTGATGCAACAATTCAGGAGGTCGATTCCTTACTGATCAAACTTGGCTTTCTAAACAGACTCGAATGGGTTGGCTCAAAAAGTAGATATGGGTATGAAAAAAAGGAAAATCATCTAACATTTCCACATTATCTTACATCGATAGCTGAAAATATAGATGATTATATCTCATTGCCCGAACCACCAGATTTTAGGAAATTTATAGACGCCCTTTTTGAAAAAAAGCGAGTGGAAGCTTTGATTGCTCTTGAGGAACTTCTAGAAAATGGATGGATTAAAAAGCAGGAAATGACCGGAAAAATTATTCCTGTTCCATCGGTTGTTGGACAAAAAGACGATGTTTTAGCCTTAAATTTGAGGATATATAAACAATTAAAGGAATATTTCTTTGAGAAAAAAGACGTTGAACTAAAGATGATAAACGATATAACAAGGATACTTAATCTGTTAATTGAGAGACATTATCCAGATGTATCGTTTGAGGAGAAAGAACCATTTAAGGCGGTGAAAGTCTGGGATGTTTATTTAATGAATCGTCAGTTATCTGAAAAAGATATCAGAGTAATTCATACCCCTTGGCTAACAGGAAAACAGATTGATATGTTAAGAGACTCAGGAAAGTATGTTGTCATTCTTCCTACGATAATGGGAATTCCTCAATTATATAATATATACAGAAGCTATTTTAGTTATTCTGATTGGATCATTTTAGACGCTACAAAAGATAAAATCTTTGAGAGAGTTACAAACATAGACAACAAACCTAAATTATATGAAGAATTTGTTCGTAAGTTGGAACAGAAATATACAGTTATAAGAAGAGGAGCAAACCCGCCACCAGAGACATACGTATCGCCTAAAAAGATGGAAAAACCTCAAAAAATTTCCGTAGAAAAAGAGATAGAATCGCCACAACCTCCTCCAACTACATCACGTCAACTTAAAGTGTATTTTGGTAAAGGAGAAAACAAAGGCGATATTTTTTGGATACCTGGAGAATTGAATAACGGTCATTTTATAATTGTTGGTGGTTCTGGGGCGGGAAAAACGGAAACAATCAGATGTATTGCATCAGAATTAAATAAACTTTCATTTCCTGTTTTAATGATAGATTTTCACGGCGATATGGCACCATCAAACTGTGAAGTACATACGTATGAAATCAAAGAAAATGGGGATTATTATTTTAATCCGTTTGAATTAAATCAGGCCTTTGAAGAAATAACACCTTTGCGTGCAACTTATGATTTTATTGAAGCACTCTCAATTAATTTTCCAACCATAGGGCCCCAGCAAAAGGAGAGGTTGAAAGACATAATTATGATGACATACGAAAAATTGGGAATTACCAATAATCCCAAAACATGGTCTAAAGAACTGCCCTTTGAACGAATTGAAAATGAAATAAAGAATAATAAAGACAATATTAAAGCATATTTGAGCAGTCTTTTTGACTTCAAATTGTTCTCGGCAAAAAATAAAATTTCAATTGAAGATATTATTAAAAAACCAAAAATCACCCACATACAGTTAAGAAGACTTCCTGAATCCTTGCGAGTTCTTTATGCTGATCTTCTACTAAGAAAAGTTTATTATTCATTGCAAACATTAGGCGAAATACCTCGTGGAGACATTGAAGACAAAGAAAGATTTAGAATATTTGTGATTGTTGATGAAGCAAAGATGTTGGTCTTGGAAAAACAAGGAAGTAAAGCAGAGGTCAAGGCGGTTTTGAACAAATATGCAACAGAAATGAGAAAATTCGGTGTAGGTTTAATACTCGCGTCCCAGACAATCGATCATTTCAATAATGAAATTTTATCTAACGTTGCATTAAAAATATGTATGAAAACAGAAAACAAACAAGAAGCGGGGAAAAATAGTAAATTCTTTAGTACTAATGTGGAGTCATTGACTAAACTTAAAACTGGAGAAGGTATTCTGATAATGGATGGTAAGAAGACCAAGATAAAAATAACGCCAACTTGGGAGAGAAAATGATATTTCTCAATAATAGAACGGAGGCTTCATTCATGAGTCTATGGTCATTTTGTTTCTTTGACTTAGCCTCACGGCTTCGATTACTTAACAGGCTGGCACAAGACTTTATTGCACTTCGCTCAAATCTTCTTGCAAGGACTTCAGATACCTGCCGGACATTAGGTGCAACTACACGCAAAACTACACGCAGCAGGTTTAACAAAAGAGGAGCCTGAAATAATAACGAAGCTTGAAACCTGAGGCAGGCAAAAGAAATACTAAGGGAAGCAAGGGCTGTTTTAGAGGAGAAGGCTGCTGAAAGTTAAATTGGAGTATTTTTTGAAAGGAGGCAGTCATACGGGTATTCTTTTTAGGTGCAGGTGCCAGCAAGGAAATGGCTAATTTACCTACTATGATAGATTTTTTTGATGATAGATTCTTTGAAGAAAAAGATACTGAATACCAGGTATTAGATTGGTTTATTGGAGAGAATAGAGACTTTTTTTCTGAAGAAAGAGAGATTTGTAAAACTAAAGAAGGAAAGAAAAAGATTAAACCTTGAGACCGTCCCCAATTTTGTGTAAGAGCTGAATAGAAAGAGAGTAATTCACTAAAAGAGAGTAATTCACTATACGAATATATTTACTACTTTATAGTATATTTAATTGACAAATTGTAAAAAATAAATGAATATTCTCATGATAAGTTAAGTATTAACTTATGTAAAGTATTTTTTTTTTGCGCCTTTTTGGCAAATAAAAATTTTTACTGAGGAGGAAGGTTATGGGCAATATATCGGTTAAGAAGATGATTGCTATATTCTTTGTTCTTATTGTTATAGGCTTAATAGTAGGATTTTATGCTACTATATCCTCGAGTAGTAACGTTAAGCACAAAACCATGATCATATACACAAGGGATTTAAATCAAGTTAGCCTATACAACAAAATACGGGAAAACTATGCAACAGGAGAAAAGTATCTTCTCAAAGCCTACTTCCTAAAAGATGGAGACATGTTTAATATGGCAAAGAATTACTTCAAGAAGGTGAATGCTCTTATAAATAAAAGTGCGAACAAAACGAATATAAGCCAAAATGAGAAAGAAAGGTTACTTAGTCTAAAATCAGCAATAGACAACCAGTTAAAAGTTGCTTTGGGACAAATAAATCTCAATTCCAGTGAGATAAGTTATAATCAATTTCGGAAATTTGACAAACTTACACAATCTATAGATGAAAAGATAGATTCCATTCTAAACAATAGAATTAAACTCATTAGAAATTCAATTGCTAACGTTTATATGGATCTCAATAGACATAATGAGATTATGTTTATAATATACGCCTCCATAGCAATAATAATAGTGTTGGGTTTTATAGTCTTTTCGAAATATCTCATACATCCTTTAAACGGTGTTGGCAAAGTGCTTGATAAAATCGGCGACGGCGATTTAAGTGCAAGGTTTGATGTATACACAAACAATGAAATAGGTAATCTTAAAAAACATATCAATTTAATGGTTGAAAACCTGCAAACCATGGTAAACGAAACAAAATCTGCATCTGATGCAATGCTGAAAAGTTCATCCAACCTATCATCAACAGCCACTCAAATATCTGCTGCAAATGAAGAAACTTCTAAAGGTATGGAAGAAATAAAGAACGCAATAAATGATGCTGTACAAGCCGTTGAAAGCATAGCAAAATCTACAGAAAATATAACATCTTTAGCTGAAGGAATAGGGGAAATAAACAAAGAGTTAATCAAAGACATGGAAGAAAAACTCCGGATGATGGATGTAAATGCAAAGTTAGCTGAAAAAACAACAGAACAAATCAACATAGTAGGTGAGTCATCGCAGGAGATAGGTAAAATCGTCAATGTTATTAGTGAGATAGCAGACCAAACAAACTTGCTCGCACTAAATGCTGCAATTGAGGCAGCGCGTGCTGGTGAAGCAGGAAGAGGCTTTGCAGTTGTTGCAGACGAAGTTAGAAAGCTGGCAGAGAAAACACAGAATTCAACAGAAGAAATTAGAACGACAATTACAAAGATGCAGCAGGATGTGGGAAAAGCGATAGAGCAAACAAGAAAAACAAAGGAAAGCATACTTTCAGAAGCTGAATCTATAGAGAAAAATAGAGAGCATGTAAACGAAGTTGTAGAAAGAACAAATAAAACAATAGATGAAATCCATTCCACAAGTGCTGCTACAGAAGAAATTTCTGCAACAATGGCAGAGATAGACTCACAAATTACAGAAATCACAGAGGCGATAAAAGAAAACGCAAAGGCAGTAGAATCTATAGCTTCGCTATCCGTTGAACTAAAAGATACAGCACAGAACGTATCGGACATGTTGAGCGAGTTCAAGTAGTTGGTTATAGAAAAATCTCAAAACCAATTAAAGTAAAAATGCTAAACAAAGGAAAAATCGGCAGTGTAAAATTACTTGTGTCACCCTTTGAAGGGAGAGGGGTTATGTGTTATAACCCCTCTTTGACAACTAACCCTTCAAAGGAGGAAAAACACATGTATGATTTGATTTTTACACAATTGAAGGAAGAATTCAAGTCAATGATTGAAAGGATCATGAAAGAGGAGAGGAACAGATATCTGGAAGAGAACAAATCAACAAGGGCAAATGGATATTACACAAGGTCACCAAAAACAATATTAGGCCAGATGGAGCTTTCCATCCCCAGAACAAGAGACGGCAAGTTCAAAAGCGAGGTCTTACCCGAGAGAAAGAGAGTGATGTTTCTCCTTGATGACATAATAAGGGCAATGTTCGTATCTGGAGTCTCATCAAGGAAGGCAGGCAAGGTTTTAGAAAATCTTATTGGATGTTCCATATCATCCCAGTTTGCAAGCTATATTTCCGATATACCAAAAGAGGTCATAGAGGAGTTCAAAAACAGAAGGTTAGATGATGAGTATCCAATCCTCTACATAGATGCAACATACCTGCCTCTGAAGAGGGACAGTGTAGAAAAAGAGGCAGTTTATGCTGTTTTGGGATTGAGATACGACGGCAGAAGAAACATACTTGCATATTTCCTACCTGGAGGCAATGAGAATACACAGATGTGGAGGGAGATATTTGAGGACCTAAAATCAAGGGGACTGAAGAATGTAAGAATGATAATCAGCGATGATCTAAAAGGGCTCTCAAGATCAATAGAAGAGGCATTCCCCAAAGCAAAGCATCAGCTATGCTGGTTTCATCTGAAGAAGAACATAAAAAGCAAGGTGAGAAAAAGACACTGGGATGAGATGCTGAAAGAGCTAAACCAGATAATGGAGGCTAAAACCCAAGAGGAGGCAGAACTCTTGATGAATGAGTTCATCGACAAATGGAGCAGGCTCTATAAATCCCTAAACAGCTTGAAAAGTAAAGTCAAGAACTACACATACTTCTCAAACCTCAATGAAAAGATAAAGGTCTACTTTTCAACAACAAACTGGATGGAGAGGTGTTTCAAGGAACTAAAGGATTCCTTAAGGATTAGGGGCTATCTCCATTCTGAAGATAGTGCTGAAAAGTTCCTTTACCTTTTCTTTAAAGACAAGGATGAGAAGTATTCATCAAGAAAGCTCAGATACTCAGAATACCTGATGGAGGCCTTTGGGTAGGATGGGGAAACTAAGTGAACCAAACAGGAAGAGGGGTGACACAAAAAAGTTGACATTGCCGAAAAATCACTTGCAATTAAAAAGCAAGTCGATCTCTTTATCTGTAGTGTACATTGTGTTCTTAATATTTATAAGCTTGTTAGCATTATTTGTCTTCTTTGTGCTTATCAGATATTACTCGAATAAGGTTATAGAGAGAAATATAAAGTCCTTTAGAAAAACCTACATAGAATCTAAAAAAAAGGAGGTAAAAAATGATGTTTTAAAAATTATAAACTCTATAGATTCATATAGAAGCGAAGAAAAAGTAAGAATCGCGGATAATCTAAATTCCACCCTTAAAAAGGTCTATAAAGTCTATTTAAAGCTATCGGAATACTCTAAGATACAAAACAGAAGTGATGATATAGAGCTTTTTCTTAAATACATTTTTTTGCACAACGGTAAATACCATGTGCTTTTCTTTAAAAATTACGAAAGTTTTCTTAAGTTATTAGAAAAAGCAGCTCATACTAAAAATAAGTTTTATAACTCTAAATTTCCACAAGATATGCCCATAGAAATAAAAGGAAAATTAAAAAATTGGAATAAGGTAGAAGGATTTCTCCTTTGTTCTAAGGCTATAGATAGATGCATCTTTGTTTTTGAATCTCAATACAGAATTGCGAGAGAGATAAAAAAGGAAGTTCTGCGTCATATAGAGCATTTCAATATGGTTTCAAATAAAAACAAATATATGTTTATCAACAAAATAAATGGGGAAGTCTTGATTTTAAACAATAAGATAATAGATAATGGCACTAAATTATGGCATATTAAGAAAAACACATACAATAAAATGAAAGAGATATTTAAAAAAGAAATTCAAGCCTACAAAAGAGGGGGTGGATTTATAACTTACACATGGTATGGGCTAAAAACCGGCAAAAAAACAAAACAAACCATTTATATAGGCTATTATAAGCCTTGGAAGTGGATTGTGTGTGAAGGGTTTTGCAACAATTATGTGGATGTCATAATAGCCAACATAAGTGGAAAAATTCATTATTACCTATATGTGATCATCAGGACACTCTACATGCTTGTCGCTTTAGTGTTTATTATAATCATTTTTACTTTCTTAGGCTTTACCGGAATACTTGATTACAAAAAAGAGAAAATAATGAAACAATTTAAAAAATCATTAGATAGAAACAAGAAAATAGATGTAGATAGGTATAAATTAAAGGAAATCAAAGAGTTTGCGGAAGATATAAATAGAACTATAGATATATTTAAACGGTATGAAGAGGAGTTTATTGTTGCTTTGATAAATGCTGTAGAAGTAAGAGACACCTATACCCAAGGACACTCCCAAAGAGTGGCGTATTATTCAAAAGTGATAGCTGAAACATTTGGTTTTGATGAAGAGAAACAGGAAGAGGTATACAGGGCGGGCTTGCTGCACGACATTGGGAAAATAGGCATACCAGACATAATCCTTTTGAAACCAGATAAACTAACAACTTACGAATATGAAATAATAAAATATCACTCTGTCTTTTCTTTTGAGATTGTGTCTAAAATATCGAGATTCAAAAAGATGGCAAAGTATATAAGACATCACCATGAAAGATGTGACGGTAGCGGCTATCCTGATGGATTAAAGTGCGATGAGATAGAAATAGAGGCAAGAATACTTGCTATTGCCGACGTTTTTGATGCTTTAACGTCGAAAAGAGTTTATAGAGAGCAACTAAACCCAGAAGAAGCTTTGAGGATAATAGAAAAAGATGAACTGGATCAGAGTATTGTAAATAAGGTGAAGGATAAATTAATAGAGGCATTCTTATCAGAAGAAAACAATGAAGAAAAGCCATATATAACCAAAGTTGATAGGATTAGAAAAGAATTGTTTGAGACAGATTTTAAAACCGGATTAAAGAGGAGAAAAACCATAACAAATAAATCCGTAGATTTAATGTTGGATAAAAAGCCATTCATCATAGCTTTACTAAAGATAAACAATCACAATATATTGGTGAAATCTTCTTTTAAAGAAGCAGATTTTATAATTTCTGATTTGTCAAAGTCATTAAAAGAAACGTTAATCAAAAAGAGAATATACACAGAATTTATTTCTTATGCCTTCGATGACGCTTTTTTAATTCTTATCGAGATAGAAAATACTGGAGAATTGGGAAAGATTAAAAAGACCCTTGATAAATTGCCACAGGAACTTGCGAAGACAATCAACACTAAACTTAAATTATCCATAAGCTACAAAGTATTCCCTGAAGAATTTGATTCGGATTTTGATAGTGTACTAACAAAGCTCAGGGTAGGAGAGTAAGACCCTTTCCCATTTTCTGTGAGATCCCGCCCCATATTTTGACACAAAATATGGGGCGGGATCGGGACGATCTCACAACTCTAAAACCAGCTTTTTTAAACACTCTAACTACTTCTTTATGATTTTTATACCGGGCAGTTTAGGCACTTGCCACCTCTACATAGCTAGATTCTTCCTGTTTACTCAACTCTCCCACTGTTTCCAAGTAAACCTTTATGGCATCTTTGATGTTTTCAATGGCTTCTTCCTCTGTTTTACCCTGAGACCAGCAGCCAGGTAAACTCGGAACCCATACGGAATAGCCTTGGTCTGTTTTTTTAATATTGACTTTATACCTCATCTTACGCCCCCTCGCGTTCTTGGTTGTCTTTTCTAATATTTTCCTCAAATTTTAACTTTCTATGTCTCACAAATCTCCTAAAAGCCTTTGTTTTTTCTCATCCAAAGCCTATTTAATCAGAAAGTCGAGTTTCCCGTTTTTACTCAGCTCCGAGGTTTCTTAATATCTTTTTTGCGAGAGGTTCTTTTATCTCTGTATGGCGTGGTATGGCTTCTACGGCTCCAGTTTTAGGATTTATCCAAAGAGAATGAGATCTACCTTCCCTTTTTAAGCGGCAACCAGCAAGCCTTAATCTTTTCTCAAGTTCCTTTCTTTTCACCCAACTACTACCTTTGCCATTATAGTATCTTCCGATAAATTGGACATCATTTCTTCTTTTCTGTCCTCTAAAATAAGCTTAATAGCCTCTTTTAGATTCTCTATAGTCTCCTCTATAGTCTCACCCTGCCCATTTGCACCAGGCACTTCAAGGCAAGTAGCCCAATAACCACCCTCTGGAGCAGGTCTCACTATAGCAGTAAATTCGTTCTTCATATTACACCTCTCATCTTCCAAATAATTTAGCCCAGAAACTTTTATTTTTTTTCTCACTCTCTTCTTGTTTTATTCTTTCCTGTAATTCCTCCAACCGTTTCTCTTTTTCCTGCAAAATTCCTTGTAATTTACCAATCTCAAATAAAGCTTTCTGTAACTGAAGATCTCTTTTTTCATACTCCTCAAATGGTATTAGAGCCTTGCTTTTTTTTAACTCATATATATCTTCTATTATCAAATTTATCAATTGAGCCTCGGATTTTACTTTGTAAATTTTTAGCAACTCTTTCATTTTCTCCAAATTTTCATCTGTTATACGAAAACCTTTTAGTTTAGACACTTTTACACTCAGTTAACTCAATGTTTTAAGATGTTAACATATTTTAACATAGTATTAACGTCCTGTTAAACATATTCATAATACTTTTAAAAAAAGAAATTTCACATTTCTTTCCTTGTTTTTCTCCTCTCAACATTTCGTTTTGCAAACTCAAGTAATTTTTTTTCAGAAACTCTCCACCAAGTAACCAGCTCGCCTGTTTCTACGTCATCAAGTCTCACAAGATATTTTCTTTCTCTATCGTATCCTATACCCTGCTCCTCAGGTTCTTCTATCTCAATGTGTGCAATCTCAATATATCTCTCTTTACCCTCGTATGTTATGTAACCCCTATATCCCACCGCATCTTCAGGTGTTACAAAGTCTATATCTACTTCCTCATAGCCAGCATAGTCTTTTTCAATTGCATTTTTTAAATAGGCAGAAAAACTTTTTATCTTCCCAGCTTTTAGTTTATTTACAGCATACTCTATTTGAGCCTTTATGTACTCTTTGCCGTTCTCTTTTAAGCTACCAAGCACAAGAGACACAATATTATTTCTCCTTCTATACTCACTCGGTATCAAAGCTAATAGCTTTTTAGCTTCGTCATTCTCTTTAACTTCAAGTTCAATCACCTTTTTAGCTTGCTGCTCAAGTTTTACTTTTTTAGGCTTGGGTTTTACATAAAACTTGATATGCGTGTATGTTTTACCTGTCTTTTTCAATTCATAAGACACTAAAAAATCAACATTTTCATTTTCATTAAGTTCTCTTATAGCAGGCTCAAGAACCCATCTTTTTAAATCAGGCATTTTTGGATATTTATTTTCCACATTAAACAACTTTCTAAAATCTTCTATAGTCATCTCTGGGATTTGTACCTTTTCGTAATCTTTTATCAGTTCATAAAGGATTATTGCATATCTTGATTTTAAACCTGCAACAATAACAAGGTTTATGTTTGCATATATACCTTCAGGGTCAATTAAGGCTCTCTTGATTATATTTGCAAGTTCAAAAGTAATTACAACTCGATCGGTTTTCTTGTGTTTTTTTATTCTTAAGTCAGAAACAAGACTAACAATTCCTTCTATATCCCAATCGTTTTGATCCTTGCCAAGTATATTGTATTCTGCATCTTTTCTTTTTAATTCTTTTAGTTTTGCTATGTAATAACTGTTATTTTTATCTGCTTCTCCATCTTTTCTTAGCATTGTTTTTAAATCGGTTAGAGTAACAGTAAATTCATTTTTATTAATATCTTTTTTAAGGTCTTGCTTTGCAGTATAAAGCAGTGCATTATAGAATTTTCTCTGTATAGTATTTAAATCAACCCTTATAGCTATTATCCCGCTTGGTTTCTGCAATATAACTGCATTCTTTTTCATAGATTTAGTAAGAATGCTCACAAAATTACCTCCTCTGCAAGTTATTAAACAATTATATCTATAATACGAGACTTGTCAACTTCTACCTCGTATTAAGGTATTAAAAACCTCGTATTAAGGTATTAAAAACCTCGTATTAAGGTATTAAAAACCTCGTATTAAGGTATTAAAAACCTCGTATTATCTCTCCGTAATCGGTGTCAAAACAACCTTTTTCAACTCTTAAAACTCTTAAAACTCTTAAAATATATAAAACAACAACCCGGGTTCCCATCAACCTACCGGCTTCCCACCAAAAACACAAAGGCAGTATAGCTATCGTCAGTCAGTAGTTGTTGTTTTTTTCTTTTTTCTTTTTTTGATTCTTGAGAACATCAAGAAAGATATAACACGCCCCCCCCCGAGGGAAAATCCCGCTTCTAACAATCCAAAAACCTTTATAATTAATTGAAAAATAGTCTTCACACCGCTATCGCAAAAAGATATAAACCCTCTCAATACTACAGACTCACTCAAACAACAAAAACACTTAAAAACTTCTACCCACTCCTCAAAACGCCCCCAAAGGCCTCATTTTTGCGTTTTAAGCCCCCAACTTTTACAGATTCGATTAATTCATCGATTTAACTCAAACTTGCGCTCTACGGGGCTAATTCTGCCCAATTTACCCAATTTAAAAATAACCATTTTTTCCCCAACCGTAATTGTTGGAAAAACCGCCGAGCCGTGCTGTCAAGCCTGCACGAAGTGCACCTGCGGTAGCAGGCTTGGGCTTGACAGGGTAAACGGCGATGGCGGTTATGTTTTTTTCCGGTTGGGGGGAGGTAACCGCTTTCTTGCAACCAAGCGAAGCCCTCTGCGGCGATACCCCCGTGTAGCGAAAGCGGTAGGGGGTATCGTTCCGCCAAGAGGGCGAAGTGAAGGTTGCTGGTTTTGCGGTCTTCGAAGCAAGAGGTCAATACCCTGCTTGTCAGGGTATTGCTACCGGTCTTTAAAACAAAAGCAAAACAACGCCAAAGGCGCAATAGGTAAGTGTTAAGAAAACTTTGTTTATTATATATACAAAAAATAAACCTTAACACTTGCCGTTTTTCTTTTTTCTTTACTTATTTACTGTTCTTTACACCCCGCTTTATTGACAACAATAAAGCGGGGTAATAATTAAGAAAAAACTTGATTTTCTTGCATAATAGCATTATCCTAAATGTAGGATTTGTTCTTCTTGTTCTTGTCGTTGTTGTGCCTGTGTAGGCTACTGCCTTTTTCTCTGTTTGTTGGCAGTATAAGTGAAAACAAACAGAGGCGTGCGGAGTTGAGCCTCTCCGGATCAAAAGGCAGGAGTGGGAATGGATTTGGAAACTAAACCAAAAAAACTGGCAAAACGCATTCTGTAGGATTGGCAGCAGTAGAGACAACGGAACACACACCGGTCTTGCAGACAGTCTTGACTAAACCCCTGCAAGCGGACAAAACAACGGTAACAACAGCGGTAGCACGAGTCCGGGCTGTAAGGACTCAGCCAAAAAACAAGAACAGCCTGACTTGCAGCAGAAATCTGCAAGGCAAGAGAGCCGCACTCTTGCAACCAAAAAAAAACGGCGCCAAATCTTGGGGCGTAATCCAAGATCCGTGTAGCGTCACGGTTAAGAAAACGCATGGGTTTGAAGGGAGTATAATGAGGGGTTCTGTAGTTTATCAAGTGCACGAGGTATTTAAGGAAATTATACGCTTTGGTGAGAGTAAGCATGAGGCAAAGGAACTTGCAAGGGAGCAGGGTGCAAAGACTTGGCATGAAATCAGCAAAAATATAGGCATATATAGTTATAAAACAGCTGATCAATACCGTGATATATCAAAGGAAGCCTTTAGATATGCAAAAGAGCAGTTTAATGTAAAGGATATTGAAAAACTTCAAGGCGAGCATATACGGGCTTATCTTGAGAGCAAAATCGCAGACGGTATCAAATACAGCACCTTTCAGAAGTATTCTGCAGCTTTAGAGAAGTTAG
Organism: Desulfurellales bacterium; assembly: GCA_027035885.1. Classification (GTDB taxonomy): domain Bacteria; phylum Campylobacterota_A; class Desulfurellia; order Desulfurellales; family Hippeaceae; genus Hippea. The sequence goes on from JALVTR010000168.1 coordinate 13,751, forward strand.
AAATAGCACTAAACAAATATGCCGAAACTCACGATACAGGCAAAGAGTATCACTTTGATTTGTCTTCTGTGAGAGAGCAAGCAAGAGAAGTGCTTGAAAGAACACAAGTAACCCGTGCCTACGAAAACCCTCAAGCCCTCATAAATTCAATCCAAAACCCAGAATACCATGTAATTGCTCAAGCCCAATACGAGGGCGGTTTTAGAATATCGGAACTAAACCACCTTTCAGAAAAGAATTTCAAAGAAAACAACACTTTTCAGGTAATCTCAGGCAAAGGTGGTAAGGATAGAGAAGTCCCTCTCTCAAAAGAAACCTACCAAGCCTTGCAATCTCTCTTAGATAAAGCCGATAAATCAGACGGTAAGTATAAATTCAATATGGATGCCTACAGAAACGCCCTAAAGGAAGCCGCCCAAACCTCAAATCAGGAATATACAGGCTCTCACGGCTTACGCTGGAATTTCGCACAAGAGAAGTTTATGGAGTTACAGAGGGATCACGGTAAAACCTATGAACAGGCTTTGCAGATTGTCTCAAACTTGCTTGGCCATGAAAGGGCTGACATTACAGAACACTATTTGAGGTGATAGATGAAACCTAAAAACTACTTTTCTGTCTTTGCAAAGATGCCTCTTGAGGCAAAGATTTTCACTCTCCAAAGAGCTCTAAACTGCCACCCAGATGAAGCAAAAGAAATCATAGAGAAGCTTGAGAATGAACTCAAATACCAAGAAACTCTCCTTTCTCTGGTCCAGCGTAAAGCTCACATTACAGAGCAGGAAACTACCCTTATCGACAAAATTAAAAGGATACGACTATCAGACCGCCGTCGGTCCAGAGAGGGAAAACAAGAAAAACTAATCCGCCTAAGATACTTTCACGAAATAGAAAGACTCCACAAAGAAGGCATCGGCTGGAGAAAGATTGCAGAATATATACGCATATACCACCACAAAAAAATCTCTCATGTAACAATTAGAAACGCCTACCTAAAGATAAAGAAGCAAATGGAACAACAACAGGAGCAGTGATGCTTTGGTGTATTTTTTGGACAGTCCTTGTAACTTGGTTTGTTCTTGGTATGTATTCTGTGTTTACAACATACAGCTTTTCTTTCAATTACATTGGCAAAATCTTTGCATTAGCTTTTGCATACGGTTCAAAATATCTTGGTCTTATTTTTGGTTATGCTGTTGGTTTTATAATACTCATCCTACTCGGCTTTTTAGCATATCTACTTATACGCTACAGCAAACAAATTACAGATGAGAAAATAGAAGAGAAAAAACAACAACAATTAAAGCAACTACAGGAACTTGAAGATGAGTATGACAAGCTTGCAGAACAGAGAAAGCAGGAAATACAACAACTTGAGGCAAAGTTAAATCAATATATTAAAACAGAAGAAAACATCGAAAATATAAAGCAGTCTGTGCAAACGCTATTTATCGAAGTTCTTTCAAGGTGCTATAGCTTTGTTTCAACAAATGAGTCATTACTTGAAGCACTTCGTGCAAAACACATTAAACAACTCAAAATGGCACTTAAAAACGGCGTTATGAACGAAAAAGAAGTTAAAAAGAAAACTGAAAGGTTTGAGAAACTTCTCGAAGATGTGAAAGGTATAATCGAAAAGGAAATAGAGAATTACAATATCTTTATAATCAAAACAGACGATTTAACGAGAATGATAGAGGAGGTGAAAAAAGAATATGCTGGACAATGATAATATAGTATTTGGAAAAGAAATTGCGTTTTACACGACGATTAAGGAAGTTTCAGAAAAACAAAATATACGAGACACTAATAAAATAATAAAGACATACAAAAAGACAATAATGTCGGCTGTTATTTTCAATTTTGAGTTATACTCAAGCAGAATACCGGCATTTATCTCACTTATTGAAGGCTTCATAAAAAATCACTTCACTGTTGGTCAATCAGTCTCATTTTCAGACTTTCAAGCGAATGTCATACAAAAAGATGGAAGGGTATGTCTTCACATTAAAGACCTTGAGAACAACACACAAAATACTTTCACAAAAATAGACTGCGATTACATTTTCAAGTGTTATGAGCTTGTCTCAAGGGAGCTACCTTTGTTGGAGTGCGCGCCATATACCAATGAGGTAGTAGAAGCAATAAAAATGTATTGATTAAACGTATTGAGGATACAAAGGAGTTGTTTGAGTATAGAAAGATGAGCTGATAAGTAATCAAGTTGCCCTTTGTCTTTTTGTGGTTTAGAATAACTATAGAGGGATAGAAGATTAATTTGGGAAGGCAAGGTTGTTTTGAAATTTGAATGGGATCCAAAAAAGAGTAGGTACCTAAAAGAAGAAAGAGGAATATCTTTTGAAGAGATTGTTGAATTGATAACTTCTAAGAGTCTTTTGACGGTTAGAAATCATCCTAACCCTGAAAAGTATCCTGGGCAAAAGGTTTTTATAGTAAACATTGATGGATATGCTTGGGCTGTCCCATTTGAAAGAAGGGGAGATAAGTTGAGACTTATAACGGCTTATCCAAGCCGCAAACTTACCAAAATTTATTTGAGAGGTGAAGATGGCCATAAAGAAGGTTGATTGGAAAGAAGTTGAACTTGATTCTTACGAACAGGAAATAGAGGATAATATAGAAAAAGCCAAACCTGTAGAAAATGGGGAGTACTGGAAAGAACTAATTGTACAAGCTGCTAAGAATACTATTCAAGAAAAAAAGAGATTAGTTATTGAGTTCCAAAGCAAAGAAGCTAAAGAAAAAGCTGTCCAGCTTTTGGAGAAAGAGTTAGGAACAGAATTTCACGTAATTAACTCCGGTTGATTTTTTCTTTATGTAAATTAAATATCAGTAGGGTATCAGTCAATTGATATAAGACCAGCAGTTTGTGAGAAAGCCCCCTAAATAATCGAACGTCTTTTTATGATCTATCTTCTTTTTCCTTAAGGAAATCGGATACGGTTAATAACCTTATATCTCCAATTTTTTCTAATACAAGCAGATCATTATCTCCTGTTATGACATACTTCGCACCAGAACTTTTTGCGCAATTAATAAATTTATCGTCATCGGGGTCTCTTGAATATTTACCATCATCAACGTTTTCAATTATGGTAACATTGTCCAGTAAAATCGGAATTATCTCCTCTCTTGCTTTTTGTTTATATCTTTTAGTGAGCTTCTCAATAGTCTCAACATATTCAAGAAATATCTCTTTAGTGCAAACTATTTCATATTTTCCGTTAAAGCATTCCCTAAGAAGCTCTCTCGGTTTTCCATTAAAAATATCCCAGAGACAATGACATTTGTATCAATGACTATTTTCATTTTTTTGTTTTCCTAACCTCTTCGATAGCCTTTTCTATATCGCTCTCTTTTAAATTTAGGCTATCTCTTACTTTATCTCC
>JALVTR010000169.1 GCA_027035885.1 Desulfurellales bacterium
GTAGGTGCTATGCTTGGTTTTATAAACCTGATCCTACATTTATTTAAAAAAAGAAAGTCTGTGCTTAACAAGATTTCTCAGTTCAATAGGGTGATATACGTATATTTGGTAATTGGCCTTGCTCTTTTATCCTTCGGAACAATCTTTGGCGCAGTATGGGCAAACGAGAGCTGGGGCGCCTACTGGTCGTGGGACCCTAAGGAGACCTGGTCACTTATCAGTATTCTTGTTTATGCGTTTGTGATCCACAAAAACATAATGTACAAAGTCGATGATAAAAGTATGGCATTTCCACTAATGTCGTTTTTGAGCTACTTCTTTGTACTCATGACCTATTTTGGGGTGAATTTCTATATAGCGCAGGGCCTGCATTCCTACGGTAGAGGCAGTGGCTCCTATTCCTGGTTTTATATAATACTTGCAGGAATAGTGTTGTGGTTTTTGACTGTTCTGGCTACTGAGTTTAAGAATTCGGTGTTTAAGCAAAAGAAGAGTTAATCGAAGCTATTGACCATTTTTGTGAGTTTACTGCTACAGGAAATAATAAAGATGGTGTAGTAGAATATCAAAGCTTGTGAAAATGAATCCATCAAAAAACCATTTAAAAATAGAACTACGAGAAAAATGTGTCCGTAAGTTTCATATTTGGGAGAAGAAAAGAAACTCAGAGAGATTAGAAATATTACCAAAAAGAACAGAATGGTAGAAAGAAGAGAGAAAGAGAAACCCAAAGACCACATGATTAGTATGGAAAATAGGTATTTTTGCAATATAAAAGCAATAAAAAAGATAGAAACGACTGTTAGGGATTTGAATAGGCTCCTTAAACTAAAGCTCTTCAATAAAGACAGAGAAAGTGAAATCGCTAGTGCAAAAAAGGTATATTGCATTGCGCTGTATAGTAAATAGTATTTAGATGGAATATTTAAGCTTAGAACCTTTAGCAGAATTAGAAAAAAACTGAGCAAAATAGCAAAAATGAGGAAAATATCCTTGATGGATTTAACTCTTTCCTTTACAAAAGCTGAAGCTAACAATATCAGAACCCAAAGGATAACAATCGTTGATAAATAGAAAATCAATATATGGTCTTTAAATAAATACAGAAAGTAGCCTATTAAAATTAGTAGGTTGCCGACAAAAAATAGTTTTTTTTTAGACTAAGCACACAGAAGATGAGAAAAAATATTTCAAAGAAGATAGCAAAATAAATGGAATATGATCCCATTAGACTCAAGTATATAAAAGCTTTTTCTAAGGATACAGAATGCGGGATAAACGAACTAACCCGTGAGAAAATATTATAAAATATGAAGTGTAAGAGAGTAAAAAATAATACTATATAAGAAGCAAGGGTCAATGGACGGTTTTTTTTGTAATTTCCCATATCAACTTGCTTTGCCTAAGGCCATATCAACGAAGTCTAAATCATAGGATAAGAAATCGTCTAAGAAACAGCAAAGGTCGTAGTAAAATTTTAGCTCTTTGTATTGTTTTAGGCACTCCTTTAATGAGGAGATAAAGTTTATCAGATGGCGTTCTAAAAAGTCCTTCTGGGCTTTTAGTATTTCTGTTAATTTTTGACTTGCTCCCTCTTTTGTGTAATTGTCCACAATTAAGTAGGTCAGGTAGTACATGAACTCTAATTCTATTTCTATAGAGTCTGGAAGTTCATTTAGTTGCAGATAAAGACCAAAATTCTTGTAGAAGCTTTTGCATTCTAAAAGTAGCTTGGAAATGGACATTTTGTTTTTCAAATACTCACCCTCTCTTAAATGACACCCCTTACCTCCAAAAACGACGTCGAAATAAGTTGTATAAGTAACCTGCAACTCATCTATTGGGGGAAGCTCCTCCAAGAAGGAGAAAGCTTCCTCTGAAATAATCTTTTTGAGTAAAGGTTCTTTTAAAATCCTGTAAACATCCTTGTTAGGATAAGAAAAACCGTTTTTGAAGAACTCGTAAAACATCACCCTTAGCTTGTTCTCTTCTAAAAAGTTTTCTGTGTATTTTCCACTTTTCAATTGAACTACTCTTCCACTCATTGGACTTTTACCTTGAACCAGTTGGATACAGATTTCATCATGGCTCTTTCATGATCAGAACCGTTCCATATTGCAACTGCCATATAATACTTATTTCCATTCTTAAAGACAATACTTCTTTTGTCTTTTAAGGGTTTATAGAATTCAACATACCACCTACCGTTTCTCCAAACAGCCTCTTGATGCAGGTAGGGATCCATGTCATCTGTTAATGTTCCTGCACCACCGGCTATCAGATTAGCGGCTGAGTGATTTTTCATATTTGCTCTCCAGTGCCAAATGTTAACCTCATTCCCAATCTGTCCCATACATATAGATGGTGTATACCCCTTTAACTTTTTGGCAGGAAAACTTACAGCACAGCCATCGTAGAACTGATCTGCTCCGTTAATTTGGTCGTTCTTTGTAGGGTCAAACCACACAAGTCTAATGTACATATAGCCGCCAGCGATGACAGCTTGAACCTTAACCTTTTTTATTGAGTACATCTGAATATTCAGTGGAACGGTCATGTAAGGTACCTTATTCCATACTTTAGAAGTCGGGGTTATTTGTCCTTTATAATTCAACTTTTCTACCTTTAAAAATGGCATTAAATCTGCAAATGAACTTGCAGAAATTCCAATTGTGAATATTACGGTAATAACCAAAATCATATACTTTCTTATATCAATTTTCTTTTCCCTCATCTCCCACTCCTTTTTCCATTATTTTGGGGCCTCTGGCAATTCCGGTTGAGAGATAAACTTATCCATTTCTTTGATTTCTTCTTTTGTTAGATGCAACATCCCTTTTCTCTCATACAATTGGCCATAGGCTATACCCTTAGAATGAATCAGTTGGAAATAATCCCTCTGGACCCCAGTCAATATCTCGATAAGTTCCGATTTCTCACCTCTTCTATATTTTTCCATTTCCCTCTCCAAAACATCCAGCGCATGTTTAACAGCTTCAGTACCACCGAATAGAGAGCCCAAGTATTCAAGAGGAATTCTCCTTTCTTTGGAAAACGAACCATCCTCTCTAATTTTGTAGGGGCTTAAAGGCGGAATATAGAAAATATTAGGTTTCGTGCCATACTCTGGGTGCAGCGGGAGAGCAACTTTGTAGATGTTTACCAGCTTATGTATACTTCCATTTTTATCGTACACATCTCCAACGATCATAGCTCTTCCAGGGCACTGCATAGCGCAAGCTGGAGGCACACCCTTCTCAACCCTCGGATAGCAAAAGATACATTTCTCTGATTTATATCTCAGTTGATTAAAATATATCTTTCCGTATGGGCACTCAGCCACACAGAACCTATAGCCATCGCATCTTGTCTGATCTATCAAAACTATCCCGTCTTCTTCTCTCTTGTATATTGCGTGTCGCGGGCATGATGCAACGCAAGCTGGGTCTGTACAGTGATTGCACAATCTTGGCAAATAGAAATAGTAATTATCATCTGGGGTTTCACCCTCACCTATATCCTCATCCCAATTAGCGCCCCAATTCAGATACAAACCTTCGGGTGGTACCGTAACTTTATCTGCCTCTGTATTAAACAGTTTACCCTCAAATAGACCCTTTCTGTAATCGTATGTAGGTGCTCCACCATAAGCATCGGCATCCGGGATTATCCCTTTCTTTAATCCAGGGTCTACCTCACCAAGTGGGACCTTTCTTTTATCACCTTTATAGTTTGGTTTCCATCCGCCTCCATGTTTCTCCCAATCCTTTGGATAACCCCTACCAGGTCTAGTCTCGACATTACGCCAATACATATGTTCCTGTCCTTCATTGTTTGTCCAGAGGACTTTACAG
>JALVTR010000170.1 GCA_027035885.1 Desulfurellales bacterium
ATGAGAAGTATTCATCAAGAAAGCTCAGATACTCAGAATACCTGATGGAGGCCTTTGGGTAGGATGGGGAAACTAAGTGAACCAAACAGGAAGAGGGGTGACACAAAAAAGTTGACATTGCCGGAAAAATTTAATTATACATGGAAGAAACAAAGAAAGATTAAAAGAAACGGCTGAAAGATTGAAAAAGTTAAATAGTAAAATTGTCATAAAAACAATTTGCTCAGACTTTGAAAACCTAAAAGAAACGAAAAATGCATTTAAGCAAATAAAGAACGAAAGCATAAATTGCTTAATAAACAATGCAGGATGCTTCTCACATGAATTAAAACTAACGATCGATGGTTTTGAAAAAACATATCAAGTGAACCACTTGGCTCACTTTTTAATAACGCACATACTTTTGGAAACACTTATTAATAACTCACCATCCAAGATAATTGTAGTGGCCTCAATGGCCCATGCAAGTAGTATGGACTTTAAAGCCATTGAAAGAGGATTTTTTCCAAAAACTTTCGGAGCATATTCTTTATCAAAATTATGCAACATACTCTTTGCCTTCAAAATGGCAAGGGAATTGAAAGGCAAAAACGTGTCCGTCAACGCTTTACATCCAGGAGTTATAAACACAAAACTTCTAATAGAGGGGTGGGGAGCCTGTGGAAGTAGCGTTGAAAACGCACACAAAACAATAGAATTCGCACACAATCTAAACAATTCAGTTACCGGACAATATTTAAGAGATTTAAAAATACAAAAAGCAACAAATTTTGCATATTCAAAGCAAAATCAAGATAAATGCTACGAAATTTCAAAAAAACAATTATCAAATGTAAAAATTTGTTTGACTTCTTCTCTCTAAACTGATATAAAACATCATCTTCGTTGACTTAGGCCATAGGTTAATGAGGAACTGAATGCTTTAAAGCGTTCAGTAATAGATTTTTGTAGAGGTGTGTTTTTATGGTTAAGACGCTTTATGTGGGTAATCTACCCTATCAGACAACTGAGAGTGATCTCAAAGAGCTATTCGAGGAGTACGGAGAAGTTAACTCAGCTAAGATTATCACAGACAGGGAGACAGGCAGGTCTAGAGGATTTGGTTTTGTTGAAATTGATGAAGGAAATGCTCAAAAGGCCATTGATTCCTTAAACGGGACAAATTTTGGTGGCAGAAACCTAAAGGTAAACGAAGCAAGGGAAAGAAAACCTAAAAGATTCTAAAACCAGATGGGCGGTCTACCCGCCCTTTAAATATTTTTGGGAATTTCAATTTTTATATATTTGAATTTTCAAAGGAAGAGTTTTTTTTATCTTAGCTTTTGTTTTTTAGATACTTAAAGCACTAAAAAAGAGGGCGGTAGCCCTCGCTAACGTTACACTATCCTACTTTTAAAACTTCCTTTATAGCCTGTTTAAAGGCATCTTTTGGTAGTGCCCCAACAGCCATTTGAGGCTGGTCATTTAGGGGAACAAACAACAAAGACGGAATACTTCTTATGCCAAAAACACCAGCAAGTTCTTGTTCTTGATCCGTGTTCACACGGTAAACTTTTAATTTTCCTTCGTATTCGTCGGCTAATTCCTCAAGAATTGGTTCAACCATTTTACAAGGACCACACCAGTCAGCATAGAAATCAATAATACAAGGTAAATCACCCCTATAGCTCCATTGCTGACTTTCATCATAATCAAAAACCTTCTCTTTAAAATCCTGAGTAGTTAAAATCTCAACCATCAAAAAATCCTCCAACAAAAAATTTCAACTCAAGGCTAACATAGAGAACATAGAAAGTCAATAAGTGTATTGCCATCTTCTGACTAAAGTATAGAATATCAAATATGTTAAGCTTAACAACTACAGGCATACTGCACGCCATAGGAATATTCTTAATTGGCAATATCGTGGGCTTCATCAACGTTTTAGCAGCTGGTGGATCATTTTTAACACTGGCATTTCTCATAGCTATTGGCTTCCCTCCTAATATTGCAAATGGAACAAACAGAATTGGTTTGCTTATGCAAAATACATTTGCAACAGCCAAGTTCCACAAACTCAAAATACTAAAGGCAAAATTTGCATTAACCGTTGGAATACCAGCAATTTTAGGAGCATTACTTGGAAGTTACATAGCTGTACATATATCAAATGAATTATTAAAAAAAATCATAGCTATTTTAATGGTTGTGATAAGCCTCATTACCGTCTACAGACCAAGTAAATTTGTAAAAAATATGGAATTCTCAAAAAAGAAATGGATAGCCATGATAGTCATATTCTTTTTCATCGGCATATATGGTGGTTTTATCCAGGCGGGTGTGGGTTTTTTTGTTATCACAGCATCCATTTGGGGCGGCTTCAGTATGGTTGAGGCAAATTCGGTAAAAGTGTTAATTATAACAATGTACACGATAGTTATCCTACCCATATTTATAATATCTCATCAAGCAAACATCCTGGCCGGTATTTTACTTGGGGCCGGAAGCATGATAGGCGCAAAGCTTGCAATAAGCATTTCTGTAAAAAAGGGAGATAGGTTCATCAGAACAGCATTATTAATCCTCCTCTTTGTATTCGCAATTAAAATGTTGTTTTTTTAAGAGGTAATTATGGAAATTTACATTTTGTCTATAGGAAATGAAATACTGGAGGGTTCAATCTTAGACACAAACTCAAATTACATAGCAAAACAGCTTTTCAAAGAAGGCATAAAAGTAAATGGGATTTATGCATTAAGCGATGATAAAAACAACTTAACAGAGTTCTTTAAAAAACTCATAGGAAAAGAAACAATAACAATAACAAGCGGCGGGCTAGGGCCAACGTTTGATGATATTACTACAGAATCTATTGCTGAAGCTTGCAACAAAAGGCTTAAATTAGACAAAAAATCCTATTTTGAATTACTAAATAAAATAAAGATTAAGGGTGTAAAACTAAAATTAAGCCACTTAAAACAAATTCAAATACCAGAAAAAGCAAGGGTTATAAGGAACCACTATGGAACGGCGCCGGGCATTTATTTAAAATGCAAAAACAGCCATATAATAACTTTACCTGGAGTGCCAAGTGAGATGAAACCCATGTTTGAAAACGAAGTTTTACCTTTAGTTAAAAATATTTATAACCCAGAAGCACTTTTTAGTTGCGACATAAAAATAATAGGTATAGCAGAATCCGATGTAGACAAGTTCTTAAAAACTATAAATCCAAAAAACACAGAGATAATACTGAATGCAATGGAAGGAGAGCTCGCAGTAAGGGTTAGATCAAAAAGCAAAGAAAAAATAGAAAAGACAAAAAAAGCCTTTTTAGAAAAGTACGGTTTTAAAGTATTTTCAGTTAATAATGAAAAAATAGAAGATGTACTTGCAAACCTATTGGACGAGTTAGATTTTAAAATAGGATTTGTAGAGAGTATAACGGCAGGCACGTTAGCACAGATGATGAGTGGTAAGGCTTGTTTTTTAAGGAGTTTAGTGTCAAATGAAAATGTCAAATCGGACATTTTACCATTTGAAACAGATATACTTGCAATTCCTTGCAATCTATCCGGAAATGAATTTGAATTAAAATTGATGATAAAAAACGATGAGAAAAACTTTTATTTGAGGTATTTGGGAAATATAAATTTTATGAGAAAATCCGTATCTAAAAGGACATTGGGCTTTATTTTTGAATACATAAAAGAACATTACGATTGATTTTTTTGCCATCTAATATTATGATCGCAGGCGGAGGCAAACGATGGAAGAAATTAAGGTTTATCCTGACAGTATTTTAAGAAAAAAAGCGAAAGATATCGAAAGAATAGATG
>JALVTR010000171.1 GCA_027035885.1 Desulfurellales bacterium
ATTGGTAGTTATTATAATAGATCCCGTCTCATACTTCTTGTTTACTATCTGAAATAACAGATTGGATTGCTTCTCATTGAGTTTGAAATAGCCGAATTCTAACTTGAACTCATTCGGAAATCTTCTCCTTGGTTCCATGAAAACTACCTTCTGTAAGTTAGTTTATCATATGTACTAACTTTGTGTATGCAGGATTGTAGCAAGACCAGTGCTTTAACCGAGTAATACATACAAACCCCCAACAATTTTATTTACCCTCTCTCTTTTAACAGATTTAAAAGATGAGGGTATGCTACCAAAAGGGTGGGGAATTTATAAGCCCTTTTGGTGGGGAGTTTATTGTAGCTTTAACAGAAAACTAAGCCGTTTTTTGAATTTTAGATGATTTTCTTATTATTCGTCAAAGTAAGAATCTTTGGCTATAGATATATTCTTAGGTTTCAGTTTGTATTGTAAAAAAATAACAATATTGCCATATTTGGAGTCTTTTCCTTTTCTTGATTTCCATTTTGCTCAAACTGCCTGCAAAATAGGTGTCTGTTATATCTAAAACAAGGGCTGTTTTTTTGAGTTTTCCTGCGCTTAACTTTTTAAAGAGCCTCTGTTCAATAACGCTAAAGTCCATCTCTTCCACTCTATCCAATGCTTAATACAGATGCTTGTCTATTAATTTATCAATGGACAGCAGCTCTTTTAATAAGGTGTTTTCTATATGTTCAGGGAGTTTGTAGAGAGGTTTTCTTGCAATAACTGAATACCTTAAAAGTTTTCTTTGTAGTGGATAGAAAGTTGAGGAAAGTTGGATAAAGAAACTCCGTGCGAAGTGCAGGATGGAGCTTGTCAAATCTTGAATGTAACGATAAATGATGTTGCATTATTTTTTATAGGGGTGTATAAATAAGGCAACTGTGTGAAGCAAATGTACCCTGTATTTTTGTGGAAAGGGTATTAGTTTAGTGAGGATGAGGAAGTATAATAACTTGTGTTATGCGGAAAAAACTTTGCAAACAAATTTGAGTTCACTCCCCCAACCCCCGAATTTCTGGGGGGGGGGGGTGAAAACCCCCTTCTTATATTGTTCATTGTACTCAGAGAAGTGTTACGAACATTTTGATTGCCTTTTCCTAAAATCCTACGTTAAGCATACTTTAAGAACGCTGCCGTTTATTATTGTTTTTACAGTTTTTTCCATAAGGGTTAAAATCGGTTATACGGGGGTTTAAGTGAAAGATTTACAAATGCTCGATATATTGGCTAATTTTTCTTTGGTGGGTGTTTATATATACCAACAGAGTGATGGTAGGATAGTCTTCGTAAATGACTATCTTGCAGACATGCTTGGATATAAAAAGAGTGAGCTGTTGGATAAAAGTTTGTTCGATATTTACTCTCACAGCAAAGATGAACTTCAAGTATACATCGACAGGCGACTGAAAAAGGGGTCTTCTTCATCCGAACATCTCAGTTTTACTCTTTTATCTAAAACCGGTGAAGCGATCTATGTAGAAGAATTTGTCTATAGCATTAACTATAAGGGTAAGCCCTCAGGATTTGTAATTTTAGTTGATAAAACAAGAGAGAAATCTTTTGAGAAGCTCTTTCATGCATTAACTCAAATCAATCAACTTATAGTTAGAACAGAAAACGAGGAAGAGCTGCTAATCCGAATATGCGATTTGCTTGTTGAAGATGTTGGCTATTATGCGGCGACCGTGGGCTCAGTAGATGAAGCTACAAAACTGTATAAAGTAAGATATGTGGAATCAAAGTCTGAAGAGGTAGAGAAAGCCATCAAAAAACTTGTTATAGGTGTTGACTTGAGCAAGTCTTACGGAAGGAGCAGCGTATCGAAGGCTTACAACACGGGCAAGGTAAGCTCTATATCCGACATAACAAAAGAAATGAATATGAGCTATTGGGCAAAAGAGCAAAAACGTTTCGGAATACACTCCGCTTGTTCCATACCGATATTTAAAAACAACACTATCAGGTATATCTTGTTAATCCACGACAATGTAAAGGGCTCATTCAATCGTGAATTTCTTCATTTGCTTGAGGAGATTAAAGCTAATATTTCTTTCGCTTTAAATAAGATAGAAAAAGATAAAAGGTTAATTGAACAGGAAAAACAGCTGAAGATACAATCAAGGATATATAATACACTTTATCACTTAAATAGAGTTGCAATGGAATCAGAAGATGAGAACGAATTCTTAAATAAACTTCCCGATGTTTTTACTGAATACTTGGAGGTAGAAGTTGCTTTTGTTGGCCAAATTAGAGACAATTTTTTTGCTATTCCCTACAAATCTATAAAAGATAGTTCAATAAAGGAATTTTTAAATGTTGTAAAAGAATTTTTAAACAAACCCCCGCAATCATTAGATAGGGATAAAATACCGTTTATAAAGGCGTATAAACGCAAAAAAATTTATATAGTTAACGACTTATTAGAAGAAGGCTCTTCTGTCTTTAAGCCTTATCATAAGCTTTACAATGTCAACTCCTGCTGCGCATTACCTGTGATAAAGAAAAGTAAAGCCGTTTACAGTTTAGCTTTGCTCTCCAAGCGTAAAAACCTTTTTAAAAATCTATCAATTTACAGATTTTTGGACGCTATTTCCAAAGAGATTGAATTTATTTTAAACAAGTTCGAACAGGACGAATTTATGCAGATGGTATTGTCCGCCATAAACTTAGGTTTCGATTTTATCGTTATAACGGACGAAAGCTTTAAAATTGTGTATGTAAATGACAATACGGCGCGGTTTTCTGGCTATTCAAAGGACGAACTCATAGGAAAACACCACTCCATCTTCTCCTCAAAAAAACACACGAAAGAATTTACAAAAAACTTTTATGATACACTTCTATCCGGCAGGACTTATACGGGCATTATAACATACAAAACAAAGGATTCAAGGTTAGCAAAAACTCTTATGAACATAACGCCATACAAATCAAAAAATAAAAAAACTTATTATATAGCAACAGGAAGGGATATATCTGGAAGTGTAGAAATCCAAAAGACCATAGAGGAAAGTTTGAGTAAAGATTTTCTCACAGGTTTAGAGACCCGAGCAGCTTTTGTTGTCGATTTGGAAAGATTCATAAAAAGGGGAAAGTATGAGAAACTGCTTGGTGCCGTCGTTGTTTTAAATCCTGTCAGATTTTCAGCAATAAATCACGCTTACGGTTTTGAAATCGGAAACAATTTGCTTACTCAAATAGCAAAAAGACTTAAAACCTATTTCAGAGAGTACGATGTTATAGCAAAGCTTGAATCCGATAAATTCGGTATTATCATAAAGGATTTAAAGAGTGAAGAGGATATATATACCATACTTTATAGATTAATCGACTATCTCTCAAAACCTTATACCGTAGACGACAAAATAATCTCACTTTCATTTAATGCTGGCATAAGCATATATCCCAAAGATGCAAGAGAGCCCAAAACACTGGTGGACAAGGCTGAAATCGCCTTATTGGATGCTAAACAAAAGGAAGAAAGCTTGGGTTTTTACAAAGAAGACCTAAAAGAAAAAGCTCAAAAAAGGATGAACTTAAGAAACTCTATGACAAAGGCTCTAAAAAGAAGAGAGTTTGTTCTATACTATCAACCGTACTTTAACGCAAAGACACACAGAATAGAAGGAGCAGAGGCTCTATTGAGGTGGAAAAAGAATGGGAAAATCATTCCTCCGATGGAATTCATACCGTATTTAGAAGAAACCGGAATGATAAGTACGGTTGAGAATTGGATTATTAAAGAGGTGTCAAAAAAACAGAAGCAGTGGATGGGAAAACAAATTCAACCCGTGCCCATTTCAATCAACATATCTCCTATAAGCTTTTCAAGAAAAGATTTTGCAGAAAACTTTTTATCGAATGTCAAGGCTACAGGTGCTGATTCTAAACTAATAAACATAGAGATCATAGAAAGATTGTTTATAGAAAACATAGAGAACTCAAAATATATACTCAACGTAATAAAACAGCACGGATTTCGATTTGCCATTGATGATTTCGGAACGGGCTATTCCTCTCTTTCATATCTAACGTCACTTCCAATAGATTACATAAAAATAGACATATCCTTTGTGAGAAAAATGATGGAAGATAGCAACACAAAAGCCATTGTAAAAACAATAATATCCCTTTCGAAGGATATCAATATGAAAACCATAGCAGAGGGTGTTGAAACGAAAGAACAGTTGGAGTTATTAAAAACTTTGGGCTGCGATTATATTCAGGGATATCTATTTTCAAAGCCTTTGCCTGAAGATGAGTTTGAGAAAATGCTCATTGGAGTACATGTTTAGTTGAGAATAGGCTCTGCGTGTAAGTTGTTGACAAACGGCTTTAATAAGCTTAGCTTTCATTAATTGTTATTAAACAAAGAAGGGGGTAGATTATGTTGTACAGGTTGTTTGTTTTCACGACTGTTACATTCATTCTTTATGTTTCCTTAGGCATAGTTTCTTACATGTTTTTTAGAAACACTTTTGATAGTTACTTTATATTACTATTCATTTCTGCTTCCCTTGGTTTTGCCGCAGTGAACTTTGCTTATTATTATGGCAAGCTAATGGTGGGCATAGGAAGAATGAATGAGGAATTTAAAGAAATTCTATCGGACGAAAGGATAGACTTAACAAGGGACATAGACACATCGGTTGTACCGTCCATACAGATGTTCATAAGGAAGTTTAGGGAACTAACAAACACTATAATAGGTAATCTCATTACAGCCGCAGGTAAAGCCAGCATATTTAGTGCCAAATTTAACTTTGAACTCAAGAAAACGATTAAAGCTATAAACGAAAATATGGAACAGTTTGATGCCATAAATTCAACAATGCAAGATGCGTCAAGAGCTATAACAGACATATCGAAGAATGTAGAGGAATTTAGCGAATTCATGAGTGAAGTTGAACGGGCAGCCAAAGAGGTTTTATCCATTTCTGAAAATGTAGAAAAGGATATGGAAGCCAACGTCGAAATGATGGAAAGAGGCAAGAAGACAATTAACGAACTTGGTGATAACCTGAAAAATATCTCAAATATAGTTAACGTCATAAACGATATAGCAGACCAGACTAATCTATTGGCTTTAAACGCTGCAATAGAAGCCGCCCGTGCTGGCGAAGCAGGCCGTGGCTTTGCCGTTGTCGCAGATGAGGTGAGAAAATTAGCGGAGAAAACGCAATCAAACGCTCAGGAAATATACGAAATGATAAACACGGTTAGTGAGAATGCAGAAAAACTTATTGGGCAAAATTTGCAGGTGGCACAAAAGATAAAGGAAAGCGGTGATGAAACAGCAAAGATAAAAAGCACCTTTGAAAGTGTGGTAGGCGAGATAGAGAGGGCGTCCCAAATGCTTTCAAATATAACAGCTTCGGTAGAAGAACAATCGGCATCAATTGAGGAAGTGACGCAAACGGTTACGACGGTAACGGAATCCACCCGTGAGGTAGTGAATGGTTTAAATGAAGTTGCAAATCAGAGTGTTGATTTAACGGAAGTGTCAAGCCAAGCATTCAGAATGCTTCAGAAATTAAAATTAAATCATCCTTTTGAGGAAACATATAAGCTATTAAGGGAGGGGAAAAAAGAAATAGAAGATATCATTAATGAGTCAATTAAAAAAGGCACTATATCATCATCAGATATTTGGGATAGAAATTATAAGCCGATTCCAAATACAAATCCACAGAAATACGAAGCAAGGTTTGCGGACTTTTTTAAGAAATATATTAAACCCATTGAGGATAAATATATGGCTAAAGATAGCAAGCTCAAATATTTTGTGATTACCGATGATAGGGGTTACGTACCGGCACACAACTCAATCTACGATGAACCAGAAACAGGCGATTATGAAAGAGATTTGGTGCATAGTAGATCTAAGAGAATTTATGATGACCCGATAAGTCGTGCTTGTATCAATAATACGGAACCTCTTCTAATTCAAACCTATTTGAGAGATACAGGTAATGCAATGATAGATATGTCCGCACCTATCTATGTAGATGGTAGGCATTGGGGGACGTTAAGGACGGGGTTTGGCGTTTAGCCACCCGTCAGTTTTTCCGCTTGCTAAGCTGATAGAGCCCATAAACATGTGGATTCGACAGCTCAGTTCTTAGTTTCAATTGTTTTATTCCCTTGTAATTAAAGCTACTTAATTGTCTTTAGCTCAAACTCTAAAATTTGAAATATGCACGTTCCTTTCAGAAAAAGAAATAGTGCAAAGGACTTTTTAAAAATCCTGTTTCTGTAATGATAGAACTTGATAATGACATTATCAAGTTCTTGTATACCTTTATAAAAAACAACATTTTTCGCTGTATAAGAAATAGGTCTAATTTCGTTGAAAAAGGTCACTTTTAATAGGTTTTTTGACAATCAAAAAAAGCATATCAATTCCAGTTTCTTCCCTTATCTATACCATTTCCCATGAAAAATCAAGAAAAATGCATTAAGAAAACCCGCACAATAAATTTCTTTGGTTAATAGTCTGTGAAATATGAAAAATAAAGCCCATTTGTCCTGTTTTTATTGTTTTCTACGTTGGTGATTGATGGAGGTGTAAAAAGTGAGATTAAGAGCTTATTTAGAAATTTCTATACAATTTTTCTTTGTTGTTTTTAAAATTTACTAATTTTAAGGTTTTCCCATTATCTTTTAACTTTTCATGGTCATTTTTTATGTTTAAATCTTATGAAATAATAAATTATTGGAAAAAAGGAGGTTGTTGCTATGAACGGTACTACTGGATTAATAGTTTTAGCGGTAATTTTTGGAATACTATTATTTATAATTTTCCTGTATAATAGTTTAATCTATAAAAAAAACCAGATAGATAACATTACTGGTTCCATCGACACCTTACTTAAGAAAAGGTTTGACTTAATTCCTAACCTCGTTGAAGCCGTAAAGCAATATATGAATTACGAAAACAAGCTCATCAAGGATGTGGTTGAGTTGAGATCGAAAGCTTCTGCTGTTTCAAATTTAAAGAGCAAATTGGAATTGGAGGACGAACTTAAAGAAAAACTGGATATTCTGTTTGTAAATTTTGAGAATTATCCGGATTTAAAGACAAGCAACAATTTATTGCAGCTGCAACTAGAATTGAGCGATATAGAGTCACAAATCAGTGCGGCAAGGAGAACCTATAGCCAGGTTGTTACAGAGTTCAATAATACGTTAGAGATGTTTCCCACTAACATAGTTGCTTCTTTCTTGGGTTATAAACGACGAGAAGTTTTTTTTATACCTGAAGGAGAAAGGAAAAACATTGATTTAAGGAATTTGTTTAAGTAGCGAGGCGAAAAAATGAAACAAGAAAAAGATAGGTTTGAGGAGCTAAAAAAAGATAGTTCAAATACGATAATGCTAATAGCATTTATTTTCTTTGGTGCTGTCATCTTTACTTTTGTTACTTTAATGAGTAAAAACACGGACCATATGTTTTTTGTCTTCTTTATATGGATTGCAGCTATAATTTTAGTTGGTTTTATAGTTAACGATTACCAATATAAGTTTAAAGAAACTATTATAAAACCATTTGTCGAGTCTAAGGGCCTAAGGTATTTGCCAAGAAATATGATAGATGAAGTATACATTAAGAAAAGCAAGCTTATAAGGGGTTACGATTCTATTGGTGGTCGTGATCTTATACAAGGAAAAGGCTTCTCATTTAGTCAAGTCAGGGTAGTAGAGTATGAAGAGGATGATGAAGACCATACAAAGATTACAGTGATTTTTGATGGTGTATTTTACAGGTGTGAATTACCTAAAAATATAAATATAAAGGGCACCTATTTTGTTCATAAGGCTTTGATTAATTTGGATGGCTTATTACCGCCAATTTTTAGCCGCACGAGGGTAAGATTAGAGCATCGTGAATTTGAACATTTATTCAACGTTTATGGAGATGGCCAAATTGAGGGTCGATATATTTTTGATCATACTTTTATGGAAAAGTTATTAAGCATTTACGATAAATACAAATTTGATGGAATTTCCATTGTTAATGGTTGTTTGTATATTGTTTTTCCGAATGTTGATCTCATTAAAGTTCATTTGAGTTTTTCAGGTTTAGACAGTGAAAGAATCGAATTAATAAAAAACAAAATATTTTTCTTTGCCTCTTTAAGGGAGCACTTGTTCTACAAGTACTTGAAATTTGAAGATACTGTAGTAAAAGGAAGCTCATTTAACTCAGCTCAATAGCTCTCTTTTAAAAAAAGAATATGTTATCAAAAGGGTGGGGAATTTATAAGCCCTTTTGTGGTGGGGAGTTTATTGTAGCTTTAACATTAAAAAGAGTGGGCGTAATGGATAGAACCCCCCCTTCCGCACCCAAATCCCCATTTAAACCAAACCCAAATGCACAGCAAACGCACAGAGAGAAAATAGTGAAAAGGGTTGTAAAACAAATGGAACAGAAAGTGCTTAGATTTACCCCTAAAAAGAGGGGGTATTTAAATGACACAACAAAAAGCAGTTATCAAGAACATGGACCATTTAGGACTGATAGCCGGTATGATAGATGAACTAAAGATTAAAGAAACTATAGATGATGCAATACAATCATCAAGTAAATCAAAGAACCTAAGCTATGGTGAAGCAACAAAGGCAATGATTCTTAACGGTCTTGGTTATGTTAACAAACAGCTCTACCTAACACCTAAAATCTTGACTTATCTGGACACTTGTGTAAAACATAGAAAAGAGAAAGGATTTTAAAAAAAGGTGTTCACTTATTTTTAGGAAAAGGTATCCAAAGAGGGTGAAATACGCAATTTCAAACAATAGTAAAGCTCAAATATGTTATAAAATTAACAAAGTTTTGCTTCGATAAAGATGTAGCTTTCTTATTATGAGGTTTATGTTGCTTGGCGTTTCCTATTTGTCTGTAATATGTTCACAACAAAACTTGATAAAATGTAAATAGGAAACTGTAAATTTAGGAGGTTAAATAACTATGGTGAAACTAATAAAAGTAGTGAATAGAGATCAATGTATAGGATGTTTAAGCTGCGTATTTGCTTGCGCGCGCACCTGGGAGCATGTAGTATCTCCTGATATGGCATGTCTCACAGTAAGAAGATATCCCGGGACGGAGGGTGCATTTTCTATTAGGGTTTGTTATGGCTGCACGGATCCGGATTGTGCTCATGCATGTCCCACGAGGGCTTTGACCCCAAGGGACGGCGGCGGCGTAATATTTGACTCTGCAAAGTGTATTCATTGTGAAGATGCGCCTTGTGTAGAGGCTTGCATTTCAAAATCTCTTCCTTGGAATGAAAAAGAAAAAGAGCCTTTTGTCTGTACGCACTGCGGCATTTGTGCCAACTTTTGCCCAAATGATGTATTGGTTTTAGTGGAGGCAGGTGTATGAGAAATTTTTACTTACTCGATATAAATTTATCTACGCAAGAATCAAAAGTAGTTGATATAACTGAAATTTTTAAGGATTATATTGGCGGAGCCGGCGTTGCAACAAAACTGTTTGTTGATACATGCAAAGGTGATATCGATCCGCTATCCGAAGATTCATCCATAGTGTTTGCAATTGGTCCTGCAAACAATCACTATCCTGTTATTACAAAAACCATAGCGGTGTTTAAATCGCCTCTAACTGGAGATTTCGGGGAATCGCACGCAGGAGGCAATGTGGGGCTTGCAATGTATCAGGCCGGTTTTCACGCACTTAGAATTACGGGCAGAGCACAAAACTTTTCTTATATTGAAATAGAAAACGAGCATGTAAAAATCATTAGAGCAGATTCACTAAAGAACCTATCTGCTACCGCCGCGGAGCGTATTCTATCGGATAAATATAGCCATATAAATATAAAAAGCATAATGAAAATCGGTCCGGCCGGCGAGAGATTGTCTCCAATTGCTTGTGTCGGCGTAGATTCCTCAAGGCATTTCGGCAGATTGGGGCTCGGAGCCATATTCGGCTCAAAGAACGTTAAAGCTGTGGTAATTTACGGTGAAAAATATTGGGATACGCCGAGGACAAAATACAATGCTTTTTATAAAGATCTATATAAAAAAATTACCCAATCCGAGCTTATGCGTAAATACCATAATCTCGGTACGGCCGTAAATATAATCCCGCTGAGCAAAATAAACGGTTTGCCTGTAAGAAATTACTCTCAGGGCTTTTTTGAGGGAGCAGACAAAATATCCGGAGAAGCTATGGCTGATAAACACCTTTCACAAAAGATTGCATGCGCCGGGTGTCAAGTGGGATGTATCCATATCGGAGAGGTTAGGATAATGTTCGATAAAGAAAACCATATGTATAAAACAAAAAAGGTATCATACGACCATGAGCCTATCTATTCTTTTGGCTCAAATTTATCAATCGATAATTCAGACAATATGCTTTTATTGCTCCATGAGGTAGAACGTCAAGGTTGGGATGTTATAAGTATGGGTGTTACGCTTGCATGGGCGACCGAAGCATTCCAAAAAGGCTTAATAGATCAAGAACATACAATGGGTGAAATTCTGAATTTCGGAGATGGAGAAACATATCTGAGGGTCCTTGAGAAAGTAGCTAAAAATGCAAATGAATTTTATACAGACTTGGAGAAGGGTTCGTATTATTGCGCAAAGAAGTACGGAGGAGAGGAATTTGCAATAGCTTTTAATAAAAACGAAGCAGCCGGGTACCTAACGGGTATAATGACATTTTTGGGGTATGCTGTTGATACCAGGCACTCTCATTTGGGCAATGCCGGTTATTCAATAGATGAAAAGCTGAAAAACAGCGAAACCTCTATTGAAGATAGAATGAAAGAGCTGTATGATGAGGGTATATGGCGTATCATATACACATCTATTGCAGGATGTTTGTTTGCAAGACGTGTTTATCATAAAGACGAAATTATACCGGATATTCTAAATGCAATAGGTTTTGATGGATATAACGATAAGACATTATGGAATATAGCGAAAAAGGTGCATGCAATGAAGTGGAAGTTTAAACTTGACAACGGTTTCGATTTCGATGATTTGAAACTGCCCAAGAAGCTTTTGCATATTATGACTTCAAACGGACTCATAACCCAGGAGGAATTTAAAAAGGGTGTTGAAATATTTAGGGGTTTTGTAAAAGAAGATTTAAAATTAATAGAAGAATGACAGGACTTCAATGAGCATTAAGTTTCATAAATAATAACCGCTATGGCTTTGCTATTATTGAAACTTAAATTGTCTGAATTTGCTTAGGCAACAGATATCTTTTATTTCGGGGGTTAATTTTAAAATAAACAAAAAAGCCAATCTTGCGGTCACTCTCAAGATTGGCTTGATTACAGGCTTTTTCTGGCGCGCCCGAGAGGATTCGAACCTCTGACCCACGGATTAGAAGTCCGTTTTGGGCGTTTTCTATGCTGTTCCCCTCTATTCCTTGACATTCATTTATTCCTATTGTGTAAAGGATTATGAGGATTGATGAGTTCCTTGGATTTCACTTGAAATCCCTGTTTTTTACATCTTTGTGGACTAATAGTGGACTAATTTTGATACACGGATTTGTTGTTATCTTAGGAAAGGAGACCTAATGCCTAAGTATTTTTCTATGAAAAAGTATCCCAGAATTCAATATTACAAATTTTGATATAGAAAAAATAAAAAAGGCTATGAAAGATGAAAATAAAGCATCAAGAACAATAGAATACGCCTTGGCTGTCGTTAGGCAGGTTTTTAATGAAGCTTCTGATTGGGGATATATTCAAAATCAAATCCTGTTTCAAAGGTAAAAAAGCCAAAGAAGGACAACAGAAGGATGAGATTTTTATCTTTACAGGAATCAGACAGACTGCTGAATGAACTAAAAAAGCATTGAACACAAGTCTATGAGATGGCTTATTTGAACCTTTATACCGGTATGCGCTTCGGTGGAATAGCAAATCTGACATGAGAGGATATAGACTTTCAAAACGATATAATTAACATCAAATTCACATTTTTAAAATACCAACGCTTGACTAAAAGCCTTAAAAAGATTATTTTGAATTAACAGAAAAAGATTAAAAAATGTAAGCTTAGAAGAAGTTATTTAAGACTTTGCAAGATTGGGAATAAAACAAAAACTGGTTAACTGGTTGAAAGATATTAAAAGGTTGCAAATTGCATAGAATGTTAATCAAAAAGACAAATGTTAAATACTTTGATAATTTTCTAAACGGATTATTTAATGGGTAAGAACAAAACATTATACATAATAGCAGGAGCAAACGGCAGCGGTAAAACAACCTTTGCTATGAATTTTGCAAAGCTACAAGGTCTAAGATTCATTAATGCCGATGAAATAGCAAGAGAGTATGACCCTAAAGATTTGCAGAAATATAAGATTAAAGCCGGAAAAAAGTTTTTTCAGGAATTAAACGAAGCACTGAATAAGCAAGAATCCTTTATCGTAGAGACAACGCTTTCCGGCAGATATCTGATAAAAGTTATAAAACGGGCGAAAAAATTAAATTTCAAGATATCTCTAATTTATCTTTTTTTGGAAACCAAAATGGAAAATGTCTATCGTGTGAAAAACAGAGTTTTGAAAGGCGGTCACAATGTTCCTACTCAGGATATCTTAAGAAGGTATGAAAGAAGTCGAGATTTATTTGAAAATGTATATAAAAATATGGTTGACGAATGGATGCTGGTTTTCAACGGAGATGATAGCTTTGAATTTGTAGAAACTCAGGGTACGGTTTATAATGAAGAGCTGAAGAAATTGTTTTATCAGGAGTGGAAAAAATGAATAATCTTGAGGTTATGATATTAAAAATCGGCAACAAAGCCGTTAAGGATGCACAAAAAGAAAGCTTAAGAAAAGGCATAGCAAATGTTTACAGCAAAAATAAGCAGCTTTTCTTTCAACTGCCTAACGGTGAGATAACACAAGAAATACCAAAAGAGTATCTGGATATTCAGCTGATTGGTGATAGTGAAAAAGATGTGGAGTTGTAAAAGCAGATAAAAGGGATAGATGCTGAATGCTTAAATACAAAAATACTATTTTATTTTGCAAAGAGAGCATTTTATTTGGTGTTGGAAGGAAAAGTTTAGAGACTTGACTAATAGTGTTCCACAGTATAAGTATATGAAAGCGTATATTTAATAAATTGTTAGGCAATACAATTATTAAGTTATTACTGGAGGCGAAATTGAAAGCAGAATTTACGGCGATAATTGATAAAGCCCCTGAAGGTGGATATTGGGCTATATGTCCTGAAATTCCCGGTGCTAACGGTCAAGGAGAGACAATCGAAGAAGCCAAAGAAAGTCTAAAAGAGGCTATTGAATTAATTCTCGAGGACCGTCGAGAAGATATCTTACGGGGTTTACCTGACGATGTGATACGTGACAAGGTTCAAGTTGCATAAATCGTCGTGATTTGTAGAGAAAACTTCGTATAGCAGGATGCTACATCAAAAGAGAGGGAGGCTCCCATTCTTTCTGGATAAATCCTAAAACCGGAGTTATTGAAGCAGTACCTAGACATAGGGAAATAAAGGAACCGTTGGCAAAAAAATCCTGAAAAATCTGGGTGCAGAATAAATGTATAACAAAACGCTCCACTCAGACGCCAATCCCGTTGAGCTCTATAGCTACAGGTAAGCTTAGTTGTATTGTACTGATATAAAGGGTGCAGATGAAAATCAATGAAGCATTTGAAGAACTTTATAAGTTGAAATATAAATTTGATAGAGAAATACCAAAGATGGCGTTTGAATTAAGAATTGTTGAAAATTGGGACGGTCCTTTCAGGGGATGGTATACTTGGCGCGGAAATTTGGGGAAAATTTGGTGCACCTAACGTCGATGGCAAATTCATAAAAAGTTCTTTGGCTAAATGGGCACCGAAAAACTACCGTCAAATCATCATTGATGGAGAAATATTGATCGCAGCTGCAATTATAAGCCCAAAAGAGCATGCCTCACTCGCTGAAGTCTATCTGCACGTTTTGTGTGTGAAAAATGATAGTTTGCCAGTACTTAATAAGAGGATTGGCTGATGTACATAACAAGGTAAATCTACTCGGACAGCCAAAAGTTCTGATAGTTCCTCACTATGCTTTTTCTGCTATGATCTATGACGTTTATTGGAATTGATAAAACACTGCAGTAACAATGTATAAATTTTTGGGAAAATGTTGGCCAAATTAAAAGATTGGTGTTTTAGAGCACCCACCGCATCATATGCTGGACATTCTATAATTTATACAAAAACCAATCACTTAACTAAAAGCCTTAAAGGGGCTATTTTTACTTGGTGTTAATATAGATTTGCAAAAGCTTGACTAATTTCTTCTTGCAGCGTATAAAAATAAAAACGCAATGAGAATTTATGCGCAAATAGAGGTTTTAACGGGAGAAAGAGATTGAGTATAGTAGAAAAATATAAACAATTGTGTTTATACCGTCAGTTTAGTTGAGTAGGCACAGGAAAGTTTATGTAGGTGTTGTACAATATTAGAAAAAATCGTTTCATAATCGAATATTTTCGTATCATATCGTATCAAAAATCAATTGAAGTTAGTATATTAGCAATATGAAAGAAAAAGTTTATATATTCAGTTTAAATTTAGACTGGCACTTATTAAGAACTATTAGCAAAATAGACAGATTTGATGCGACTTGGTCAAATATTGAAAAGCGAGAAGGACAAAGTTTAAAACATCTCAAAAATATTGCAACGGTTAGAAGTGTTGGAGCATCAACAAGAATAGAAGGCTCGAGAATGAGTAATGAAGAAGTCAAAGCATTATTGGACAATCTTGATATTACAAAAATTGAAGAAAGAGATGCTCAGGAAGTCGTTGGATATTTTGAAGTATTGGAACTTATAACGGAAAATTACAATGAAATTGAAATAACTGAAAGCAATATAAAAAATTTGCACAATCTTTTGTTAAAATATAGCGAGAAAGACCAATGGCATAAAGGTAATTATAAACAACTACCAAATGCTGTTGAAGCAACATTGCCTGACGGAACAAAACAAATTATTTTTCAAACAACAAATGCAGGTTTTGAAACAGAAGATGCAATGAGAAAGCTAATTGAATGGTATAATTCTGATACAGAAGTACACCCGTTGGTTAAAGTAGCGACATTTTCTTATGAATTTGTGAGTATTCACCCTTTTCAAGATGGAAACGGAAGATTAAGCAGATTATTAGCAACATTGTTACTATTAAAAAATGGTTATAAATGGATACAATATGTAAGCTTTGAACACGAAATTGAAAATCGAAAAAGTGAATATTATTTAAAATTGAGACAATGTCAGGCACAAAGACCCAATGAAGACATTACAGAATGGATTAATTTTTTCCTTTCGGCACTTTTGAATATTCAGCAGAAACTGATGAAAAAATTAGAAATAAAAGGAACGAAAGCAAAATTATCACCAAGAGAAAAATCAATACTTACTTACATCGAAAATAATCCCGGTTGCAAATCAGGAGAAATAGCCAATAAATTACATATACCTAATCCAACGGTAAAACGAATTTTAGCTAAATTAGTAAACGAAAATTTGATTGAAAAATATGGAATTGGCGCAGGAACAAATTATTTGGTGAAATAAATGGCTGTTATTATTAGATTGGCATAAAAAAATGAATGATTTTGAAGATTTGATATTAAAAATCGGCAACAAAGCCGTTAAGGATGCACAGAAAGAAAGCTTGAAAAAAGGAATAGCAAATGTTTACAGCAAAAATAAGCAGCTTTTCTTTCAACTGCCTAACGGTGAGATAACCCAAGAAATACCAAAAGAATATTTGGATATTCAGCTGATTGGTGAAGGTGAAAAAGATGTGGAGTTGTAAAAGCAGATAAAAGGGATAGATGCTGAATGCTTAAATACAAAAATACTATTTTATTTTGCAAAGAGAGCATTTTATTTGGTGTTGGAAGGAAAAGTTTAGAGACTTGACTAATAGTGTTCCATAATGTATGAAAGTGTAGGTTCAATGAATTGTTATGTTGTAAAGGGTAAACAATGGCATCGTCTCTCCGAGAAGATGAAAATTTCGTAATTGAAGCTCTTTGTAATACATATGGTGGCACTTGGCGAGTTGGCGAGGACCCACCGGATGCATATATCTTAATAGGCGGGCAAGAAATTGCAGTTGAAATTTCAATTTTGACACAGCATGTAACCGATAAGTCGGGCAAGTTAGTCCCGCGCCTTTCTCAAGATTCCAGGGTTATTCGTTTATGTGATGAATTAGACGAGGAATTTAAAAGCCTCATTCCGTCTGGTGTATATATTATGCTCACCATCTCAGCACCTTTGAATAAAATACGAAAAACAAAAGATTATTTAATTCATGAGATAAAGGAAATTGTTCAAAGAAATAGTGCTATAAAACGAGTTGTTGAAATTAATAAAAACAGAGTAAAAATTCAATTAATTTCAGGTGATAGATTATCAGGCAAAAAGGTAGTCGGGGTAGTTTCTAACCAAAATTCAAATGCGGATATTCTCGCTAATGCTGAGTATATACTGAACGAAAGGATCAATGAGAAAACAAAAAAATGTTCGAAAATAGTGCATCGACCATTGTGGCTTGCACTTTTCAACGACTATTGGCTTGCTGGGCTGGATACTTACAAACTCGCAATGAAAAATTTATCTATTACGCATCAATTTGACAAAATTTGTATAGTATTTGATAACAAACAGGTATATACTTTATAAAAAATGACAAAGGGATGCACTTGCCGCCAATCCGCTGGTGTTCCATCGACAAGAGAGCTTTGTCGTTCTGAAAAAAATGGAAAAATGCCGATGCGAGTCATATTAAAAAAAGCAGAAGCGTATATTCAGCTTCCAACTGTACACACATAACAGAATCTAAACCTATGTTTGTAGATTTGCTGCGTTCTTTGTGTTTAGGTGTATGGTTCTCTGTTAAGAAGAAGATAAACTATGCTCAATAACCTTTATCTCTTCCACTTCTTTCATCTTTGCTAAGTTTTCGAAAACTGGGCTGTCTTTGATTTGATAAAAAGCATTGTCTATAATTTTTTGTTTTTCGTTGTCGCTCATTTTTTCTTTTATTTCTGGTAGATTGCCAAGATGCTTTATTATTTCGCAGCCGGATTTTTTTATTTCTTCTTTAAAATATAACTCATAAACCATTCCGTCTATTATTTGCTCGAAATAGAAGCTTTGGGTGTCGTTTTTTTTGCTTAAACTCTTAGCAATCATCTTATCATTAAAAATTACTAAACGTCCCAAAATTATTAGGGCTCTTAATCTTTTTTATCATCATCTTAAGCTCCCCTCTCCACAATTTTTATCTCTTCCTCACTTAATCCATATAGTTTATAAACCAATTGGTCTATTTGCTTTTGATACTCTTTTACCTTTGCTTGTTTTTGCGGATTTTCAAGATAGTCGTCGGATTGAGTAAGGGAAAGGATTTTGTTGACGAGGTCTATAAAAGGTTGTTGTTGAGGTTGTGTAATTATCTTTATGGGGAGCTTTTTTAAATCGTCAGGATAAAAGCCTAATTTACTTCTTCTAACTGAGTCTAAAAATTTATATGCCCATTTGGAATTTAATATTGCCAACAAATATTTTAAATTAAATTGTTCTGAATATTTTTCCAATTTTTCTCTTAAAAATTGTATGTGTTTAGTTTGAAAATCTTTCTTAATACTCATTTCAATGCTTCTATTATTGACTCCTTTTAAATCTTTCCATAAAACTGATACTGTAATACTATGATTACAAAGCAAACCTGTATTATCATAAATAGCTCCTGTCATTCCACCCATCATTATCTTGGGAGGAATGTAAAGCTCTGGAAAGGTTGGCCTTCGTATTTTTTTAGGTACTCTTTGCGTGTTCCATTCAAGATATTTTATTTTTTCAATAGTATATTTACTCATCCATTTTGCTTCTAAATATTTTCTGGAATGAATCTTATCTTCTCTATCAGATATTAAATCGTTTTTGTTAAATTCACCTTTTGCAAATTTCTCATGAGCATTTAACACCATTCCTACACTTACATAACAGATTTCTCCCCAACTTAAAGTATTTAAAAGGTCTCCTATAACCTTATTTTCACTATCTAATTTAAAAGTATTTTCCCCCATCTCTAACTGTTTTTTTGAAGGTAAAATAATTTGATTCTCCCATTTTTCTAAGTGCTTTATTCGTAACGGTATGTGATTCGGATTTATTTCTTTTTTAAGTTCAATAATTATATTTCTTACCTCTGCTTCAAAAATTTTTAAGTCTGAACAGAAATTTATTCTATTTATAACAGCATTATTAAGAAAGTATTCGTGTGATTTTATTGCATACTTAGATGTCATATAAGCATCCGGTATTATATACTCAAGAATTCCCCGTGGAGCAAGTAATTGGAATCCTTTTTCAATAAATGCTACATATAAGTCCCACTTTTCCCATAATGTCTTGTAAGTATTTAGTTTTTTTATTGCCTTTCTCTGTTCTTTTATATCTGGATTGTCAGCTCTAACGTATGGTGGGTTAGCAATCACTATATCAAAACCACCCTTTTGGTGGAACACCTCAGAAAAATATACTTCAAAATCAAATTTTTTATGTCCCATTGTAATATTGCTTATCAATTCCTCAATCTTACTTTTATACTCCTGCTTCTTTGCTGGATCGGTTTCTTTGAAATAAAGTGGTTTTAATTTCTCCAGTTCATAAAACAATTTCCAATTCAAGACATCTTTTTCCACTCCTACAAGAGAATTACCTTGTACAATCTTATAATCCAGATTAGGCAGTGGTTTAATGTTATCAATATTCTCTTCATCAACCACCAAAGACAGCCAGAGGCGGAGTTTGGCGATTTCAACCGCGCTTTCGTCTATATCCACACCATAGATGGATTTTTCAATTGCGTTTGCCTTGAAACAGTAGTCGCTTCTATCTTTTTTATCGTCTATAAATTCCGTTAAGATATTGCGCAACCTAACAATTTCATTCATTACGCCGACAGGGAAAGCTCCCGAGCCTACGGCAGGGTCGCAGATTTTGATTTTCTCAAGAGCGTTATCTATAAATTTTGCGTTTTTTCGTATGCTCTCAGGTATACCGTGTTTATATTTTCCACCTTCTTTGAGTTCTCCGTTACTAAGCGCTTTTTCTATTTCAATTATGTGTTCGCCATAATGGATAAAAATTTCCAAATCTTCTTTGATTGACATCAATGCTTTTTCTTCAAACGGCAGCTTTGATAATCCTTTTTTTTGCTTAATTTCAAAAAGCGGCTGCTTACCCTTATTTTTTAAAATGATCTTTTCAAACTCATTCAAAAGGTAGTATAACAGACTTTGCTGCGTCATATAATGAACTATTGCTCTTGGTGTGTAAAATGCACCGCTATTTTTTCTCTCTTTCACCTCAAGCATTCTTTCAAACACCTTGCCAAGCATCTCAGGGTCTATTGCAACCTCTTTTTCGAGCGGTTCATCTTCCTTTACGGTAAAGTTGAATAAATCGAAAATATCAAGTATCCCACTGCCTTCGTCGTTATCATCTGTTTTATTGGAAAAAATGCTGTTTGGTATAACAATATCTGTTTTCTCCCAGTCATAAAAATTTATCGGGTCAAACAGACCGCCGTTTAGAAACGGGATTCGGCAGTTGAATTTTTTGTAGAAATCCGTATCCCTCTTTTTACTTAGGGCATCGTAAAACAAAAACTCCAAGTAATCGTTGAAAAAGTTTTCGTTGCTGGATTTTGCTTGATTAAAAAGGTTTCTTAGAAAGTTTCTGTCGCCTTCTCCGTAGGATTGACCCTGCTTTAAGCCAAGCCAGCCCTTTCTTTGTAAAAAGTAGAGAAAAACAATCTGTCCGAGGAGCTTTTTTGCAAAGTGGAGAGTGTCAATTTTTTTTATTTCAAATTCCTTTTTTATTATCTCATCATTAGCAACAATCTTGTCTAACTCATCTTTCAGATTAAAAAGCTGAGCCTTGTATCTTTCGAAAAACTCCTCAGAAACAGATTCTATATTGAAGGC
This sequence comes from Desulfurellales bacterium, assembly GCA_027035885.1. GTDB lineage: Bacteria > Campylobacterota_A > Desulfurellia > Desulfurellales > Hippeaceae > Hippea. The sequence goes on from JALVTR010000171.1 coordinate 20,068, forward strand.
TTCTTCCAAATCAGATAAGTATGGTGGGTTATCGTCTTTCAATATTCCTACAAGCTGTTTTTGTGCTGTGTGGCTTTTGCCTTTTTCGCCTACCAAGAAAGAAGAAAGTTTGGCGGGTGTCAGTTCATCTTGTCCTTTTTGCAGGCTGTATTGCATTTTTATCAGAGAAAAACGCCAATCGGGTGATTTTTGACTGTAAAACGCCACCAATCCGGCATCTTTAAATTCACCGCCGCGGGAACCGTTTAGATACCATCGAATAAAATTTCTCTGGGACGAGCGGGCAAATTCTACTGAGTGTTCTCTTTTTAACTCGACAATTAAAACATCGGTTATGTTTCCTTCTTTATCCTCAAATTTACCGATACGCTCCATTTTTCGTATTATGTTTTGATATGCTTTCGGTATAAGGTTTCCTGTGTATGCTCCGCCGTTTCCAAAAGGTTTTATTTCAATGTTTTTTAGAAGATTTTTCACAAAGTATGTGTATTTTTCCTTATCAAAGGTATTTTCAAAAACCTCTTTAATAATCTTTTTTGCTTCGTATTCTTTCATAAGCTCCCTACTTTAATAAATATTCTGACAATATAACTTCCTTTGGACTGTTTAGAGAAATATCCTGTGCTGTTTGTACCTTGTTAAATAACTGACTTGGTAAATTTCTCTTAATAATAGCGAGTATTTTCGCAGGGTTTTTCTCACCGTTTATACCGTCGAAAATTTTCTTAGCTGTTTTTTTAGGCATTGAACCATCTTCAATTAATTTTCTAACTCTCTCGATATATTCATCGTCTATTTCAGTAAAGCCGTCGTATTTTCTCATTTCTTTCGATTTTAATATTTTCAAAATCCTTACAGCATTATCTCTTCCGCCTTTTCTGGGCATTTCTTGTTCTATAATATCCTCGCTTAAATCCGAATCTATTTTTAATTTGTTTTTGGCTAATAAATCGTAAAATTGTTTTGGAAGTTTATGTGCTTTTGTTTTCTCAGTTGCTTCAAACAATTTTGCAGATGTTAAGAAATCGAGCTCTATACTCCCTTGCTCGTTTGACAAATAAAATTTTTCGAGTTTCCCTTTTCTGAAATAGGTTATAAGTGAATCTTGAAACTCTTCATATTTGGATGATGTTTTTCTTGCCACTCTTGCTTTTTTTGGCAGGTTCTTTATCTGTGCAAAAAGCTCTTTGTTGTTATCTCTTATATTTTCAATAATTTTTAGATATTTTAATTCGCTTTCTTCTCCTTCTTCGTCGCCAAGGATGAAATCCTTAGAGGTTAATCTATCAAAAAGCTCAAAAGATTTTATCTCTTCACCGTCTGTTAAGAGTTTTGCATCATTTCCCAGCATCTCTATGAAATATTTAATTTTGGCAATAGCTGCCTCTTTCAGTTTTATGATGCTGTTTGCTTCTTCTGTCGGGAAAAAGTTATAAATGTATATTTCTTTAAAAGGTGTATCAACACGATTTATTCGCCCGACACGCTGAATCATTCTCGTTGGATTCCAGGGAATGTCATAATTTATCACAACATTTGAGCGATGCAGATTTACACCTTCGGATAAAACTTCAGTTGTTACAATTATGCGATAATCATCCTTTTTATTTTGAGCTTTTGCATCAAAATTTGAAATAACCTTTTTAAGATCTGTGTCGTTTGAACCGCCATGATAGATTAAAATCTTTTCCTTTAAGCTACGTTCTAACTCTTTTGATAGATATTCTGCTGTTTCTTTCGACTCTGTAAATATTATCAGTTTATTGTTTTTTAAGATGCTATCTTTATTTATTTTTTCAATAAAGCTTTTCAGTTTGGGGTCATAATTTATTTGAGACCACAAATCGTGTATTTTTCTCAATGTTTCTAAGTCAGACTTGATATCTGATTCAAGCTGGCTTGTAAAATTATCTTTTTTATATTCTTCGGCTTTCTCATCATCTATAAGACGTTGAATTTCGTCGAAATTATCATCAAGAAGGCAGTCAATTATTTTTTGCCAATACTTTTTGCTAATATAAACAAAACCTTTATTGTAAGCCGATAAAAAATTTTCATAAGATTTTATAAACCTATTAAGTGTATGTTTAAAGGCATAGAAACTGCTTTCCAGTCTTTTTACAAGCAGAATTTTCATAAATCCGCCCATATTTCTTTGACTTGTTTTCTCCTGTGCGGTGAGTTCGTCTTTAAGGTACAGCAAGGGTGTGTATCTGGCGTATTTAAACTGTTTTTCGTCTGTAATCAGTTCAATTGTTTTTGTAAAAATCTCATTTAGCTTTCTATCTAATGCGTAATAAATTGGCTTTGGCGCTGAAACTTTAGGAAATTTCAAACCCTGTTGCTTTAGGTCATCTTTAAAGTATTTTTCAATCTCATTTCTTGTTCTGCGAACCATTATGTATTTTAAAACCTTATTTCTTATCTGCATGGCATTGTCTTTTACTATATCCATATACTCATCATAATCGGTTTTACGGTCTAAATTTTTTAATCTATTCTGCAAATAATTAAAGAATTTCTCAAGATTTTTAACACCGGGTATAGTGCTATTTTTTCCTTTCTGAAATAGTTTTATTTGCGCTAAAATATCCAAAGGAGAGTTATTTAACGGTGTTGCCGTTATTAAAATAACTTTTTTCCCCCTGCAAATGGTTGCAAGTTTTTCATAAGTTACGGTGTTTTCATTTCTGAATTTATGCACTTCGTCAATAAAAACATTGTCATACAGCTCAGTGCCTCTTTCAATTATATCGTCAAGTTTGCCAACGGATTCAAATCTGGCTGCAATCTTAAAATCATTGAAAACATTAGGCCATGAGTTAGGGTTGTCCTCATTTAATAGAGCCGGAGAGGCAATAATAAGGTTTCTTCCAGGTAATTGATTGGCAAGAAGGGCTGCCATATAGGTTTTACCCAGACCAACTACATCTGCTAAAAATACTCCGCCATATTCTTCAAGAATTTTTTTGGCATTGATAACTGCCTGTTCCTGATACTGAAGTTTCATAAAATCCTTTGGCAAATAGTTGAAAATCAAGTCCGGGTCGAGACTTAAATCAGTTTTGAAATACTCATAGAGCAATTTTAGATAAATTTGATAAGGGGTTATTGTGTTGTTAAAATGGGTTTTATTCATAACGGTTTCTGCATAATAATCTGTTATATCGACTGCTTCAGACCAGAGTTTCTCAAACCGTTCGAGGGCATATTTTACATCGGAGCTGTTTTTTAATTGGACATTAAATTCATAATTTGCAACAAGTCCTGATTCTGAAAAATTGCTTGAACCGGTAATCACGTTCCCGAAATCTCTGTCATCTTTATGATAACGACTTATATACACCTTCGCATGTATTTTATTTGAAGGATGGGCTTTTATCTCAATTTTTCCTTCTTGCAACCATTCTATAAATTTTAGGATTCCATTCTCGGTCTCTTGTGTATCATCACTGTTTTCTATCTCTTCAATGACTTTTTTGCCGATAATTTCTTTTGTTCTCGAATGTGTTTCAAAATCCAGCTTATTTTTTGATCTGCTTGTTTCAATAATTTGGAAAGTTGGTTTATCGACATTTAAACCGACGAGGATTCGTATTTTTTCTATATTTTCGAAGGATTCATACAGCTGGTGAAAGCCGCTTATTCTAAAGTAACCGACTAAAACATCAAAAAACTGAACATCTTTCAGGATTGTTTTAAATCTATCAAGCAATGTCCCACTCTCGTCATTCGTGAAAAAAGTCAGATCATTATCGCTAAAACCTTTGTCCATAATCCACTCCTTTCAATGAGAATAAATTACACTATATATACCTATTTGACAAGGAACTATTACGATAATAAATAATATATGAGATTATAAATTTTTAACTTCTCAAGATTTCCCAATACACATTCTTTTCACACCTCGCAAGTGTGCATTTTGTTTTATGGATACTAGATAATTATTACCTATATAGTAAAACTTAAAAATCAATTAACAGGTTTTAGGGTTGTATTTTAAAGTAAATTTTTAAATTCTTCCACGGTTAGACCTGTTTCTTTTATTATTTTTCTTAGTGTTCCTTTTGCTATCTCGCTATGGTCTGGAACAACAATAGCCTGTGAGGATAAGCTATCTGACGTAAAACCATATGGCTGCCCTTTTACCTGTCTTTTACATATCCGATTTTTGATAAGGCTGCCGCAACTTTACGACCTGATATCCTTGGAAGATCACTCATCCGGCAACCTCTACAACTTCTTCATATATTGGCGGAGGGATAGGCTCATTGTGGTCTTTGAGGCTTTCAATATAAACGTCAATTGCCTCTTTGATATTTATCAAGGCTTCCTGCCTTGTTTTACCTTGTGAGATACAGCCTGGAAGAGATGGAACTTCGGCCGTAAACATTCCGTCTTCATCTTGTTCTATGATAACTCTGTATTTCATTTTGACCTCTAAAAACCTATTTTTTAAATCATACTATAGTGGTTTTCTATGTCATTTTTTTGAGCCCCTCTTTTCACACCTCGCAAGTGTGAATTATCCAGCCTTACTTATTTCTCAACTATCTTGTCAATCTCTTCTTGGACTTTCTCAGACAGAAATACTTTCATCAAAGATTGATAAGGAACGTCCTTTTTATTGGCTAAAAACTTCAGCTCATCCAATAAAGACTCAGAAAGCCTTAGAGAAATTGTTTTTGTGGATGGTTTTAGGTTGGGAAAAACAGCCTTTTTGGCTTTATTCCAGTCTATATAGTCGGTAGAGTCGTGGACTGACCAAAATTCTCTTTCTTCATCTTCGTTTTTAAATTTTGGTATTTTTTTCATCTTTAAACTCCTCGTACAGTTTTTTTCTTTTTTGCTCATATCCCTTGCGGATATAACTCTTATTTTTGAGTTTCTTATTGTGAAAACGATAAATAGTTCCCTGCCTAAATCGGTATGACCCAGTGCATAAAATCTATCCTCAATGCCGGAGTGTTTATAATCAATATTAACAACAAACGGCAGATTAAAAAAGATCTGTTCGCACTCGCTGATACTTACGCCGTGTTTAATCCAATTCTTATTTTCATTGCCGCTATCCCACTCAAAACCCTTAGCAGAATAAATTAATTGTTTTAAATTTTTATCCATATTGTAAGTATATTCTTAATATATACAAAAATCAAGGGAAAGCGGCTAAAGTTCACTTATTAATGGATTATCGGCTATATCTTTAAATCTTTATAACATCCATAAGTTGTACTTTATGTTTGAGTCGTTTTTATATAATTTTATTGAAAAAGGCAGCCAAACTTCACACCTCGCAAGTGTGCATTCTGGCATCTAAACCGTTCTTTACCTTAAATTCATAGGTTTTATTGACTTCAGTATCTCTCTTTCTTTCTTCTTTGCATTATAAAGACTCCATCTAAGTTGAAGATTGAGCCAGAAATCTTCAGATGTTCCAAAAAATTTTGCCAGCCTTAAAGCTGCACTTGGAGTTATGCCTCTTTTCTTGTTTATTATTTCGTTAATTCTCTGATAAGGGACGTGTATTGCATTAGACAAATCCTTCTGGGTTATTCCCATAGGCTTTAAAAACTCCTTAAGCAGTATCTCGCCCGTAGGCGTTGGCTCTCTATGGGTTGGAATTCTAATCATTTTATTCATAGACGGATATCAATATATAGACACTCTTATTTGGCAATCTAAAGCTTTGGCATATTTGATTAAGATATTTAAATTCGGCGTATATGTATGTATTGTTAAGGCTTTCCAATCTTGAAATATTTGATTTTGAAGTCTTTATCCTTCTGGCTAATTTTTCTTGGGTTACGCCTTTTTTAATTCTTGCTGCCAGCAGCTCTTTTTTTATCTGTAAATAGGCGTAAGCTCATCGTTCTTTTTTTACTTCTTTGTTGTTTAAAGCCTTTTTTTTTGAAATTTTTAAATGTAGGTCTATTCATTATCCACCTCCTTCTTTCTTGCAAGTGCAATTTCAGTCTCTTTCTTGGGCGTTTTCTGAGATTTTTTAATAAAAGAGTGTAAAATTATAATTGCTCTATTTTTTGATAGCAGTAGATACACCCTTATAAGTGCGACGCAGGATGCACCCTCTGTGCTTTTGAATGGTGGAAATTCTTAACAAATCCTATTAACATGCGTATTTCCTGTAAGTCAAATTTTATAAAATTTTGCAAAAATGGATTTTTCGCATCATACATTCTCAATTCTCTTGCATGCTGTGTGGATCTAATAAATGGATAAAAAACAAATTCCTACTTTCATCCATAGAAAAATTTTACTAATGTATCCTAATTTCTGTTCTTTTTAAAAAATGAGTAGTGTAATTACTGGTCAGAAATTTAACGAATAGATAAATCTTTCGTTTTTATCAATTTTTTCTTTTCTGACTTGTTTTGGCTTTTGAATACTTATCCAGATTCGCTGTGTCTTTCGGTATAAGGATTTCAAAAGGGTAAATTTTTATCTATTCTGTATGGTGTTACTTGAACTATAATTAGAGTCTATAAGAATCAAACGAAAACCAGCTTCAATAAACTTCGTTAAAAGCTAACAGATAAGTAAAATTAAAAAAACAACCCACACAACCGTCACTGTCTTAGATATTGCTGTTTTAACAAGGATTATCTGGTGACGATTAACCTATTTTTACTTTCACTCTATCTACACATCAATCGTCACTTTTTTAGATTAATTGAAGAAAATAATCACTAAAAGAGGCGCATTTTTAGCGGGTTTTGGTGGTGCATTTGGGCCAGCAGATGACAGTAAAGGAAGGTTGTATCTACGCTTACATGGTCACCTATTTTAATATTTGCACGAACAACGCTTTCTTTTGCAATATAAAGAGAATTATACTTGCATTACTCATAGCTTCTCAATATTTAGTTTTTTCAATTATCCCATTTTTTTATCTGGCTGTTTTAGATTGACTAATGTAAAGTTTGTGACGATCTCTATTTTCAACCTACACTTTTTTCACCATCAATCGTCACTCAAAAATCATTGAAAGGATAAGGAAAAATCAATGAGTGACGGTTGTGTAGATAAAAAAGTGGATTTTATATCTTGGAGAGAGTGAAAAATCAAAAGGAAGAAGAAAGAATAAAAAGAAAAAACACAAGTGAGAAAAAATGCTCTTAGTCCATCTTAGGGTTTAACAACTTCATTTTTGTGGACTAATAGAGGACTAATCAGGAGAAACTAAAAATGCCAATCTTGAGGTCACTCTCAAGATTGGCTTGATGACAGGCTTTTCTTGGCGCGCCCGAGAGGATTCGAACCTCTGCCCCACGGATTAGAAGTCCGTTGCTCTATCCAGCTGAGCTACGGGCGCTTTTAAAATGGTCGGGGTGAGTGGACTTGAACCACCGACCCCCTGCTCCCAAGGCAGGTGCGCTAACCAAACTGCGCTACACCCCGACATTCAGGACAATTCTTATCACAAATTTATATAGAATTCAATAAAAAAATATTTTTCCTATAGTAACTTTAAAAAAGCTTGACAATATTAGGTGATTTGGGTATAAAACTTTTTGCTTTTAAATTGATGGAAGGAGTGGAGCAATGAAGACTTACGTGGCCAAATTTGAGCCTGAAAAAAGGAAGTGGTATTTAATAGATGCTAAAGGGAAAACACTCGGCAGGGTAGCTACTCAAGTTGCCAATATTCTTAGAGGGAAGAATAAGCCTACATTCACTCCCCATGTTGACTGCGGTGATTTTGTTGTAGTTATTAATGCCAAATACGTTAACCTTACTGGTAAAAAGTTAGAGCAAAAAAAGTATTACAGACATAGCGGTTATATTGGTGGATTGAAGGAGATGACAGCCGCCGATATGCTTGATAAATATCCGGAGAGAGTTATAATTTATGCTGTTAAAGGTATGCTCCCGAAAAACAGGCTTTCAAATAGGCTTATAACAAAATTAAAGGTGTATCCAGAAGCGAATCATCCACATAAAGCCCAAAAACCTATAATGATAGAAGTGTAGAGGTGTTAAATGGATAAATATTATGCTACAGGTAAAAGAAAAACCTCCGTTGCCAGGGTTTGGGTTTATCCTGGCGATGGTGCAATAACTGTTAATAAACAGAGTCTCGATGAATATTTTGGTGGATTAGAAGAAGCAAAACTGAAGATATACTATCCTTTAAATTTGGCTGGGCTAAATGGGAAGATTACTGTTTATGCTACCGTTAAAGGTGGTGGTATAATGGCTCAGGCTGAAGCTTTAAGGCATGGCATTTCTAAGGCTTTGGTAGAATACGACTCAAATTTGAGAACTACATTAAAGCCACTTGGTTTACTATCAAGAGATGCTCGGGTAAAAGAGAGAAAAAAATATGGAAGGAAAAAAGCAAGAAAATCCTTCCAGTGGTCAAAGAGATAAACACCCCCACCCCACTTATGTGGGGTTTTCTTTTTTATTATGATAAAAGTTGGAATTGTAGGTATAACGGGGTTTACGGGTTTAGAACTTATTAAGATACTACTTAACCATAACGAGGCTACAATTGAGCACGTCTGTTCAAGAAGTGAAGTTGGTAAGAAAATTTGTGAAGTTTATCCACAATTTAGAGGTGTCTTTGATAAAGATATAGAAGCAATAGATATTGATGAGATTTGCAAAGTAGATGTGATTTTTTTGGCTTTGCCCCACACTGTATCTGCAGGCTTTGCAAAAAAGCTTTATGGTAAGACCAAGATTGTGGATTTAAGTGCAGATTTTAGGCTTAGGGATGTTAAAGAGTACGAAAAATGGTATAAAACAAATCATATAGCTAAAGAGCTTTTGAACGGTGCTGTTTACGGTCTTGTGGAATTAAATAGGGAACAGATAAAAGGCGCGGATTTGATTGCCAATCCTGGGTGCTATGCTACATCTGTAATTTTGGCTGTAGCGCCTGTAGCAAAATACTCTGTCGGTACGATTATTTCCGATAGTAAATCTGGCGTTAGTGGTGCCGGAAGAAGGTTAAAGGAAGGTTTGGAGTTTTGCGAGGTCAATGAAAATTTTAAAGCTTATTCTATTTATGGTCACAGACATATACCTGAGATGGAACAAGAACTTAGAAAAATCAATCAAAACGTTAAAATTGAATTTATACCTCACCTATTGCCTATTCAGCGTGGCATATTGTCCACTGTTTATATAAAGGTAAATAAAAAACTCGATTTTGTTAAACTTTACAAAGAATTTTATGGCAAAGATTATTTTGTTAGAGTTATCGATACCCCTCCAACAATTAACAATATTAAAGGCACTAACTTTTGCGATTTATATGTCTATTTTGATGAAAGAACAGATATGCTAATTGTTGTGAGCGTGATAGATAATTTGATTAAAGGAGCATCAGGCCAAGCAGTGCAGAATATGAATGTTATGTTTGGAATAGATGAAAAAGAAGGTTTGGGAGGCTATAGTTATTATCCATGAGAACAGAAGTAGTTAAGGGTTCCCTATGTGTAGTGGATGCCATTAAGGCATCCGGAGTTTTTGCTGGCTTAAAGAAAAAGGGCTATGATGTTGGTTTGGTTTATTCTAACAAATCTACTGTTAGTGCAGCTGTTTTTACTCAAAATGCAATTAAAGCGACTCCTTTGGTTTATGATATAAATTTAATGAAAAAAGCACCTAATATTAGGGCTGTTGTTGTAAATAGCGGGAATGCCAATGCTTGTAATAAAAATGGAGAAAAAGCCGTTGATGAAATAGTAAAAACATTTGCAGATAAACTAAAAGTAGAAAGCAATCAAATTTTTGTTGCATCTACGGGTGTTATTGGTGAAGATTTGAATTATGGAAAAATAGTTGGCGTATCAGATGAACTTGTAAGAGGATTATCAAAAGATGGCTGCAGTAACTTTGCTAAATCCATAATGACTACAGATACATTTGAAAAAACATACGCCTTAAAGTGTAGCTATTACGGCAATGAATTTCGTATTGGAGGAGTAGCAAAAGGGGCTGGGATGATACACCCAAATATGGCAACCATGCTTGCATTTATAACAACAGATATAAATATTAGCCGAGAAATGCTAAATAAAGCTCTGAAAGAAGCTGTAGATAAATCTTTTAATAGGATTAGTGTTGATGGTGATACGTCCACTAATGATACGGTTTTCATAATGTCCACCTGCCAAGCAAGCAATGAAAAGATAGAAAACGAAAATGAAATTTATAGGTTTTTTACTGACCAGCTAATTCATATGTGTACCTATTTAGCTAAACTTATAGTCAAAGATGGTGAAGGTGCCACCAAATTAGTTGAAGTTGTAGTTGTTGGTGCATCTTCAAGGAAAGATGCAGAGCTAATTACAAGAAGCGTGTCTAATTCTTTGCTTGTTAAAACCGCTATTTTTGGAAAAGACCCAAATTGGGGGAGGATTATCGGTTCAATAGGTTACTCAAAAGCTAATATATCATTGAGTAGACTTAAGGTATATATGGGAGATGAACTTTTATTCTCTTGCGGTAAAAGGGTTAATTATAATAAGAATTATCTTAAAGAATATATGAATAATGATGAAATAAAGATACTTATAGATTTGGGTATAGGAATTCACACCTATAATATGTGGTTCAGCGACATTAGTTATGATTATGTGAAAATTAATGCTGAGTATCATACTTAATTTACAGGCATAGGGTTAATGCTTTTCCCGAGGTTTCATAGAGTCGTAAGAATTTATTGTTTATTCTATTGTAGACTATAACGGTAAAGGGATAAATTTTGGTATCTAATAAAATTTTTAATAAAGTCTAAAAAAGTGTATAAATGTAACCTAAAAATAGTTATTTTTTGTAATAAATCACAAAAATATAGATTTTTTGTTGACAAACGAGAATTTGGATATATAATGCCTTCTTGCCTGGCTGGCGTAGCTCAATCGGTAGAGCAGCTGACTTGTAATCAGCCGGTTGGGGGTTCAAGTCCCTTCGCCAGCTCCATGTAGTGGAGAGGTTCCCGAGCGGTCAAAGGGAGCAGACTGTAAATCTGCCGGCTTACGCCTTCGGAGGTTCGAGTCCTCCCCTCTCCACCATTAGAATTTAAAGAGCGGGAATAGCTCAGTTGGCTAGAGCATCAGCCTTCCAAGCTGAGGGTCGCGGGTTCGAGCCCCGTTTCCCGCTCCATTTTTTTATGCCCATGTAGCTCAGCCGGTAGAGCACTTCCTTGGTAAGGAAGAGGTCGGCGGTTCGAGCCCGCTCGTGGGCTCCATAAGTTTTTTAAGGAGGCTGTTATGGCAAAGGAAAAATACGTAAGAACCAAACCCCATGTTAACATCGGCACAATCGGTCACATAGACCATGGTAAGACAACCCTTACAGCTGCCATCACAAAGGTACTGGCAGAGAAGGGTAAGGCAGAGTTCAAAGACTACAACGAAATTGACAACGCTCCAGAGGAGAAGGAAAGAGGTATCACAATCAACACTGCCCACGTAGAGTACGAGACAGAGAAACGTCACTATGCACACGTAGACTGCCCAGGGCATGCTGACTACATCAAGAATATGATTACCGGTGCAGCCCAGATGGACGGTTCTATACTTGTTGTCTCTGCAGCGGATGGTCCAATGCCACAGACACGTGAGCACATACTCCTTGCAAGGCAGGTTAACGTTCCATACATTGTGGTATTCTTGAACAAAACAGACATGGTTGATGACCCAGAACTCATAGACCTTGTTGAAATGGAAGTAAGGGACTTGCTCTCAAAATACGACTACCCAGGTGATGATGTACCTATAATAAAAGGTTCAGCTCTGAAAGCACTTGAAGGTGACCCTAAAGCAATAAAGGCAATAGAAGAGTTAATGGATGCTGTTGATGAATACATACCAACACCACAGAGAGAATCAGATAAACCATTCCTCATGCCAATCGAGGACATCTTCTCAATCTCCGGTAGAGGAACAGTTGTTACAGGTAGGGTAGAAAGAGGAGTATTAAAGCCAGGTGAAGAGGTAGAAATCGTAGGCTTTAAGGAGACGAGAAAGACAGTTGCCACATCCCTTGAGATGTTCAGGAAGATCTTGGATGAGGCAATAGCAGGTGACAACGTAGGAGTTCTCTTAAGGGGCATCAAGAAGGAAGAGGTTGAAAGAGGAATGGTTTTAGCCAAACCTGGCTCCATAACGCCACACAAGAAATTCAAAGCTCAGGTTTACGTTCTCACCAAGGATGAGGGTGGAAGACACACACCATTCTTTGATGGCTATAGACCTCAGTTCTACATAAGAACAACAGATGTTACAGGAACAGTTCATCTACCCGAGGGCGTAGAGATGGTTATGCCTGGTGACAACGTAGAGCTAACAGTTGAACTCATAGCACCTGTTGCCCTTGAGAAAGAGACACGCTTTGCAATCAGGGAAGGTGGTAGAACAGTTGGTGCTGGTGTAATAACGGAGATATTGGAGTAAGCCAATGCGTGAAATGGTAACACTTGCTTGTTCTGAGTGTAAGAGAAGGAACTATACCAGCACGAGGGACAAGAAAAAATCAAAAGAAAAATTAGAGCTAAGGAAATATTGTCCATATTGTAGAAAACATACAATACATAGAGAGGTAAAGTAGGCCAGTAGCTCCAATTGGTAGAGCGGCGGTCTCCAAAACCGTTTGTTGGGGGTTCGAGTCCTCCCTGGCCTGCCATTTATTGTTATGATGAAAAAAGTTAAAAGTTTTTTAGAAGAAGTAAAGTTAGAATTTAAGAAGGTAGTTTGGCCTGGTAAAAAGGAAGTAACTTCTGCCACTATCTCAGTTTTAATTTTTACAGTGGTGGTGGCTTTTATTCTGAGTATTCTTGACTACATTATGTCCATAGGTTTGCAATCGCTATTTAAATAAAGAAGGTTGACATAAATGAGTGACGTTAGATGGTATGCTATTCATACGCAGGTTGGCTATGAAGAGAAAGTGAAATCTATGCTTGAAAACAAATTGAAAGAACTTAGTCTGCTCGATGATGTGGAAGAGATTTTTGTACCTTTTGAAGAAGTAATTGTCATAAAGAAAAATAACAAAAAAGATAAAGTAAAGAAGTGCCTTTATCCAAGCTATGTATTTGTTAAAGCTAAAATGAATGATAAACTTTACAATATAGTTAGGAAGATGTCTTTTGCTTCTGGCTTTGTTGGTTACAAAAATGAACCTGCCCCAGTGGATGAATCTGAAATCAAGCAGATAAAGGATAGAGTTGAAAGTTCAAAAGAAGCTCCAAGACTGTCTGTTTCTTTCGAGCCGGGAGAATCTGTCAGGGTTTTAGACGGTCCTTTTGCTAACTTTACTGGAACTGTTGATGAAGTTGACGTTGAAAAAGGTAGATTAAGAATATTGGTTAGCATATTTGGTAGATCTACACCAGTTGAGTTGAATTATAACCAAGTAGAGAAAGTAGAATAAAAGGGAGTTAAAAATGGCAAAGAAAGAAGTAGTTGCTCAGATTAAGTTGCAGATAGAAGCAGGTAAAGCGTCACCTGCCCCTCCTGTAGGTCCTGCATTGGGCCAGCATGGTGTAAATATAATGGATTTTGTTAAGAAGTTTAATGATGTTACAAAAGATAGAATAGGCGATATAGTGCCTGTTGTTATTACAGTTTACGCTGATAGGTCATTTGATTTTATAACAAAAACGCCCCCTACTAGCTCGCTAATAAAGAAATCTTTGGGTCTTGAAAAAGGTTCAAGTGATCCAGCAAGGCAAAAAGTTGGTAAGCTAACAAAAGAGCAGGTAGAGGAGATTGCAAAGATTAAACTTCCTGATTTAAATACGAACGAAATTGAAAAAGCGATGAAAACGGTTGCTGGTACAGCTATAAATATGGGAATTGAGGTAGAAGAGATTTAAATCAATTTTTTACCACTGTTCAGTGGGAGCTCTAAAGAAAGGAGAGCGTTATGGCAAAGAGGGGTAAAAAGTATATTGAAGCGTTGAAGAAATACAATCATTTTAATGAATATCCATTGGATGAAGCTTTGAAGATTCTTAAAGAAATATCTTATGCGAACTATGATGAAACGGTTGAAGTGCATATGAAATTGGGTGTTGACCCGAGGCACTCAGACCAAATTGTTAGAGGTTCTGTTACATTGCCTAATGGAACGGGAAAGAAAGTTAGGGTTTTAGTATTTGCTAAGGGAGAAAAGATTAAGGAAGCCGAGGAAGCTGGAGCGGATTATGTAGGTGGTCAGGAATATGCTGATAAAATAGCCAAAGAGGGTTGGCTTGAGTTTGATAAAGTTATTGCAACACCAGATATGATGGGTGTTGTAGGTAGGTTGGGTAAGATTTTAGGTCCAAGAGGGCTAATGCCAAATCCTAAGATTGGAACTGTTACGTTTGATGTAGCTAATGCAGTAAAAAGGGCAAAGGCTGGGGAGGTAGAATTTAGGGTTGATAAAACAGCCAACATTCATGTGGGCGTAGGTAAAAAATCTTTTGATAATGACAAACTGAAGGAGAATATAATTACTTTATACGAAGCAATCGTAAAATCTAAACCATCTGCGGCTAAGGGTAAGTATATAAAATCATTCCATATAGCTACAACCCATTCTCCGAGTGTGAAAATTAATGCGCAATCATTATAATATTAACATACAATTTAGAGGTCAAAGACTGTGGGTAGCCAGGGGGCTTTAAAATAGGCCCGCAAGAGACCAGTTTTTGACCCGTCCAGGAAAGGAGGGGGATATTGAAGAAAGAACGCAAGGTAGAGTTAGCTGAAAAGCTAAGAGAACGGCTACAGGAAGCCAAAATGGTCATTGTGTCAGAATATGCAGGCTTAACTGTAGACCAAATGGAGTCTATAAGAAACTCTATAAAGGAAAAGGGATATACGTTTAACGTTATTAAAAACAACATAGTAAAAAAAGCTATTGAGGGTAGTGAGTGGGAAGTTTTAACAGACAGATTGACCGGTCCTAATGCTTTTGCTTTGTGTTTTGACGACCCGGCTGAACTTGCAAAGCTGTTGATGGAAAAGTCAAAAGAATTCAAAAAATTAAAAGTTAAACTTGGCTGTTTGGATGGTAAGATTCTAGAATCAAAAGACGTTGTAGCTTTGAGTAAATTACCTCCAAGAGAAGTACTGTTGGCTCAGCTTTTGGGAACTATGAAAGCTCCAGTGTCAGGTTTTGTAAATGTTTTAGCGGCCAATATAAGACAGTTTTTGTACGCACTTAAAGCAATAGAAGAAAAGAAGAAAGGAAATTAAGAGGAGGGGTTAGATGGCAGAGATTACAAAGGAAGATGTCATTAAATTTATTGAAAATATGACTGTTATTGAACTTGCAGATTTTGTTAAAGAGTTGGAAGATAAATTTGGAGTTAGCGCAGCTGCTCCTGTTGCCGCTGTTGCTGCTGCACCTGCTGCAGGTGAAGAGGCAGCTCAAGAGCAGGAGAAAACAGAATTTGACGTAGTTTTGAATAAACCCGGTGAGAAGAAAATTCAGGTTATCAAAATTGTTAGAGAACTTACAGGATTAGGCCTTAAAGAGGCTAAAGCTCTTGTTGATGCTGCGCCAAAGGCTGTAAAAGAAAAAGTTAGCAAAGAAGAGGCTGAGCAGGTAAAAGCTAAGCTTGAAGAAGCTGGTGCTGAAGTCGAGATTAAATAACTTTGATAATATGCGGGCTTACCACTATACGGCCAGGAAAGAGGTATTTGCCTCTTTCCTTTTTTTTTCGAGAAATCTTTTTATAAAAGTAGACGAGGTGCATAATGGCTAAACCTCTAAAGTTAGATTACAGAATAAGGGTTGATTTTTCAAAAGCTGATGAAGTTTTAGAAATACCCGATCTTTTAAAACTTAATATAAATTCTTTCGAGGAATTTATAGATAAAAACGGTAAAAAAGAAAAGAATTTGGATAATGCATTAAAATCCATTTTTCCTATAGATGATACACATGGTAGGTTGCGTTTAGAATTGGTGGATTGGTATATAACTCCTCCAAAATTTTCTTCAGACGAATGTAAGTCTAAGGGTTTGTCCTATACAGGAAATTTAACCATAAAAGTCAGACTTACACAGTGGAATATAAATGAACAAACAGGTGAAAAAATTAATATCGAAGATATAAAAGAGCAGGATATATATGTAGGAGAAATACCCTTAATAACTGAATCTGGAAGTTTTATTGTAAATGGTGTGGAACGTGTTATTGTAGGGCAGCTCCATAGATCCCCGGGCGTTATATTTAAAAAATTATCTGAGTTTGCGGGGAGAAGTCTTTACTATGCACAGATAATTCCTGAACGCGGTAGTTGGATAGAGTTTGAAACTGAAGCGAGGGAAATAATTACAACGCGTATCGATAGAAAGAAAAAATTTCCGGCTACAATAATTTTGCAGGCACTTGGGATGAGCGAAGAAGAAATATTGAGTATGTTTTATAACACCGTTAATATAAAAATAGAAACAGGTAGAATTTATGCAAAATTAGATGATTCAATAATAGGTTTTAGGGTAGAGAGTAATATAGATATAAATGGTGATATATTAATAAGCGAAGGTAAAAAGATTACCCGTAGAGTCTTTAAGAAGCTTAAAGACTCTGGAATTGAGTTTATTCCTATAAGAGAAAGTGAGCTTTTCAATAAGTATTCAGCAAGTGTTGTAAGGATAGAAGATGAGGGCGAAGATGTTGTAGCTCTTGATATTGGTTCTCGCCTTGATAAAGAAAAACTGAGTTTCATAAAGAAGTTTGATAGAGAGTTTAAAGTTATTTATTCTGAGTTTGATGACTATTTTGTGCTAAATACTATTCTTGCTTCGAGAGAGGTTTTGAAAAAGAGAAAAGTTGCTTTGCCAGATGAGTTATCAATTGAAAATGTGGCGAGAATATTTATACATACGCTTTTGAGACCGGGTGAGCATACATCTGTTGAAGATGCTAGAAAATTTTTTGAAAATTTATTTTTTGATCCTGAAAGATACGATGTTTCTCAAGAGGGTAGAATAAGAATAAACGAGGTATTTGGTCTTAATATCCCTGAGAACGTGAGGACTTTAACAAAAGAAGACTTTTTAGGATTGCTTAATCATTTGATATTACTTGTAAACGATAAAGCTACTCCTGATGATGTTGATAGTTTGACGAATAGAAAAGTAAATTTAATCGGAGATCAGCTTTATAGAGAAGTTAGAAACGGCCTTTTAAGGATGCAGCGTTTAGTTAGAGATAAACTTGTTATGAGAGATATTGATAATATAACTCCTTACGATGTCATAAATGCAAAACCTGTGGCCGTAGCAATTAAGGATTTCTTTTCTACTGGCCAGCTATCACAATTTTTAGATCAAACTAATATTTTATCTGAGATTTCCCACAAGAGAAGATTGTCTGCCTTAGGTAGCGGAGGTTTAACAAGAGAAAGGGCTGGCTTTGAAGTTAGGGATGTCCACCCAAGTCATTATGGTAGAATTTGCCCAATAGAAACACCCGAGGGTGCAAATATAGGCCTTATTTCATCTTTGGCTATTTATGCTAAAGTAAATGAATTTGGGTTTATAGAAACACCTTACAGGGTGGTAAAAAATGGTAGAGTTACAGATGAGGTTTTGTATTTAAGTGCATCAAAGGAGAAAGGGTACGTGATAGCACAGGCAAACGCTCCTTTAAATGAAGATGGTACCTTCAAGAATGAATATGTTGCTGCGAGAAAAGATGGCGAATTTGTTATAGTTCATAGTAACGAAGTGGATTTAATGGATGTTTCCACAAATCAGATAGTATCGGTTGCAGCAGGATTAATTCCATTTTTGGAGCATGATGATGCAAATAGGGCTTTAATGGGTTCTAATATGCAAAGACAAGCAGTACCTCTTATAAGACCTGAGACTCCTCTTGTAGGTACGGGTTTAGAGTCTGTAGCTGCTAAGTATTCAAGATATGCAGTTGTTGCCAAAAGGGACGGAAAGGTCGTTAGGATAGATGATAAAATTTACGTGTCTTGTAAAATAGAGAGTGGGTACGAATTAGATGTATATCCGCTGAAGAAATTTTTAAGGTCGAATCAAGACACATGTTTTTCTCAAACGCCAGTTGTGGAAGTTGGAGACTGTATCAGGAAAGGACAAATTATAGCAGACGGTCCTTCTATGGACAAAGGAGAACTTGCTCTTGGTAAAAACCTTGTGGCGGCTTTTGTCTCTTGGAGAGGTTATAATTATGAAGATGGTATTACAATATCAAGAAGAGTAGTTGAAGAGGATTTGTATACCTCTATTCATATAAAAGAGTTTAGTGTTTATGTCAGAGATACAAAGTTTGGAGTTGAGGAGATTACAACAGATGTTCCAAACGCATCCAGTGAGATGCTCAAGAATTTAGATAAAAATGGTATTGTGCGTGTAGGGGCTTATGTTAAGCCTGGAGATATTTTAGTCGGTAAGGTAACACCGAAGGCTGAAACACATTATTCTCCGGAAGAAAAACTTCTTCGTTCAATATTTGGGGAAAAGGCAACGAATGTTTCTGATTCATCATTGAAGGTTCCGTCAGACACGAGCGGTATAGTTGTTGATGTTCAGATTTTGCATAGAAGGGGTACACAGATAAACCCAAGAGAAAAAGAAATTGTTCAAGAGGAGAAAGAAAACATAAATAACGAACTGAAGCATAAACTTAAACTTCTCGAACAACTCAGATTAAACAGCATGAGAGAGGCTATTGTCGAGAGAGATTTAGAACACGATGCTAATTTAAATAATAAGGTGCTTAAAAAGGGTAATAAAATAAGTATAGAGGATTTACAGGAGTTAGGCGAAAGAGATTTACTTAAGCTGCTACCCAAAGATTTTGATTTAAAGACTTTAAATAAACATTATAAAGAAATGGAAAAGTCCATAAAAGACCATCATACCAGGATGATTAAAGGATTAGAGAAAGAGAGTGACTTACCACCTGGTGTTATCTCGGCAGTGAATGTCTATATTGCAACAAAGAGAAAGCTTTCTGTTGGTGATAAGATGAGTGGTAGGCATGGAAATAAAGGTGTTGTTTCTAAGATTTTGCCTGCGCAAGATTTACCATTTTTGGAAGATGGAACACCTGTTGATATAGTTCTCAATCCATTAGGCGTTCCTTCACGTATGAATATAGGTCAAATTATGGAAACCCATTTGGGATGGTTATCGAAAGGTCTGGGTAAGAAGATAGATAATCTTTTGAAAGAAGGTAAAAAAGAAGCTCTAAGGGAATTTGTAAAGCAGATTTTCAATTCAAAAAAGGCAGATGATTTTGTTGATTCATTGAACGATGAAGAGATGGAAAAATACGCCAAAGAATGGATTAATGGCATTCATTTTGCAAACCCTGTTTTTGAGGGAGCCAAAGAGTCAGACTTAAAATATTTACAAAATATTGTTGGTTTTAAACAACTGAAAAGTGAAGTTTATGATGGCATTACGGGTGAGAAATTTAAAGAGCCTGTAACAGTTGGGGTTATGTATGTACTTAAATTGCACCATTTGGTTGATGACAAGGTGCATGCAAGAAGTATAGGGCCTTACTCTCTTGTTACTCAGCAGCCGCTGGGAGGAAAAGCCCAATTTGGAGGCCAAAGGTTCGGTGAGATGGAAGTTTGGGCTTTAGAAGGGTATGGAGCGGCTTATACGCTTCATGAGATGCTAACTGTAAAATCTGATGATGTTGCAGGTAGAAATAAAACATACGAATCGATTGTTAAAGGAAGGCCTATTCCTTTAGGAGGAGTTCCTGAATCATTCAATGTTTTGGTTAAGGAAATGCAAGCCTTATGCTTGGATGTTGAGCTGCTCAAGGATATAAGAAGAAAATAGGGGGACGGTAGATGTTTACAGTATTAAAAAGCAAGCCGAAGTCTTCGAAGGATTTTGATGCCATAAGAATAAAATTAGCCTCTCCTGAGAAGATAAGACAATGGAGCTACGGAGAAGTCAAGAAGGCGGAAACAATAAATTATAGAACTTTTAAACCAGAGAGAGATGGATTGTTTTGCGCCAAGATTTTTGGACCTATAAAGGATTACGAGTGTTTATGCGGGAAATATAAAAGGATTAAATATAAAGGTATCGTGTGCGAGAAGTGCGGCGTTGAGGTTACGGAATCGAAAGTTAGGCGTGAAAGAATGGGCCATATTGAATTGGCCGCGCCTGTAGTCCATATTTGGTATTTAAGATCCGTCCCAAGCATTATGGCTCTTTTGTTGGATATGAAACTAAAAGAGCTTGAAAGGGTAATATACTATGAATCCTATGTAGTTATAGATAGTGAAGTGGATGAGCTTCCTGTCAAGACAGTTTTGAATGAGACATCTTACAGGGTGTATCTTGAAAAATATGGCGTGAGGTTTACTGCTGAAATGGGGGCTTCTGCTATTCAGAAGCTGTTAAAAAGAATAGATTTAGACCTTTTAATCTATGAGCTTAAGGATGAAATAGATGCAACTAAGTCAGAAGCGAAAAAGAAAAAGCTAATAAAGCGTTTAAGACTTGCTGAGCAATTTAAAAGAAGCGGTAATAAACCTGAGTGGATGGTCCTTGAAGCACTGCCCGTTTTGCCACCAGAGTTAAGGCCTCTTGTATCTTTAGAGGGTGGGCGTTTTGCATCGAGTGACTTAAATGATTTGTATAGGCGTGTCATAAATAGAAATAATAGATTAAAGAGGTTGATAGAACTTAGTGCTCCTTCCATAATAATCAGAAATGAAAAGAGAATGCTGCAGGAAGCTGTTGATGCTCTAATAGACAACGGAAGAAGAAAACAGGTTGTTAGGGCTTCTAACAATAGACCTTTGAAATCTCTAAGTGAATCTATAAAGGGTAAAGAAGGTAGATTTAGAAGGAATCTGTTGGGTAAAAGGGTTGACTATTCCGGTCGTTCGGTTATCGTCTCAGGTCCTGAATTGAGAATGGATCAATGCGGTTTACCGAGAATCATGGCTTTGGAGCTGTTCAAGCCGTTTATATTCCATAGATTGATAAGCGATGGATTTGCTCCTACTGTAAAAGCGGCTAAAAAGATGGTGGAAAGAAAAGACCCGGAAGTTTGGAATATACTTGAAGAGGTTGTTAAAGAGCATCCTGTTCTGCTTAACAGGGCTCCAACACTGCATAGATTGTCTATACAGGCTTTCCATGCGATTTTAACAGATGAGAAGGCAATAAGGCTTCATCCGCTCGTATGTCCTGCTTTTAATGCGGATTTTGACGGAGACCAGATGGCGATACATGTTCCTTTAAGTAACGAGGCCATGCTTGAAAGCGAGATTTTGATGCTTGCAACTGAGAATATCATTTCACCAGCCCACGGTAATCCTATAGCCATGCCCAGTCAGGATATGATTTTGGGTATATATTATATGACCAAACCGAGGGATAGCCAAAAGGGTGAGGGAATGGTTTTTTCTTCTCCAGATGAGGTTCGTATTGCCTATGAAAATGGTGTTTGTGGCATCAATGCCAGAATTAAAGCAAGAATTGATGGTGAGCTGTACGATACAATAGTGGGCAGAGTTTTGTTCTATGAAATAGTTCCGAAAGATGTGCCGTTTAAACAGATAAATAGGTTGTTTACCAAAAAAGAGTTAAATAAGTTTATTTCCTTTTTACATAAGACGCATGAGTTGCCTGTTGTTGTTAAGTTTTTGGATGATGTTAAGAATATGGGATTTGAGATGTCAACAAGGGCAGGTGTTTCAATATCTATTGATGATATGCTTGTTCCTAAAGAAAAAGCTGAGATTATTGCAAAGGCAGAAGAAGAGGTTAGAAAAATCCAAGAAGACTATGGCCAGGGTTTGTTAACCGATAAGGAGAGGTATAATAAATCTGTAGATATATGGAGTTCGGCGACAGATAGAATTGCCGAGGCAATGATGAGGGGACTAGGCGGCGAGTACGAAGAGAGTTTTAATTCTATTTTTATTATGGCTCACTCCGGTGCGAGAGGTTCACAACAACAGATGAGGCAGCTTGCTGGCATTAGGGGTCTTATGGCGAAGCCTTCGGGAGATATTATAGAAACACCCATTAAATCCAATTTTAAAGAGGGATTGACTGTTCTTGAGTATTTTACATCTACTCATGGGGCAAGAAAGGGACTTGCGGATACAGCATTAAAGACAGCTAATGCTGGTTATTTGACAAGAAAACTTGTGGATGTTTCCCAGGATGTTACTATTACCATGGATGATTGTGGAACTACGGAGGGTATAGAGATTTCAGCAATAATGGTTAACGGTGAAGAAATTGAGTCTTTGCAGGATAGAATTTTAGGAAGAGTTGCTGCCGAAGATGTTAAAAATCCATTCACTGATGAAATTATTGTTGAAGAGGGTAATGAAATAGATGAGAAAGCCGTTGAGAAAATTACAGAGGCTGGTGTTAGGTCTGTAAAAATATACTCTGTTCTAACTTGCAAGGCAGAAAGGGGAGTTTGTGCAAAATGCTATGGTAGAGATCTTGCCCGCGGTGGTAAAACAAAAATTGGAGAGGCTGTAGGTATAGTTGCTGCCCAGTCGATAGGTGAACCTGGTACTCAATTAACACTGAGAACGTTCCATGTTGGTGGTACTGCTTCGAGGTTATCCAAAGAGAGTAAATCAGCTGAGACTGTAAGGGCAGGTATAGTAAGGTATTACAAGTTCTTTACTGCTGAGAATTCAGAAGGAGATAGTGTTTTACTTTCAAGAAGAGACGCTGCTCTTTTAATAACAGAACCTCAAATAGTTTCTAAACATGGTGGTAAAATAAAGATAGAAGAGGATAAAGCTTATTATTATTTAAAGATTGGTGATAATGAGGAGTACAAACTCAAGAAGGTAAGTTTTGTTAGTGATAAAGATATAATTTCCGGTGGCAGCGAAGTGATAGGTAAATATCTGATTTCTGTAAAAGACGGAGATACAATAGATAAGCTTTCCCTGCTTGTAGAAAGGGTTTTAGAGGTTTTTGATGTTCCAAAAAAGGTTCCATATGCTGCTAAAATATACGTTGAAGAAGGTCAAACCATAAAAAGGTTTGTAAAGACAGAAAAAGGTGGAGAAGTTAAACTTATTGCTTTGGAGGGGGATAAATTCGTTGAGATATCTACGCCAAAAGATGGTGTAGTAAACAGACATGGAACCCATATTGTTATTGTCAAAGATGGAAAAGATGAGATAAGGTACTATGTTCCAAAAGGGTCTAAATTGTATGTTAGGACAGGTGATAAGGTAGAAACTGGCGATATAGTTGTGGGTTACGACGATGAGAGGCAAAAAAGAATTTTTGAAAGTGATCCAACCGTTTATACAAGTAGTACTACAATAGCTGAATGGGATGCGTATTCTGATTATTTACTCGCAGGTGCAAATGGATACGTAAAATGGGTTGATTTGGTTCCATTTGTTACCATTAAAGAAGAGATTGATAAAATAACGTCCATGAAGAGTAATATAGTCATAGAAAGCAAGGACTTGTCCAAAAAGCCAAGGATTGTTATTGTTGATGAAAACGGTAATGTAAATAAATTTTCAAACATAAACGAAGATGCAATGTATTATTTGCAACCTGGCATTATATTGCAAAAGGATAACGGAGAGGCTGTTAAAGCTGGAGATGTGATAGGAAAGATTCCAAAAGAGTTGGATAAGACAACCGATATTACAGGTGGTCTGCCAAGGGTTTCCGAGCTGTTTGAAGCAAAAAAGCCTGTTAATGCTGCTATAGTTAGTGAGATTAGCGGTGTAGTTTCTTATGGAAAGGAGAGCAAGGGTAAAAGAAAGGTTATAATAACTTCCACAGTAGGAAAGGGTGAAGTAAAAAAGGAATATTTGATACCAAGAAACAAGAGACTTTTGGTTTTTCCTGGTGATAGAGTAGATATGGGGGAACCAATCACTGATGGTCCGATAAATCCTCATGATATTCTTGCTATTTTAGGAGAAAAAGAACTTCAAAAAATGCTTGTTAGTGAGATACAACAGGTTTATAAACTTCAAGGAGCTGGAATTAATGATAAGCATATAGAAATTATAGTTAGGCAGATGCTTTCCAAGGTTGTAATTGAAGACGCAGGAGATAGCGATTTTATAGAAGGAGAAGTAGTTAATAGGTTTATCTTTAGAAGAAAGAACGAGATGCTCGTAAGGAGGGGTAAAAAACCCGCTATTGGAAGGATTGTGCTTTTAGGCATAACGAAAGCTGCCCTGAATACGGATAGTTTCATATCTGCCGCAAGTTTCCAGGAAACTACAAGGGTTTTGACAGAGGCTTCGATTAGTGGCCAGATAGATTATTTGAGAGGATTGAAAGAAAATGTAATTGTGGGTAGACTGATACCGGTGGGTACGGGCCAAAAGAAATATGATGATTTGGTGTTGAGACCTGTTGATAGTGATTAAAAATCTTGACAAAATGGACTTTTATTGTTAGTTTACCCAAGCCAATTTTAGAGGGAGGTAAAAAGTGCCTACTATTAACCAACTTGTAAGAAAAGGTAGAAAGGAAGTTAAAGCTAAAAAGAAAACATTAGCTCTCCAAGGATGTCCACAGAGAAGGGGGGTTTGCACAAGGGTTTATACAACGACGCCTAAAAAGCCTAACTCAGCTTTGAGGAAGGTCGCAAGGGTGAAACTAACCACAGGTTACGAAGTGACTGCTTATATTCCAGGTGAAGGACATAACCTACAAGAGCACTCCATTGTACTTGTGAGGGGCGGAAGGGTAAAAGATTTGCCTGGCGTCAGGTATCATATAATTAGAGGCTCTTTGGATACTGCGGGTGTTGAAGGTAGGAAACAAGGACGTTCTAAATACGGAACAAAGAAGCCTAAAGAATAAGGAGAGATGGATGAGAAGGAGAAGAGCTGAAAAGAGAGAGATTTCGCCGGATTTGGTATACGGGAGTGTGCTGGTTACAAAGATTATTAATAAAATAATGTGGAACGGAAAGAAATCTATAGCAAGAAAGATTTTTTACGATGCTATGAATCTTGTAAAGGAAAAAACCGGTGATGACCCTATGGAAGTTTTGCAGAAAGCCATAGAAAACGTAACGCCTAAAATAGAAGTTAGGCCAAGAAGAGTCGGTGGCGCTACATATCAGGTGCCTGTTGAAGTTAGAGTTGAAAGACAAGGTAGCCTTTCTGTGAGATGGCTTGTTGATTATGCTAGACAAAGGAGTGAAAAGAGAATGTTTGAAAGGCTTGCTGGTGAGATTATTGATGCTGCCAACAACAGGGGCGGAGCAGTTAAGAAAAGGGAAGACACACATAAGATGGCTGAGGCCAACAGGGCATTTGCACATTATAGGTGGTAAAGGAGTAATAAGAAGTGGCGCGTAAGTATCAGCTTGAGAAATTGAGAAATATAGGAATTATAGCACATATAGATGCGGGAAAGACTACAACTACCGAAAGGATTCTTTACTATACCGGTGTTTCTCACAAAATTGGAGAAGTGCATGAAGGTACTGCAACGATGGATTGGATGGAACAAGAAAAGGAGAGAGGTATAACCATTACTTCTGCATCTACAACGTGTTTTTGGCGAAGCCATATGATAAATATTATCGATACACCGGGGCACGTAGATTTTACTGTTGAGGTTGAAAGGGCTCTGCGTGTTTTAGACGGTGCTGTTGGTGTGTTTTGTGCTGTTGGTGGCGTTGAGCCACAAAGCGAAACTGTTTGGAGACAAGCGGATAAATACCACGTTCCAAGGGTTGCTTTTGTTAATAAAATGGATAGGACAGGAGCCGATTTCTTTAGTGTTGTTGGGGAAATAAATGAAAAATTGAACGGTAATCCTCTTGTTATGCAGCTCCCTATTGGTTCAGAAAGTGATTTTGCTGGCGTTGTAGATCTTGTGAAAATGAAAGCTATAATATGGGATTCTGATATTTTGGGAGCTACGTTTTCAGAAAAGGAAATACCAAGTGAATTGGCCGATCAGGCTTTGGAATATAGAAATATGATGATTGAGAAGCTTTCTGACTTTGATGATACTATAATGGAAAAATACTTAGAAGGCGGAGATATCTCGGAAGGAGAAATTAAAAAAGCTGTTAGAAGAGCTACTATCGAGACCAAATTGACACCTGTATTGTGTGGAAGTGCTTTTAAAAATAAGGGTGTTCAACCTCTATTGGATGCCGTTGTTGATTTTTTACCGTCACCTATTGATGTTCCTCCTATTAAAGGTGTAAACCCAAAAACAGGTGGAGAGGTAGAAAGAAAGGCGTCTGAGTCAGAGCCTCTATCGCTTTTGGCGTTTAAAATAATGAGTGACCCTTACGTGGGTAAGCTCACGTACTTTAGAGTTTATTCTGGAACTTTGAAAGCAGGTTCTTATGCCTACAATTCAACCAAGGGTAAAATGGAAAGGATAGGTAGACTTCTCAGGATGCATGCAAACAAAAGAGAAGATGTTGATGCTGTATATGCGGGAGATATTGCGGCTGCTATTGGTTTGAAATATACAGCTACTGGTGATACGTTGTGTGATGAGAAACATCCTGTATTGTTGGAATCTATGGAATTTCCAGAACCTGTTATTTCAATTGCAGTTGAACCTAAAACAAAAGCCGATAGGGATAAACTATCAAGTGCCTTGCAAAAGCTCGCAGAAGAAGATCCTACATTTAGAGTTAAATACGATGAAGAAACCAACCAGACAATTATATCTGGAATGGGTGAACTTCACCTTGAGATAATAGTTGATAGGTTAAAAAGGGAGTTTAAGGTTGGTGTGAATGTTGGTAAGCCTCAAGTTGCCTACAAAGAAAGTATAAAAGGTTCTATTAAGCAAGAAGGTAAGTTTGTCAGGCAAACAGGTGGTCATGGACAGTATGGGCATGTTTGGATAGAGATTGAGCCTTTGGAGAGAGGCAAAGGATTCGAATTTGTTGATAAAATCGTTGGCGGTGTGATACCTAAAGAATATATACCTGCAGTTGAAACAGGGATAAGAGACGCAGCAGAGAGTGGAATATTGGCTGGATATCCGATGGTTGATTTTAGAGCCACACTGTATGATGGTTCATATCATGAGGTTGACTCATCGGATATGGCGTTTAAAATAGCCGCCTCTATGGCATTCAAAGAAGGAGCTAAAAAGGCCAAGCCATACATTCTCGAGCCTATAATGGATGTTGAAGTCACTACTCCAGAGCAGTATTTAGGCGATGTCATGGGGGATATAAACTCAAGAAGGGGTAAGATTAAAAATATGTCAGAAAAGGGTAAATTAAAAATAATCAAGGCGTATATACCATTGAGTGAAATGTTTGGATATGCTACGGTCTTGAGATCTATTACTCAAGGTAGAGGAACATACACTATGCAATTTTCACACTACGATGAAGTTCCAAAGAGTATCGCTGATAAAATAATTAAAAGAGAAGCTTAAGGAGGCTTTTATGGCAAAGGAAAAATACGTAAGAACCAAACCCCATGTTAACATCGGCACAATCGGTCACATAGACCATGGTAAGACAACCCTTACAGCTGCCATCACAAAGGTACTGGCAGAGAAGGGTAAGGCAGAGTTCAAAGACTACAACGAAATTGACAACGCTCCAGAGGAGAAGGAAAGAGGTATCACAATCAACACTGCCCACGTAGAGTACGAGACAGAGAAACGTCACTATGCACACGTAGACTGCCCAGGGCATGCTGACTACATCAAGAATATGATTACCGGTGCAGCCCAGATGGACGGTTCTATACTTGTTGTCTCTGCAGCGGATGGTCCAATGCCACAGACACGTGAGCACATACTCCTTGCAAGGCAGGTTAACGTTCCATACATTGTGGTATTCTTGAACAAAACAGACATGGTTGATGACCCAGAACTCATAGACCTTGTTGAAATGGAAGTAAGGGACTTGCTCTCAAAATACGACTACCCAGGTGATGATGTACCTATAATAAAAGGTTCAGCTCTGAAAGCACTTGAAGGTGACCCTAAAGCAATAAAGGCAATAGAAGAGTTAATGGATGCTGTTGATGAATACATACCAACACCACAGAGAGAATCAGATAAACCATTCCTCATGCCAATCGAGGACATCTTCTCAATCTCCGGTAGAGGAACAGTTGTTACAGGTAGGGTAGAAAGAGGAGTATTAAAGCCAGGTGAAGAGGTAGAAATCGTAGGCTTTAAGGAGACGAGAAAGACAGTTGCCACATCCCTTGAGATGTTCAGGAAGATCTTGGATGAGGCAATAGCAGGTGACAACGTAGGAGTTCTCTTAAGGGGCATCAAGAAGGAAGAGGTTGAAAGAGGAATGGTTTTAGCCAAACCTGGCTCCATAACGCCACACAAGAAATTCAAAGCTCAGGTTTACGTTCTCACCAAGGATGAGGGTGGAAGACACACACCATTCTTTGATGGCTATAGACCTCAGTTCTACATAAGAACAACAGATGTTACAGGAACAGTTCATCTACCCGAGGGCGTAGAGATGGTTATGCCTGGTGACAACGTAGAGCTAACAGTTGAACTCATAGCACCTGTTGCCCTTGAGAAAGAGACACGCTTTGCAATCAGGGAAGGTGGTAGAACAGTTGGTGCTGGTGTAATAACGGAGATATTGGAGTGAAAGGGTGACGGTTATGGAACAAAGAATTAGGCTTAAATTAAAGTCATTTGAGAGTGAATTATTGGATAGTTCTGTTAAAGATATAATTGAAACTATAAGAAAAACAGGGGCTAAGGTGAAAGGCCCTGTTCCTTTGCCTACGAGGATTTCTAGGTATACTGTTTTAAGATCTCCGCACGTAAATAAAAAATCAAGAGAGCAGTTTGAGATTAGGGTTCACAAAAGACTTATGGACATTGTTGATGCATCTCAGCAAACGGTAGATGCTTTGATGAAAATAGATTTACCTGCAGGTGTTGATATAGAAGTTAAGTTACAGTAAATGTTACTAATGGAAATAAGAACCTACTATGGGTTCCTCTGTTTCTTAACTTTAATAAATGAGGAGTAGGAGTGATAAATGTTAGGCTTGATTGCTAAAAAATTGGGGATGATGCAGCTTTATATTGAAGATAAGGCGATTCCAGTTACAGTGCTTGAAGCTACAGATGGCATTATAACCCAAATTAAAACTAAAGAAAAGGACGGTTATAGTGCCGTTCAGGTAGGTTTTATAGACACTAAAGATAAAAGGGTTAATAAACCTATGCTGGGTCAATTCAAGAAAATTGGTATTTCTCCTAAAAAAGTTCTTAAAGAGTTTAGGCTTGAAGATGTTTCCAAATTTGAGGTTAAACAGACTGTTTCTGTGGATATCTTTGAAAAAGGCGAAGTTGTTGACGTTGTTGGACGTACTAAAGGTAGGGGCTTTTCTGGAGTAATGAGGCGCCACAATTTTTCAGGAGGCCCAGATTCACATGGATCGATGTTCAATAGAAGGCCAGGTTCAATCGGACAATGCGAATATCCAGGTAGAGTTGTAAAGGGCAGAAAGATGCCAGGTCATTGCGGGGACGATAAGGTTACTGTAAAAAATTTGCAAATTGTGCTTGTTGACCCTGAGAAGAAATTAATAGCTGTAAAAGGTGCAGTTCCTGGATCAAAAGGAAGCTATGTCAATATTATTAAGAAGGGGAACTAAACGATGAAAGTTAATGTTGTAAATAAAGATAACCAGGTTGTTGGTGATATAGAAATAGGTTTAAATGATAGTGAATCAAAGAGTAAAGGGGTTCTGTTTAATAGAGTTGTTAGAGTTATGCTAATGAATGGAAGACAGGGTACAGTTAGTACTAAAACAAGGGGTGACGTTTCTGGAGGCGGAAAGAAGCCTTGGAGGCAAAAAGGAACAGGTAGAGCAAGGGCAGGATCTATAAGATCCCCTCTATGGGTTGGCGGCGGTGTTATCTTCGGGCCGAAGCCAAGAGACTACAATTTGAAGATGAATAAGAAAGAAAAGAAGTTGGCTTTTAATCAAGCTTTGGCTCAAAGGATTAAAAATGGTAATTTCGTGGTTTTAGAAGAGCTTAAGTTTGGGAAGCCGAAAACAAAAGATGCTTACGAGCTTGTTAAAAAGCTTGGATTAAGAAAGGCATTATTTGTTCTTGAAAAGGGCATGGAAAATGAATATCTCTCTTTAAGAAACATAGAGGGCGTAGAGGTTAGAAATGTAGATAGCCTGAATGTTTATGATGTTTTACGCTTTGAGAGCATCGTTGTTCCAAAGGAAGTTGTAGATAAACTAAACAGGAGAGTCGCCAATGGATAAATGGAGTATTTTGAAGGAGAGAGTTATATCTGAGAAAGCTTTTGCTGATCAAGAAAGTGGAAAATATGTGTTTAAAATTCATAAAAATGCTAATAAGCCAGAAGTTAAAAAGGCTATAGAAGAACTGTTTGATGTTAAAGTAGATAAGGTAAATATTTTGAATGTTAAAGGAAAGAGAAAGGTTTTTAAGGGGATTAAGGGCAAAAGGCCTTCGTATAAAAAGGCTGTTGTTACACTAAAAGAAGGTTACACACTTAAGGAATTGTAGAAAGAGGTTGTCTATGGGTATCAAGGTGTATAAACCCGTTACAAACGGTTTAAGAGAAGCGAGCGTTCAAGATTTTAAAGATATAACTAAAAAGAAACCTGAGAAATCGCTTATAAAAATTTTAAAGTATCATGCAGGTAGAGATAATTTTGGGCATGTAAGCGTTAGAGGAAGAGGTGGAAGAGTAAAAAGGTTTTACAGGATTGTTGATTTTAAAAGGGATAAAAGAGGTATACCTGCTGTTGTTAAGTCTATAGAGTATGACCCCAATAGGAATGCAAGAATAGCCTTATTGGCCTACAGAGACGGCGAAAAACGCTATATTATTGCGCCGTTGGGTTTGAAGGTCGGTGATACGATAGAAGCAGGAGAAAATGCAGAGATTAAAGTTGGCAATGCACTACCCATAAAAAAGATTCCTGTGGGTACTGTTGTGCACAATATTGAACTAAAACCAAAGGGCGGAGCCCAACTTGCAAGAAGTGCTGGGGCTATGGCTCAGATAATGGCCAAAGAGGGTAAATATGCCCATATAAAGTTGCCAAGCGGTGAGATGAGATTGATAAACGTTGAGTGTTATGCAACTGTAGGACAGGTTGGTAACACAGATTACAGCAATATAAATTGGGGCAAAGCTGGTAGGATGAGGCATAGGGGTTTTAGGCCTCAAGTTAGAGGTGTTGCAATGAACCCAATTGATCACCCGCATGGTGGTGGTGAAGGTAGAACAGGTACAGGTGGAACACCTGTTACACCTTGGGGTATTCCGACAAAAGGTTATAAGACGCGTCGCAACAAGAGAACGGATAAATTTATTGTCACAAGAAGAAAGAAATAGGAGGCTGAGTTTATGCCGAGAAGTTTGAAGAAAGGGCCTTTTGTTGACGAGAAACTTTTAAAAAAAGTTGAGAAGATGAAGGGTTCTGGAAAAAAAACGATGATAAAAACATGGTCTAGGAGAAGCACTATAACCCCTGAGTTTGTTGGGTTTACCTTTGCTGTTCACAATGGAAAGAAATTTGTTCCTGTATATGTAACAGAGAATATGGTGGGATATAAGCTTGGAGAGTTTGTTCCAACAAGAACATTCAAAGGCCACAAAGGTGTGGTGCAGAAGAAAATAGGTAAATAGGTTGGTGGACTATGGAAGCAAGAGCGTTTTTAAAAAGTGCGAAAATATCTCCAATAAAAGTTAGAGCTATTGTGGATTTAGTTAAAGGAAAAAGTGTGGATGAAGCTTTGGTAATACTTAAATATTCCAATAGAAAGGCTGCTTTTACATTAAGGAAATTATTGGAATCGGCAGTTGCTAACGCTTTGGAACAAGGCATGGATGTTGATGGCTTTAGAGTTTTGAATATAGTTGCTGATGATGGAATCAAGCTTAAAAGGTACAGGGCAAGGGCTATGGGTAGGGCCGGAAGAATTATTAAAAGAACAAGCAATATTACAGTGATTATTGGAAAGTAGGAGGTGGGTTTTGGGTCAAAAAGTAAACCCCATTGGTTTAAGACTTGGGATAACAAAAACATGGACATCGCGTTGGTATGCGGAGAAAGATTATAAAGACAGATTTTTAGAAGATCAGAAAATAAAGAGGGCAATAAAATCAAGGGTATACTATGCAGGTATTTCTAAAGTAGAGATAGAGAGAAAGAGAAACAAAATGACTGTTAATATATATGCAGCTATGCCGGGCATTATAATAGGAAGAAAGGGCTCAGAAGTAGAGAAGCTTAAAGAATATATTAAGGGCATGACAAGCTCTAATGTAACAATAAACGTTAAAGATATCTCTGTCCCGGAAAAAGACGCCCAATTAGTTGCTGAAAACATAGCATTGCAAATTGAAAAGAGGATGCCGTATAGAAGAGTGATTAAAAGAGCGGCCTATTTGGCGTTAAAGAAGGGAGCAAAAGGTATAAAAATTCAGGTTGCAGGAAAATTAGGTGGGGCGGAGATGGCTCGTACTGAGTGGATTAAAGAGGGTCAAGTTCCGTTAAGCACCTTACGAGCAGATATAGACTATGGTTTTGCTGAAAGCTTAACCCAGGCAGGCGTTATAGGTGTAAAGGTTTGGGTGTTTAATGGAATGGTATCTACAAAGTAGGAAAGGTGGGATTAAACCATGTTGATGCCAAAAAGAACCAAATATAGGAAGTATCAGAGAAAAAGGAATGGAGTTAGAGGTACAGCTAAGAGGGGCTCTAAACTGGCTTTTGGAGACTTTGGACTTAAGGCGGTGGGTAGAGGTGAGGTTACTAACAGGCAAATTGAGGCAGCCAGGGTTACGATTAATAGGGTGTTAAAACATCAGGGTAAAATATGGGTCAGGGTATTTCCAGATTTCCCTTTGACAAAGAAGCCAGCAGAGACAAGGATGGGAAAGGGTAAAGGTTCTATTGAGAAATGGGTTGTTGTTATAAAACCTGGAAGAATTCTTTATGAGGTTGCTGGCGTAAGCGAGGATTTGGCAAGAAGAGCTTTTGAGCTTGCTTCTCAAAAATTCAACATCGAAATGAAAATCGTTAAACGGAGTGAATGGCTATGAAAGCGGCAGAGTTAAGGGAAAAAAGTTTAGATGAGCTGATTGACGAGGAGAAAAAACTGAGGGAAGAAATATTTAAGCTTAACATGAGAAAGGGTTTGGAGCAGGTGGATAACCCACACAAAATTCGGAATTTACGCAAAGACTTGGCGAGGGTTCTCACTATAAAAAATGAGAAACTCAAGAAGGGTGAATAGGCATGAGTAAATTAGTGAAAGAAGGAATAGTTGTCAGTGACAAGATGGATAAAACTGTTGTTGTAGAAGTGGAGACTCTTATAGAACATCCGAAAATCCACAAGTACATAAAGAGTAGAAAAAGGTTTAAGGTTCATGATGAGCACAATGAGGCAAAAAAAGGGGATAGGGTCAGGTTTATTGAATGTAAACCAATTTCCAAGGATAAACACTTTAAGTTACTTGAAATCACCGAGAAATTTGTAGGATTGGGAGATGAAAGATGATACAGCCGTACACGATTTTGAAAGTTGCCGATAACTCTGGCGCTAAAAAGATAATGTGTATAAAGGTGCTTGGTGGTAGTCGTAAAAGATATGCCAGGGTTGGTGATATAATTGTTGCTTCAGTAAAGGAAGCAGATCCAAACGGTAAAGTTAAAAAAGGCAACGTTGTTAAGGCTGTTGTTGTTAGGACTAAAAAGGAGTTTAGAAGACCTGATGGAACCTATGTGAAATTTGATGAGAATGCAGCAGTCCTGATTAACAACCAGAAAGAGCCTATAGGCACAAGGATTTTTGGTCCAGTTGTTAGAGAATTGAGGGCTAAAGAGTTTATGAAGATAATTTCTCTTGCTCCAGAGGTGCTATGATGAGAAAGATGACAACCAAACTGAAAAAAAACGATAAGGTTAGAGTTATAGCTGGCAAAGATAAGGGAATGGAAGGCACAATTATCTCTTTTGTTCCTAAAAAAAGTAGTGTAATCGTAGAGGGCGTTCGCATGATTAAGAAGCATGTTAAAGCATCTTCTGCAAATAAAGGTGGAATTATTGAAAAAGAAGCACCAATCCATATTTCTAATGTTATGCTTGTATGCCCTCACTGCAATAAACCCACCAGAATAGGTATTAAGTTCTTGGAAAGCGGAGAAAAGGTTAGGTACTGTAAAAAATGTGGTGAGACGATCTAAGGAGGAGAGGTTTAATGTCTGAGAAGTACATTCCGAGGCTCAAAAAGGTATACAGGGAAGAGATAATACCTCGGCTGATGAATGAGTTTTCCTATAAAAATGTTATGCAAGTTCCGAGATTGGGAAAGGTCGTATTAAATGCTGGCCTTGCTGAAGGTATGCACGATATAAAGCTGTTGGAGTCTGTTTTAGATGAATTTTCCCTTATCACCGGTCAAAAGGGAGTCATTACAAGAGCAAAAAAATCTATTGCTAACTTTAAATTAAGAAAAGATATGCCAATCGGCTGCAAAGTTACATTAAGAGGTGATATGGCTTATGAATTTTTAGATAGGTTTATATCGTTCGCAGTTCCAAGGATAAGAGACTTTAGAGGTGTTCCTCTAAGAGGCTTTGATGGACGTGGAAATTATACCTTGGGTATAACTGAGCAGTTAATATTCCCTGAGATCAACTATGACAAGATAGTAAAGGTTCATGGGTTAAGTGTTACAATTGTAACTACAGCAGAGACCGACAAAGAAGCCAAGGCTTTGTTAGAGGCCTTTGGAATGCCGTTTAGAAAATCAAATTAAGAGGAGAGGATATGGCAAGGAAGGCGTTGATAGAAAAATCCAAAAGACCTCCTAAATTTAAGGTAAGAGAAAGAAATAGGTGTAAAATCTGCGGGAGGCCCAGGGGATACATAAGGAAATTTGGGATTTGCAGGGTTTGTTTTAGGACACTTGCCGGTAAAGGTGAGATACCCGGAGTAAAAAAGGCGAGTTGGTAGGTGGTTTATGAGTAAAAAGGTAGCTGATTGTTTGTCGAAGATAAGAAATGGATTAAAAGCAAAGCACGATTATGTTGATGTTGCGGGTAATAATTTGGTGAAAAACGTTGTTAAAATCTTAAAAGATGAAGGTTATATATCTGACTATAAGGAACTAACGGATAATGGAAATAGAAATATGCTTAGGGTGTTTCTAAAGTATATTGATAGCAACAAAAGAAAGCCAGCTATAATGACAGTTAGTATGGTTACAAAACCTTCAAGGAGGGTTTATATATCTTCAGGTGATATAAAGCCCGTTATGAATGGCTTAGGTATTGGCATAATTTCCACGCCCCAAGGTGTTATGACTACTTATGAAGCAAAGAAGCGCAACGTGGGTGGAGAGTATATCTGCGAGGTATTTTAATTAGGAGGTTACAATGTCAAGGATAGGAAAAGCGCCTATCCCTATTCCTTCGGGGGTAGAGGTAAAAATAAATGGGAATACGGTTGAATTTAAAGGTCCCAAGGGGCAATTGAAACAAGAATTTAATTCGGTTTATGTTACGGTTGAAAAAGATGATAAATTTGTCTATGTGAAATCTAAAGGTAATTCAAAAAATAGTAAAGCTATGCATGGGTTATATAGAAGTCTAATAAATAACGCAATAATTGGTGTTTCCAATGGATTTAAGAAAGTATTACAAATTGAAGGTGTGGGCTATAAATCTAGTATCAAAGGGAAAACTCTTGTTTTATCCGTTGGTTATTCTCGTGATATTGAGTACGTTGTGCCTGACGGTATAAATATAGAAGTTGATAAAAGAGGTGTGGAAATAACTGTAACTGGTATAGATAAGCAACTTGTTGGTCTTGTTGCGAGCCAAATTAGGGCAGTTAGACCACCGGAACCTTACAAGGGTAAGGGTATAAGGTATAAAGGTGAACAAATTAGAAGAAAAATGGGCAAAGCTGCTGCAAAATAAATGGGGGTTGATAAATGTCTACCGTAGATAGAAAAAAGGAAAGGTTAAAAAGAAAACAGAGAATAAAATACAAGATAAGAGGTACATCCGAAAGGCCAAGATTGTGCGTCTATAAGAGTT
Organism: Desulfurellales bacterium; assembly: GCA_027035885.1. Taxonomy (GTDB): domain Bacteria; phylum Campylobacterota_A; class Desulfurellia; order Desulfurellales; family Hippeaceae; genus Hippea. The sequence continues at coordinate 56,121 of JALVTR010000171.1, forward strand.
TAAACCATATCTATGCTCAAATAATAGATGATGAAAATGGGGTAACATTGGTCTCTGCATCTACATTAGACGTTGATTTGAGAGATAAGGTAAATGGTAGTAATGTTGAATCAGCTACAGTAGTAGGCGAGTCTATAGCTAAAAAAGCTTTGGATAAAGGTATAGATAAAGTGATTTTTGATAGAAATGGATACATTTATCATGGTAAAGTAAAGGCTCTTGCTGATAGTGCAAGAAAAGCAGGGCTTAAATTTTAGGAGTGGTGCTTATGATGCAGATGGAAAAAGAATTTGAAGAACAAGTAATATCCATAAACAGGGTTACAAAGGTTGTTAAAGGTGGCAGGAGGTTTAGATTTTCTGCTCTCGTTGCAGTTGGGGATAAAAAAGGACGTGTGGGTTTAGGTCTTGGTAAATCGCACGAAGTGCCTGAAGCTATAAAGAAAGCAATAGAGAAAGCTAAAAAGAACTTGGTTAATGTTCCTATAACAGAGTATGGAACGATTCCTCATCAGTTAGAAGTTAAAGAAGGTGCAGGCAGGGTGTTGATAAAACCTGCAAGACCCGGTACAGGGATTATAGCTGGCAATACGGCAAGGGCAATCTTAGAAGTTTGTGGAATAAAGAATATCGTTACTAAATCTATAGGCTCAAACAATATTCATAATTTATCTCATGCTTTGGTAAAGGCTTTGAGTTTGCTTAGGGATAAAGAAGATATTATGAAGATGAGGGGCAAGTGAGGTGAAATATGGCAGATCTTAAGATAACCCTTACGAAAAGCTTGATAAGTCAGAAACCTTCTATAAGGAAAACTGCGATTGCATTGGGGTTAAAAAGACCTAACAAAAGTGTTGTTAGGAAAGATACTCCCTATATTAGGGGGATGATTAAAAAGATTTCTTTTATGGTAAAAGTGGAAGAACTCTAAGGAGAGGTGCTAATTATGGAACTTTATGAATTGCCACGTGTTGTTAAGGATGGAAAGAGAATAGGTAGAGGAGATGGAAGCGGCTGGGGGACTACAGCAGGTAAAGGTAATAAAGGTGAAAGGGCACGTTCTGGTGGCGCTAAGCCTGCTTATTTTGAAGGTGGACAAATGCCGATATATAGAAGGTTACCAAAGAGGGGTTTTAAAAATCCATTTAGAGTAGAATATACTGTTATTAATGTTGGCAGACTTAACGAAGTATGCAATGATGGGGATGTTGTTGATATAAACTTCATGATCGAGAATGGCCTAATAAAAGGCAATAAATTGGTTAAGGTTTTAGGAGATGGCGAGTTGAGTAAAAAAATTACTGTAGTCGCCGACGCATTTTCAAAGTCCGCTAAGGAGAAAATAGAAAAAGCAGGTGGTAGTGTAGAGGTATTAGGATGAGTGAAGATTATTCCAATATCTTTAATGTGCCTGAACTGAACAAAAGACTGTTTTTTACGTTCATAATGTTTGTGGTTTTCAGGATTGCGGCCCATGTTCCAACGCCTGGTGTTGACCCACATGTATTGGCTGCTATTTTTGAAGAGGCACGTGGTACGGCTTTAGGCTTGTTTAATCTGTTTTCTGGTGGTGCTATTAAAAACTTTAGTATTATATCTTTAGGTATTATGCCATATATTTCAGCTGCTATTATTATGGAACTTTTAACAGCCGTTTCCCCGGAGCTTGCTGCACTCAATAAAGAAGGTGAAGCGGGTAGGAGAAAAATAACAGAGTATACGCGTTATGGGACAGTTGTTATATCTTTTTTACAAGGATTGGGTATCGCTATAGGTCTTCAGTCAATGCACGGTCCTGGTGGTGCAAATGTTGTTATATGGCATGGCTTGCCTTTCGTTTTATTTACATCAATGACTATGACAGCTGGAAGTGTATTTTTAATGTTTGTTGGGGAACAGATAACTGAAAGGGGTATAGGAAACGGTATATCACTGTTGATATTCGCTGGAATCGTAGCAAGACTTCCTGCGGCGCTTGGAAACCTATTTAGGCTTGTTAGCGCAGGTGAGATGAGTATCTTATCTTTGCTCGTAATCTTTGCTGTTGCTGTGGTTGTAGTTGCGTTTGTTGTTTTTATGGAGTTAGCTCAAAGAAGAATACCTGTTCAATATCCGAGACGTATGGTTGGAAGAAGGCTGTACGGTGGTCAAACAAGTTATATCCCTTTAAAAATTAACGTATCTGGTGTTATACCGCCTATCTTTGCATCGTCTATTTTGCTTTTTCCAGTTACTATAACAAAAATTGTAAATGTACCATTTTTAAAGACAATTTCAGACTATATTATGCCGGGAAGCTTGGTTTATAGTGTTGTTTATATAGCATTGATATTTTTCTTTGCTTATTTTTATACGGCAATTGTATTTAATCCTAAAGAGATAGCGGATAATTTAAAGAAGAATAATGGGTTTATACCTGGCATAAGGCCAGGTAAATATACTGCTAAGTATTTAGACTGGGTTTTGGATAGACTTACTTTTGGAGGGGCGATATACTTATCCTTTGTTTGTGTATTGCCTTGGGTTTTGATTAGGCATTTTAATGTTCCTTTCTACTTTGGTGGAACTGCTTTGTTGATCGTTGTACAGGTTGCCTTGGATACAATAATGCAGATCCAAGCCCACTTGTATATGAGGAACTATGAAGGCTTCTTGAAAAATAGAAGAACAAGGTAAGGAGGCAAAGATGATTTTGATTTTACTCGGTGCTCCTGGTGTTGGTAAGGGTACGCAAGGTGAGCTGATAAGCAAACATTACAATATACCTGAAATTTCCACAGGTGATATTTTAAGAAGCGAAGTAAAAAACGAAACGGAGTTGGGTAAGAAAGCGAAGGTTTATATGGACAAAGGTGAGCTCGTACCAGATGATGTTATTATTGGTATGATGGAAAATAGAATCAAGCAAAACGATTGTAAGAATGGTTTTATTTTAGACGGATTCCCAAGAACTGTTGCCCAAGCGGAAGCTTTTGATAGGATGTTAGAGAAAAACAATCTCGAACTATATAAAGTTTTATTGATAGACGTCAAAGAAGAAGAGATTATTAGCAGACTAACGGGTAGGAGGGTTTGTCCTAATTGTGGTGCGGTTTACCACATTAAAAATAAACCTCCAAAAGAAGAGGGGGTTTGTGATAATTGCGGTAGCAAACTCATCCAAAGGGACGACGATAAGGAAGAGGTCGTTAGAAACAGACTAGAAGTTTATAAGAAGAATACTATGCCTTTGGTTGATTATTATACAAAGAGCTCTAAGCTTGTAAAAATAGAAGGTAGTGGTGAAATAAACGATATTTTTGAGAGGATTAAGAAGGTTTTAGGATGATTATCCTTAAGACCAAAGAAGAAATAGAAAAGATGAGAATTGTCAACAGGATGGTGGGAGAAATTCTTAACATCTTGAAAAACGAGGTAAAACCTGGTATAACCACTGAGCATTTGGATAAGCTTGCTGTTGAAGAAGCGAAAAAAAGACACTCAAAGTGTGCGTTTAAGGGTTATGGAGGATTTCCTAAGTCTCTATGTACCTCGGTTAATGAAGAGGTAGTGCATGGTGTACCGTCTAAAAGGAAGGTTTTAAAAAAGGGTGATATTGTTAGTTTAGACTTTGGGTTGATTTATGAAGGGTGGTATGGTGATTCAGCAATTACCGTGGCTGTTGGTGAAATAGATGCTGAGAAAAAAAAACTGATGGATGTGACCAGAAAGGCTCTCTACTTGGGAATAGAACAAGCAAAGCCGGGAAATTATTTGTATGACATATCTAATGCCATTCAAACTTATGTAGAGAGCAATGGTTTCAGCATTGTTAGGGATTATGTTGGACATGGCATTGGGAGGCAATTGCATGAGGACCCTCCGGTCCCAAACTATGTTCCGTCGAAAACAGACAGGGGACCTTTGTTGAAGGTTGGCATGACTATAGCCATTGAACCAATGATAAATGCGGGGGCGTGGCGTGTGAAGGTTAAAAAGGATAAATGGACAGTTGTTACTGCCGATGGTAAACCTTCTGCTCATTTTGAACACACCATTGCTATAACGGAGGGTGGCCCCATTATTTTGAGTGAGGTAAACTGATTATGGCCAAAGAAAAAAGTATTACGGTAGATGGCGAAATAGTTGAATCCTTACCAAATGCTATGTTTAGAGTTAAGCTGGCTAATGGACATGTTGTGCTTGCTCATGTGGCAGGGAAAATGAGAATGCATTTTATTAAGATTTTGCCTGGAGATAAGGTGAAGGTTGAGTTATCCCCTTACAGTATAGAGAGGGGAAGAATTGTGTACAGATATAAATAGGAGGTTGCAGATGAAAGTTAGGCCATCAGTAAAAAAAATGTGCCCTAAATGCAAGATTATAAGAAGAAAAGGCGTTGTAAGGGTTGTGTGTGAGAACCCTAAACATAAACAAAGGCAGGGTTAATAGGAGGTTTAAGTGGCTCGTATTGCAGGTGTTGAATTACCAAGGAATAAGAAAATATTTATAGCATTAACCTATATTTATGGTATAGGCAAGGTAAAATCTATGGAAATTTTACAAAAAGCACAAGTTAATCCTGATAAAAGAACCCATGAATTGACCCCGGATGAAATTCAAAGAATCAGGAATGTAATTGCTGATTATAGGGTGGAGGGTGAGTTAAGAAAAGAAATAGCGATGAATATAAAAGCTCTTATGGATTTGGGTAACTACAGGGGTTTGAGGCATAGGAAGGGGCTTCCTGTTAGGGGTCAAAGAACGAGGACTAATGCAAGAACCAGGAAGGGTAGAAAGAAAACAGTTGGTAGGAAGTAAAGGAGAAAAGTATAGATGGCTAAAAGGGTAGCTAAAAAGAAGAGAAAGGTTAAGAGAAACGTTGTTAGCGGTATTGCTCATATTCAGGCCACTTTTAATAACACGGTTGTGACTATAACAGACAAGGATGGAAATGTTTTATGTTGGTCATCTGCTGGTGAAAGTGGTTTTAAAGGCACGAGGAAAGGTACGCCTTTTGCCGCGCAGTTAGCTTCTGAAGGCGTGGCTAAAAAGGCTATGTCTATGGGTATGAAGGAAATAGATGTAAGGGTTAAGGGTCCAGGTCCAGGAAGAGAGACTGCTATAAGATCTTTGCAATCTGCTGGATTAAGGATTAAATCTATTAAGGATGTTACACCTATTCCTCATAACGGGTGTAGACCACCAAAAAGAAGAAGGGTATAAGGAGAGGGTAACTTATGGCAGTGTATACAGAACCTGCTTGCAGGAGATGCAGAGCTTTAGGAGTTAAGCTATTTTTAAAGGGAGATAAATGTTTTACAGATAAGTGTGCTTTTGAGAGAAGGCCGTATCCTCCGGGAAAAACAAGGAATTATAGAAGAAAACTTTCATCTTATGCCGAACACCTTATGGAGAAGCAAAAAGCAAAAGCTGTTTATGGTGTTTTGGAAAGGCAATTTAGAAGGTACTTTAAAGAGGCTAAAAGTCAGAAAGGAGAAACGGGTGCCAACTTAGTTGTGTTGTTGGAAAGAAGGCTTGACAATGTGGTTTATAGATCTGGTTTTGCTTCATCAAGGAAAGAGGCAAGGAGGCTTGTTTCTCACGGTCATATACGGGTTAATGGTAAAAAGGTTAACATATCTTCTTATCTTGTAAATAAAGGCGATGTTATTTCAGTTTCAGATAAGATGAAAGGTAAAGAAGAGTTTAAGAAGATGTTTGAGGAAAATTCCAGAAGAATGGCATCATCGTGGATAAATGTTGATTTGGATAATGTAAGTGCAACGTTTGTTGATGTACCTACGAGAGATGATATACAACCGCCATTCAATGAAAACGCCATTGTTGAGTTGTACTCTAAATAAAAATTAACGAAGGGATGCGAAATGAAGGGCGTTTTTGATTATTTAAAGTTACCAGAAGAGGTCAAAATAGAGGAACACAATGGTACATATGGGAGATTTGCTTTAGAGCCGTTAAATGAGGGATATGCTATAACAATAGGAAATGCTTTGAGAAGGATACTGTTGTCTTCTATTCCTGGTATAGCTGTTGTTGGAGTTGAAATAGATGGTGTAGAACATGAATTTAAAACCATAGATGGCGTTAAAGAAGACGTTTTAAATATCATATTAAATCTAAAGCAGGTTAGATTTAGGGCGTTAGACGATAGTTTTAAGTCAGGTGAAGTTTATATTAAAAAGAATATTCAAGGTGTTGTAACTTCAAATGATATTGAAACTCCTGGAAATTTGGAAATTGTTAGCAGGGATGTATACATAGCCGAATTAATGGAAGAAGCCGAACTTGACATGAGGATTTTTTTGGAAAAAGGCATTGGCTATAGACAGGCTGATTATGAAATTATGAACAGGGAAATAGGGTATATACCTGTAGATGCTTTATTTTCCCCTGTTTCTAAGGTTGCTTATCACGTTGAAAAGAGTACTATCAGGGATTATTATGATTTGGAAAGGTTGGTTTTAGAAATATATACAGACGGTACGGTAACTCCTCAATCTGCCCTAAAGACGGCAAGCTATATTTTGGGTAGTTATGTTTCTGTATTCTCAAATGACTTTAAAAGGATTGTCCCTGAAGATACTGTCAAGGAAGAGAAAGAAGAGCATGTTAACGAGAATCTTTTGAAGCCTGTTGAAGAATTGGAGTTGAATGTTAGGGCATCAAATTGTCTTGTTGCACATGATATAAAGTATATTTACGAACTTGTTCAAAAAACAGATGCTGAACTGTTGAGCACAAAAAATTTTGGTAAGCAATCTTTAAAAGAGATAAAGGAGTCTTTAAAACAATTGGACCTCGAACTTGGCACGAAATTTACGGATGAGCAGATAAAGAAAATAAAACAACTAATAGCAGAAAAAGAAGGAGAGGAAAATGAGGCATAGGAAGGGATATAGGACCTTAAGTATAAATGGCGAGCACAGAAAGCATTTGTTAAGGAATTTGGCTATTTCTTTGATAGAAAAAGAAAGGATTAAAACAACAGATGCAAAAGCAAGGGAACTTGTTAGGTTCATAAGCAAACTTGTAACGTTAGCCAAAAATGACACGTTATCTGCAAGAAGAAGGGTTCTTGCAAAGCTTAATAATAACAAGCAGGCTGTTAGGAAGCTTTTTGACAATATAGCTCCGAGATATGCGACGAGAAATGGTGGCTATGTGAGAAGAATTAAGTTGGGGTATAGAAAAGGTGATGCAGCTCCTGTTTCAATAGTGGAATTTGTTGAAGAAAAAAGTGAGTAAAACGTTAACTTCTTCTATTGTGGGAGTATCGTTGATACTCCTTTTTTTTATGCTCGATTATTATACAAAGTTATATATTTCTAAACATATTGAGTTAAATAACGGTTTTTATGTGATAAAAGGTTTTCTAAATATTGTAAATGTTCACAATGAAGGTATAGCTTTTGGAGCTTTTTCCCACATGTCACATTTTTTAAGGGTGATTTTCTTTAGTGGCATAAGTGCAGTTGTGTTGATTATTGTTTTGTATTTGATTCTGTCTGGCAAGGATAAGAATTTTTTATATATATTGGGATTGTCTTTTTTGGGTGGAGGAGATTTGGGTAACCTTTACGGTAGGTTATTTAAAGGTTATGTGGTGGATTTCTTGGATTTTCATATAGGCCAGTACCACTACCCTGCTTTTAATTTAGCAGATAGCTTCATAACCATAGGTTTGTTTATCTTGATTGCCTATAAAATGGCTAATTCAAGAGCCAAAACTTGAAGAGCCTTTAGGTGCAGTTCTCTTGTGTTTATATGTTTTTTATAAGTTTGTTTAAAAACTATGTACAAAATTCCCGCTTTACAGAACAATAAACCTCAAATATAATGACTTCAATGAAAGCTGAGGCTGCAAAAGTCGATACTTGGGAGAAAATATCCGACATAAAGGTAATACACGGCGATTTTTTAAAAACAGATATAGAAAAAAATACCGTTGATTTAGTTGTAACCTCACCACCCTACAATGTCGGCATATCCTACAACAGCCACGATGACGGGATATCTTACGATGATTACCTCAATTGGACAGAAGCGTGGTTAAAAAAAGGCTTTTGAAGTCTTAAAAACCGATGGGAGAATGTGCTTAAACATTCCCCTTGACAAAAACAAGGGCGGACAGCAAAGCGTTTGCGCAGACGTAACACACATTGCAAAGCAAATCGGCTTTAAATATCACTCCACAATAATCTGGAACGAGGGCAACATATCACGGCGAACCGCTTGGGGAAGCTGGCTTTCTGCATCTGCTCCCTATGTCATAGCCCCGGTTGAAACAATCGTAGTGCTCTATAAAGAAAACTGGAAAAAGGAGCAAAAAGGCATATCTGACATAACAAGGGATGAGTTTATAGAGTGGACAAACGGCTTGTGGACATTTTCAGGCGAAAGCAAAAAGAGAATTGGCCATCCTGCCCCGTTTCCTCTTGAACTGCCAAAAAGGTGCATAAAACTGTTTAGCTATGTGGGAGATGCGGTCTTAGACCCGTTTTTAGGCAGCGGGACAACGGTTATAGCAGCCTGCAAATTGGGCAGGCGCTCAATAGGCGTTGAAATCGACGAGAAATACTACCAGATGTCTATAGAGAGAATATCGAAGGAGTGTGCAACTCTAAAGGGACTGTCATGGAAATAAACGACATTTCCAAGATGTTTGAGGATGAGAAAGAGAAATACATAAAGAACAAGATTGACGAATACATGCAAAAGAGAGAGAGA
>JALVTR010000172.1 GCA_027035885.1 Desulfurellales bacterium
AACTTGAAGAGCATATTGAAACTCAAGGGAATACATCTAAAAACGGAATATATAAAAAGAGCGTCAGAAGCGATAGCGGCAAATTAGACCTTAATATACCAAGGGATAGAAACAGCAGCTATAAACCCAAAATCATCCCGAAAGGAAAGACTACAATATATGGCATCGGTAAGTCTCCTACAAAAACAGTAAGGACGCAGATCAACCATATCTTCTTATCCATTGTTGCAGTATTTAAGTTGGAATGCCTAAAAATCAAACACTATTTAAACCATTTTGCACTTAGGGCTAAGTTGCTCTTTAGGGCTAACCAGATTGCTTTTGAAGAACTGCAGAGGTTGAAGGGTGCGTAAGGTCAGTTATGTAAAACAAAAAGAGGAAGGATTTTAAGAAAAAACACCTGTCCACTTATTTTTAGTAAAAGGTGTCCAAAGAGAACGGAATAGACACTAAAGCAATGGAAAATTGGAAGATAGTTTCAGCCCAATTTTACATTGCTTTAAAGACAGGCTTAGTGAATATATCAGGTGAAATTATGTATAACGGGTTCAGGAGAAAGGGCGCTTACACAAAATTGGGGACGGTCTCAAAAAAACGAGGAAAAGAAAATATCCTTAGTCCATCTGAGGAGCTATCAATTTCATTTTTGTGGACTAATAGGGGACAAATTAAGAGAAACTAAGAAAGCCAATCTTGAGGTGACTCTCAGGATTGGCTTGACGATAGGCTTTTCCTGGTGCCCCGAGCAGGATTCGAACCTGCGGCACCAGGATTAGGAATCCTGTGCTCTATCCTACTGAGCTATCGGGGCAACTGCAAACTTTATAGCAAGGGCCAAGAAAACTGTCAAGTTTTATCGCAGACTTCTGGGTAGTACTTTAAAATATACTTTTTTTGAACTTCAAAGGACCAATGCACGTCTTTAATATAAAACCCCGCTTCTTTAAATTTCTTTTTTTTCAGCAAATTCATTGCTTCTTCATGCTCTTTAAGGGAACTATATTCCCAATCTGGAACGTAGGTTTTCTTTCTTGGAAAGTCATAGAGTTTCTGCTTTGATAGGTTAATCATGTTCAACATCAGTTCATTCTCGCTTAATTTTAAATACGTGTCATGGAACTTTATATTCCAATCGTAGTAACTATCAAAGTCGTTTCTATTCAATGCAATCCTCATGTTATCGTTGCACTTCTCCATAAAATCAAAATCCTCAAACTCAAGTAATTTCCCAACTTCACAGACAATGGAGCATTCCAAGGCCCCGATTATTTGATAGTAATTTTTTATGTCTTTAAGTGTTAGTGTTCTCACGACTACGCCTCTTCTAGGCTTTATCTCCACAAATCCATCACTCTCAAGCATTAAAAGTGCATCCCTCAAAGGCGTTCTGCTCACGCCCAAGCTTTGGCTCATCTTATCAATGTTTATTACATCTCCGCCCTTAATTTCCCCGTTGTTTATTTTTTCCTTCAGGTAATCGTAAACCTGCTCCCTCAAAGATTTAGTGTTTATACCCATCGTCTTTTCTCCTTGCTTAAAACTTTGATATTTAGTATATCAATGACAGTTTGTTTTAACAATGTAGCAATGAAAAAAAATTTAACAAAAGGTGTTATCTTTTCTCTTATATCTGCCATAAGTTTTTCCACATTAGCAATACTCATAAAAATAGGGTACGATTCCAAATTAGACACACTGCAAATGCTGCTTTTCAGATTCTTTTTTGCAACACTTCTCATGGGTTTGTTTTTGGGATTTACAGAACCACACATCTTAAAACCTAATACTAAACTTTTATTGAAAGCATTCTTCGCAGGAACAATTCTCTACCCCTCACAGGCGTTTTGTTTTTTTAGAAGCATAAAGTACACATCACCAAATGTAGTAGAGCTAATATTATACCTATACCCAGCAACAGTAACAATACTATCACATTTTGTATTTAGAGAAAAAATTAATTTTTATGAGTCATTATTCATAACAATTATACTTTTAGGATTTTTGTTTATTTTCCATGACGCATTCGAACATAAACTAAAACTTTTAGGAATTATTCTCGCAACGCTTGCCATGATTATATACACTTTTTATCTAATTTTTATACAGCTATTGCTAAAGAACGAAAATCCCATAACACTAAGTTTTTACACAATTTTCTTTTCGTTTTTATCGTTCTCAGTTATTTCCATACATAATTTATCTTTACCATCAAACTTAGGTCAATTCACAGTAGAGGTTTTACTTGGTTTAATACCAACATTCTTTGCCATAATGTTCCTTTTTATGGCTATCGACCAAATAGGTTCAGCTTTAGTGAGTGTTTTTTCATCAATTGAACCCGTATTTACTATACTACTTGCATACCTACTTTTGAGCATTAGCCTAAATAAATTTCAGTTCATCGGAGGTATGCTAATAATTACAGGTGTGACAATGACAAATATATACCATGCAGGAGAAGGCAAACAATGATTAAACTATCTAAAGAATACATTGCCGATATATTATTACTTTCTGTAACCGTATTTTGGGGCAGCACGTTCATCATTGTTAAAAAATCCATAGAACAGATGCCAACTTTCGCATTTTTATCGACGAGATTTTGGATATCCAGTATACTTTTAGCTCTAATATTTTCCCCCAGACTAAAAAATTTAAACAAGGAACTATTGAAAGATGGCATTATATTGGGAATAGTGCTTTTCTTGGCTTATGCCTTTCAAACGGTGGCTTTAGAGTATTCCTCAGCAACAGTTGTGGGTTTCTTAACCGGTTTAAACGTTATCTTCACACCAATATTCTCTGCCGTCTTGCTCAAAAAGATACCAAGAGTTTACTCTCTAATTGGCGCTGTACTATCTTTTTTAGGTGTGACACTCATGTCTTTAAATAATGCACTAACACTCTCAACAGGTGAAATCCTAACAATAATCTGCGCAGTATTCGTTGCCATACAAATTATACTAACAGACAAGTACTCAAGAAAACACGACACATTTCTTTTAACGGTGGTTGAAATAACAACTATGTCTGTCTTGGCGACAGTTATATCTATTTTAAAAGAGCCACACTTACTACCAAAACACTGGAGCATCTATTTGATATTTTCATTTCTGATCACCGCTGTCTTTGCCACTGTTTATGCCTTCGTAATACAAAACACAGCCCAAAAATACACAACACCAACAAAAACGGCGATTATTTTTATTATGGAACCTGTGTTCTCGGCAATCTTTAGTTATCTATTAGGCGGCGAGGTGTTGTCGTTAAGGGTATATATTGGGGCAGGAGTTATGTTCTCGGGTCTTTTTGTTAGCGAAGTAGGACCATTATTTAGGTTTAGTCGACGATGAAGGTATATCTTGTTCTGTTAATCGGCATATTGTCCGTATCCCTGTCAAGTATCCTCATCAAGCTAACATATGATGTCCCGGCTATTATAATAAGCACATACAGGCTTATAATATCATCAACCATTTTATTGTCGTGGACAAAATACAAAAAGATTCCTCTGAAGACGCTAAACGCGCGGGATTTCTTTATAGCTGTTTTAAGCGGATTCTTCTTGAGCATTCACTTTATAAGTTGGATAGCATCAATCAAATATACTTCCATTGCAAGCTCGGTTACACTCGTATCAACAAGTCCTGTATTTGTAATTATCTTTAGTTTACTGTTTTTCAAAGAAAAACCGGGCATAAGAACCATAATAGCTACGACAATGGCAATATTGGGAAGTGCAATCATAGCTTATTCAGACAAGGATTTAATGGGGTCAACAACATATCCTAACCCTCTCTTCGGTGACTTGCTTGCACTTATTGGTGCAATTGCCGTTAGCATATATTTCATGTCTGGATCACACTTGCGTAAATACCTGACAACATTTCAGTACATCACACTTGTCTATAGTTTCTCCGCCTTATTTACGTTGATTTTCGCATTTTTTAGCTCAAAACCGTTTTTTGGATACAGGCCCGTCTCCTATATGCTCATGATTTTGATGGCCATTATTCCTCAACTATTAGGACATACATCTTTCAATTGGGCTTTAAAACACATAAAAGCAGATGCAGTGGCTATAGCAACGCTTGGAGAGCCTATAGGTGCCTCAATATTGGCATACCTAATTTTTCATCAATCTGTAACTCTCTTACAGTTTGTGGGAATGACAATTGTACTACTTTCAATAGCAATGGCTATAAAAGAAAGCACCATAATCAATTGACACATCTTTAGGTTTTTATAAAATTCATTAAAAAGGAGGATTTTAATATGGATAAACCTGACTTTAGCCAAATAGTTATAACATTAGCACAAACAGCATACGTGCATCTTGGTGTAATAGAAGATCCTTTCAGTAAAAAGAAAGATAAAGACTTGGAGCAGGCAAAATTTGCGATAGATATGCTGGACATTTTAAAAGAAAAAACAAAAGGCAATTTAACAAAGGAAGAAAAAGACATTCTGGAAGATATACTATATGATTTACACATGAAATATCTATACGAAACCGAGAAAAATAACCATTCAACAAAAAACTAAAAGGTTGACTATATCTTCAATGTTGGATAACATTAAATTATGAAGATAGTATTAAGATTGTGTTTTATATTTATAACAGCAGCTATGCTGACTGCTTGCGTCGCGACTCAACAAAATCTTACCAAAGACAAAAGGATAAAGATTGCCTTAATCAAATACGAGATGGCGAGGAATATCATTGTCCATAAGGATTACAAAAACTTAGCCAATGCTTTCAAGTATTTAGATAAAGCAAAAAGTACCTTAAAAAAGGATCCTAGTGTGTATTACCTCTATGCAATTGCATATCAACTCAGGGGAAATTTAAAAAAGTATGAATTTTACCTCAAAAAGACAATCTCTATAGATAAGAATTTTTTTGATGCTTACAACGCTTTGGGTATCTACTATGCCAGCATAAAACAGTACAATAAAGCATTGGATATGTTTACAAAACTTATCAAAAACCCACTTTACCCAAATGCCGATACCGCTTTTTACAACAGAGCTCTTGTTTATCTTAAGCTAAATAAGATAACTCTTGCTTTAGATGACTTCAGAAATGCAATAGTGTTTTCAAATTTCACGAACCTTATATACTTTAAAGCACTCATTAATTTGGAAATCAAAAACAAGATGTACTTAAGAGCATTGGAAGATCTAAACAGTATGGAGGAACACATCGGTCAATCGTGCTATACAAGGCTCAAGAAAGCCTACTGTTACATAAAAATAGGCGAACCAAACCAGGCAATGTACGAGCTAAACAAAATAAAACCCTCATCGAATATATGTTTAAACGAAAAAATTAAACTATTAAAGGAGATAAAAAATGATAATAACACTAACAACTGATTTCTCTGATAGTGGGGGTTTTGTCGCACAATTAAAAGCCGAAATAATAAAACTGTTTGGGGAAGAAATAAAGATAATGGATATAAACCACAGCATCAAACCGTTTAACGCACTTGAGGCAGCCTACATTGTTAGAACAACTGTACCTGAATTTCCTGAAAGCACAATTCATATTGTAGTTATAGATCCAGGCGTTGGAACGGATAGGGATATCGTTGCTGTCAAGTATAAAAATCAATATATAGTATCTCCAGACAATGAAGCATTGGCAATGATCAAACCTGATGCAATTAGAAAATTGGATAGGATGGAAATCAACCCCAACAGCTCAAAAACATTTGAGGCAAGGGATATTATGGTAAGAGCAGCGTGGTTGGTTTACAAAAACGGTTTTGAAAATATCGGCGAGCCAAAGGATAGTCTATCTGAAAACATAAAGGTTGAAGAAAAGAACAAAAAGATAGTAGGAAAAATTGTTTATATTGACAATTTCGGCAACTGCATCTCAAACATAACAAAAGACTACTTAAAAGACGGATTTACAAGGATAAAACTCAAAAATCTTGAATTTAGACACTTTGAAGAAACGTACCATTCGCCGACAAGCTTGTACAAAGCATTGATAAATTCTTCTGACTTTTTAGAGTTTGCCTATTTCAAAAAAAGATTCTCTGACGAGTTTGGTATTGACTATTTGGACGAGGTAGAAGTTTATCTACCGTAAGGAAAAAGGCCACAAAAAAAGCATATATAACAGCAACCAAAATAAACGACATTCTAAAGTTTATAGGGTGGGATATAGAAGATATAAGTCCAACAATTTTCAGTAGCACTCCAGCTCCCAACGCCACAAGTTTATAAATGTAAATCTTCATTAAACCATAGGGAAGGGGCGTTGCTAAAATGCCCAAAAACGCCAAAGGCACAACCAAAAAGCCAAAAAGAGGTATGACAATCATATTTGCAAGAAAAGTAAGGTAGCTTAACTTTGAAAAGTAATAACTACTTATAGGCATCGCAACGAGGGACATAAGAAACGTAAAAATGGCAGTCTTTAGGTAACCGTTCTTTATAAAAACACCAGCTTTCGACCATATCAACAACGCAAAAAATGTCATTACAAATGACATAACAAACGAAGGGTTAAGCACCGCCAACTTATTGAAACACAAGAAAACTGAAGCAAGAAAGAACAGAATGTTATAGGACGATCTTTCCCTTGAGAAAATCAAAGAAAAAACAAATAACAATGTCATAAAAAAAGAGCGGACAGCAGGAATGTGAAAACCTGTAATGGAAAAATAAAGAAGAGTTGGCAAGAATGCTGAAATACTCGCCAAAACTTTTAAATTATACCTCCTATAAATATATCCAACGAAAGAAAATAAATAGTAAAAAAGCAAGTAGAACAGTCCAAAAACAAAACCCATATGCAAGCCAGAGACTGCCATAATATGTGCCGTCTGAGTATTTATAAATTCCTTTTTTATTTTGGATTTATACCTACTATCACCCAAAATTGCAGAATCCAAGAAATATTCAACATTTCTGGGCAAAAAGTAATAAAATTCGCCCTCTATCTTACTTCTCACTGATTCAAAAAAGGAAAGTGGCTGTTTTTTGCCCACTATCGCCAAACTCTTTACAAAACCATAATAATAAATTGACTTTGACTTAAGATAGCTGGCAAAACCCTTATTCTTTAACATATTAACGTTTTTAAGCATAGCTTTAAAATGAACAATATCACCAATTTTAACGTTGCTATACCTTGCTGAGGCAAAAAGATACAACTTGCATCTATTCGTTTTTACTTCAATATTTAATACCCTACCAACGGTGACATTCTCTACAATACCTTTCCCGAAACCTTTACATTCAGACGGTCTTTTGTGTAAATTCAAAACAACAAACGATACAAAAAATAAAATGAAGACAAGCATTAAACGTTTATCAAAATAAGCTGTAAATACAAATACAAAAAAAGAAACGCAATAGGCAAAAATAGTATGAGAAATTGATATAAAGAAAAGAAAGACAAATACAAAAAGAAAGGGGTAATCGTAAACTACACTATCAAAGAAATGCCTCATTCTATAACTGCTGCCACATAGCCCACAACCTGGGAATAATCCCCGCTCACATCGCCACTTGTTTTGTGATCCAACACCGTGCATTTTTTTGCACCAAGCATCTTCGAGGCAGCGATGGAAATATACGCTGGGGCCACACCGCACATTGTTATGCCGTCTGTCTGACAAACTCTCATCAATCCATTCTCATCTAAACTCTCCATCTTTTCTAAAGCCAAAGCATCTTTCTTCAGTGTAAGCTCTTGATTCTCATAGTGGTTCATATCACTCGAAACAACCATAAGAATCCTTTTATCTGACTCAGAAATGACTCTCGCAATCGTTTCCGCTAAAGAGTAAAGCTTCGATATATTCTGGGTTCCTGCAACAATTGTCACAACCTTATAGTCATTTGGGTTAATAAAATCAATAAAAGGCAACTGAACTTCAATACTGTGCTCCTGTAAATGTGCGTAATAATCTATATCAACATACTCGTTTTCCACTATTTTCCTAATCAATTCCTCATCTGGATAAACTCGGCCAAAAGGCATATCATACGCACCATCGAATACGGAAATCTCAGCACCGAGCCCTGTATGGTTAGGACCCATGATTATGTAGGTATCAAACGGCTCAATAACACTGTATGCTTTTGCTGCAATGTGGCCTGAATATACATAACCCGCATGAGGAACTATAATTACTTTAGGTGAAATCTTCGGTGCATCTCTATCGATAACGCTCTCAAGGTAACGTTTAAGCTCAATTGGGTCTGCAGGATAAAACATACCGGCCACGGCAGGCTTTCTGACAAACATACTTCACCTCAATTCCTTTTTATCATCTCTTTAAGCTCCCTAATATCATCCTTCGTCGCGAAACCTAAATCTTCGGTTATCTTCTTAAAATCATCTATAAACATACCCTTGAATTCCTCTTTCCTTTTTTCTATATGCTCTTTACTCAATTCAAGCAAGCTCTTCTCCTCCAACTCTTTTCTCCCTTCTTCCACAAAAGAATCTACCATCTTTTCCGCTCTTTTTGCAGCCCCAACAGTCAAATACAGCACTTCCCTCAACATCTCACACCTCCGATAAATAATCGCCAATGTTACCCACAATATCATTCAACTTTTCAAGATTCCTACCGCCACCCTGGGCAAATTCATCCTTTCCACCACCTCTTCCGTCTAAATCCTTCGAAATCTTAAGAACTAAGTCCTTTGCTTTAATTTTATCCTTCATATCTTTTGTAACCATCACTATAACATTAACCCTATCTTCCCTTTTGTCAAACAGAACAACTATACCGTTTTTTATTTTAGCCTTTGCCACGTCACCGAGATGCCTCAAATCCGACATTTCTTTCCCTTCAAATATATCCACATAAACGCTCACTCCATTTATCAATCTTACCTTACTTTGATCAAATTTTATTCGCCTTTTTTCTGCCTTTTTGTTTTTAAGCTCTCTAATCTTATTTGGTAAGTCTTCAAACGCCACACCAAGTTCAGCTGCTGCATCCCTTAATACCCTTTCCAGTTCTTTAGCATACTCCCATGCCCAAATCCCGGCCTTTGCATCTATCCTTCTTACACCCTTTGATACAGCAGATTCACGTATAATCTTAAAGAATCCTATTTCCCCTGATCTTTTGCAATGTGTACCACCACATAGCTCTTTGGACACACCGCCAACAGATACAACTCTAACCTTATCGCCGTATTTCTCATCAAACAAGGCTATAGCTCCACTATCTATAGCCTCTTGCAAACTCATAATTTCAACGTTAACAGGATAATCTTCAATGATCCAGCTATTAACAAGGCTTTCTATCTCATTTATTTGATTGTCTGTGAGTTTAGAAAAATGTGTAAAATCGAACCTTAATCTCCTGTCCTCGACAAAAGAACCCGCCTGTCTTACATGCCTACCTAAAACCTTAATCAAAGCAGAATCCAAAAGGTGGGTAGCCGTATGGTGGCGCGTAATATCTTTTCTCCTTGCCACATTTATTCTAAGATTATATTTTTTTCCCTTTTCGAACGAACCATCCAAAACCTCAACTTCGTGAACAAAAAGCTTGCCATCGAAGTACTTTTGAACATCACTAACGTAAGCTTTGGCGCTTTCTCCAACAATAAATCCACTATCTGCAATCTGGCCGCCACTCTCTGCATAAAACGGCGTTTTATCAAACACAAAGTAGTAAATACCCTTACCTTCGGTTTTATCCTTTATATTTTTGTCAGACCCCACTATACCCACAAGCTTAGATTTACATTCAAATTCATCATAACCAACAAATTTCGTCACACCCTCTATTTTAAAAATCTCTCCAAATGTATCCCATACAAAGCTATCACCTGTACCTTTCCATGTTTTTCTCGATTCATCCCTTCTCTTTTCAAGCAACCTATTGAAACCTTCAATATCTACTTTAAAACCATTTTCCCCTGCTATATCGACAGTCAAATCTATAGGAAACCCATACGTATCGTAAAGTTTAAAAGCATTCTCAGCATCAACCACATTTTTAGGTGACTTCTCAAAAATATTCTCTAAAATCTTCAGACCGCTTTCCAATGTTTCAAAGAATTGTTCCTCTTCTGCTTTAACAACATTAACCACTGTATCCCTGCTTGTTAAAATCTCGGGATAAACATATCCCATAACCTCATTAATCGTGTCTATAAATCTATACAAAAATGGTTCACCAACACCTAATTTTTTACCGAACCTCATTGCTCTACGCATAATCCTACGCAATACATAGCCCCTTCCCTCTTTATCAGGAAGAACGCCGTCAGCAATGAGAAAATCAATAGCTCTTAGATGATCCGCTACAACCCTAATCCCAACATCTTCGTTCTCATCTTTACCGTATTCTACTTTAAAAAAATCACTTAAAGAGCCAATAATGCGTTTAAAAATGTCAATATCAAAATTACTGTGAACGCCTTGAAGAATAGCACTAATACGTTCTAACCCCATGCCAGTATCGATGCTTGGCTTAGGCAATGGAGTCATATTCCCATTTTCATCCCTGTTGAACTGCATGAAAACGAGGTTCCAAAGCTCTAAAAATCTATCACATTCGCAAGCCACAGAACAATCAGGCCTTCCACAGCCAATGCTTGGACCTTGATCTATATGTATCTCTGAACAAGGGCCGCACGGACCTGTGTCACCCATGGCCCAGAAATTATCGTGTTCATCCATTCTAACTATTCTTGAAGATGGCACACCTTCCTGCTTATTCCAAATTTCAAAAGCATCATCATCCTCTCTAAATATCGTTATCCAAAGTTTATTCCTATCTATACCCAAAACACGGGTCACAAAATCCCAACCAAAGTGTATAGCATCTTTTTTAAAGTAATCACCAAAGGAAAAGTTGCCCAACATCTCAAAAAATGTGTGATGGCGGGCTGTATAGCCTACGTTTTCTAAATCGTTGTGCTTGCCTCCTGCCCTTACACACTTTTGACAGCTCGTAGCCCTTGTATAACCTCTCTTTTCTTTACCCAAAAATACATCCTTAAACTGCACCATGCCTGCGTTAACAAACAATAGCGTCGGATCGTTTTTCGGCACAAGTGGTGCAGATTTTACTATTGCATGACCATTCTCCTTAAAGTATCCCAAAAAAGCATTTCTTAGGTCAGATGTTTTCATTATCCTTCACCTCATATTTATTCAAAAGTTCAATGATTTTATCGCTATCAAATCCCCTGCGATACATAAAATCAAACAGTTTTTTTCTCTTGTTCTTTTTTCCCTTAAGCAATTCAATTTTCTTTAAAAATACTTCTTCTGTTTTTTCATTTTCCAACTTGAGCACATCCTCGATTAAATCATCTCTAATACCCTTGTTCAATAACTCACGCACTACCCTTTTTTTGCCGTAACCTCTCTTTAATCGAAAATACAAATAATTTCGAGCATACCTCGAATCATCTATAAAATGCCTTTCCTTTAAATACACAATTATCTCATTTATCTCTTTTTCATTCTGGTTTCTTTTATTCAGCTTATCCCTAATTTCTTTTTCCGTATAATCCCTTTTATTTAACAGTCTTAAAGAATAATTTAAAAGCTCTTTGTTCACATTATACCCTTTGCAATCAATGCAAAGTCGTTTGGATTCGTGGCGTTTTCTTTAGCTTCTTCAAAGGAGACAAGGCCGCTTTTGTACAGTTCAAGCAAAGATTGATCAAACGTTTGAGTGCCTAAAGTATTTCTGTTTATCTCAATAGACCTTCTAATATTTTGTATCTTTTCTGATTCAAGTATAGCCTCTTTAACAAGCTCAGTTGCTATCATTACTTCAACCGCCGGCACCATTCCGTTACCATCCTTCCTTCTTAAAAGTCTCTGAGAAATGACAGACTCTAATGTTGCAGAAAGCTGCAATCTTATTTCCCTCTGTTCGCTCAAAGGAAACGCAGCTATTATTCTATTTACAGTTTCAACAGCATCCTTTGTATGCATTGTAGCCATAACTAAATGTCCCGTCTCAACAGCCTCGAGTGCAGTAGCTATGGTTTCTCTGTCCCTTAACTCTCCAACCATAATCGCATCTGGGTCTTCCCTCAAAGCTCCCCTTAAGCCTTCTGCAAATGTCCTCACATCGTAACCAACCTGTCTTTGTATTATAGATGAGTTTATATCCTTATGAAGATACTCTATTGGATCTTCAATTGTTATTATATTTTTCTGTCTTTCTTTGTTGATTATATCTATCATACATGCAAGAGTTGTGGATTTTCCACTACCCGTTATGCCGGTAACCAAAACTAACCCCCTTGGTTTTAAGGCTAACGTACTTATAACCTTTGGAAGATTCAACTCCTTAAGAGAGGGAATATCAAAGGGTATAAACCTAAATATACCGGCAAGTGTACCCCTTTGATAAAATATGTTTACTCTAAACCTACCCACCCCATTTAGGCCATACCCAATATCTACTTGCCTTTCGTTTCTAAGCTTATCAACCAAAAATTTATCCATTGCTTCACTTTGTAGAAATTCTTCAAAATCTTTTTCTTTCAACTCACCTTCATCATCAATCTTGATCATTGAACCATTTATTCTAAAAAACGGCTCCGTCCCCACCTTTAGATGTATATCGCTTGCCCCTTTTTCATAACCTTTCTTTAAAAGGTCATTAATCCTCATCTTTTACCTTCCTTTTGCAGTTTAGCTTTTCTCGAACCTCTATCTCAAGTTTATCTAAAAACTCTGGATTATCTTTTATAAAATCCTTAACATTTTCCCTTCCTTGGCCAAGACGCTCACCAGCGTATGAGAACCAAGAGCCACTCTTTTCTACAATATTATGGGCAACGGCAATGTCCAAGATATCGCCAATCTTGTCTGCACCCAATCCATAGACAATATCAAATTCTGCCTCTTTAAAAGGAGGCGCAACTTTGTTCTTAACAATTTTGACTTTGACTTTGTTACCAACAGCTTCACCTCCCGTCTTTATAGGCGAACCACTTTTTCTTATTTCCATTCTAATAGATGAATAGAATTTTAAGGCATTACCTCCTGTCGTAGTCTCTGGATTTCCGAACATTACACCTATTTTCATCCTTATTTGATTAAGAAATATTATAGACGTGTTCGATTTGCTAATAGCACCTGTTAGCTTTCTCAAAGCCTGGCTCATGAGTCTTGCCTGCAATCCCATATGGGCATCACCCATGTCACCCTCTATTTCCGCCTGCGGTGTAAGAGCAGCTACAGAGTCTACAACGATTAAATCAACAGCATTGCTCCTCACAAGTGTATCAATAATCTCAAGTGCCTGTTCGCCCGAATCCGGTTGGCTTACAAGCAAATTACCCACATCAACACCTAATTTTTCCGCATAGTTTACATCCAAAGCATGTTCAGCATCGATAAATGCGGCTATTCCACCCTCTTTCTGGGCTTCGGCTATACAGTGCAACGCAAGTGTCGTTTTACCACTTGATTCCTGACCGTATATTTCTATAATTCTGCCGCGTGGTATTCCACACACTCCCAAAGCCACATCTAAAGATAGAATGCCTGTGGGAATTACATTTACATCCAAAGCCTTAACTTCACCCAATTTCATTAAGGCTCCCTTGCCAAAAGTTTTTTCAATCTTAGATATTGCCATATTCAAAGACTGCATTTTTTTCTCATCCATCTTCTCACCTCAAATTGAATTTTTCTATTTTTCTATAAACAGCCCCTTTTGGATTGAGCTTACTCTCATATAAATAGAAGTTGCTAACTTCAAAACTTAGCTCGTTCTCCTTTAAAAATGCTTTTGCCATCTTCAAAACATCCAGCAATTCATTCTTCTCAATCAACTTTATTCGCCCAATTGTTAAATGGCAAAACAGTTTGTTATCAGAGGGCCTAAAGATATCAAGTCTCTTATTTATCCTAAAGCTCATATCAACATAATCATTATTATTCTCACCGAGCCAAAGTACCCGAGGACTAATTAAATCCTTAAATATACCAACCCTATCCAACTTAACCTTAAAGGGTAGATATTTCTTTGATTCTTCATTCAAGAATTCAATAATTTTACTTACAGTTGAAACTGGTTGTTCACCCAAAAATTTAATTGTTATATGTAAATTATCTTCAGGTGTAAGCCTGATTCTTTTTGTTTTTTTCTTAATCAACTGTTCCAAATCCAAAATCTTCGACTTAGTATTATCTGGTATGTTAAACGCTATAAAAACCCTCATGAATTTAAAATAAACTTCCTCAACAGAAGTATTGCATACCTTGCAGATTTGTCCCTCACTATCATCCTATTCCCAGAAAAAATCTTTTTCTTAACTAAAACTCTATTCTTGGACGCAACTCCAAAGTACACCAAGCCTACAGGCTTATCCTTCGTTGCTCCTGTTGGTCCTGCAATACCAGTTATGGCAACCGAATAATCGGCGTTTGTTAGGTTTATTGCACCCTGAGCCATTGCTCTGGCCGTCTCCTCACTAACCGCCCCAACATTTCTTAAAATTGCAGGCTGAACCTTCAATACATTTGTCTTTAGTTTGTTGGAGTAAGTTACTGCACCTCCTTCCAAAAAATAAGAAATACCCGGAATATCTGCTATTCTTGCCGCAGTTAACCCAGCTGTACATGATTCCGCCGTTGCAATTCTTACTCTTCCTTTATTTTTTAATACCTCAAACAAAGCCTCCTGAGGACTTTGGCCACTTGTAGTATAAACACCTTTTAGTTTTTTGTATTTTTCAATCTCTTTTTGCTCTATTAAAAAAATAGACTCAACCTCATCCTTATAAATCATACTGTCATTTTTTATATCAGATTCAAATACCCTTATGAGGCTTTTGTCCGAACTGAAATTGGATAGTATTTTGCAGAAATCTACGCTTTCCTTCAGGTCACAAGGCATAAACAAAATAGGCTTCTCGTATACTTTATCAAAAAACACACCCTCTTGAATTTTTTTAAACCCTTTCGCCAAAACATAAGGAACACTCTCGTCAATAAAAACACTACTACGCTCAAACTCTATAAGCATGACCTTTTGAAGGTCCGGCCACGTTCCCTTTTTATATACAAAGATAACACCATCGGAGTTATCAAAAGCAACTCTTGCCACACCTCTCAAACTGTCCATATCATAGACAGTAAATTTCAGTCCTATTTCAACACCGCATTTTTCAAGTACACTATCTCCATATCCTTTATCAGATTTAAAACCTATAAAAACTAAAGCTGTTCTCATCTCGATAACACCTGCAAGATTATGTTAACAATTAAACCACCTACAGCATCATCTATCATTATGCCAAATCCTCCTCCTATTCTTTCAAGGATATTAAGTGGAGGAACCTTTGAAATATCTACAATTCTAAAAAGCAAAAAACCCAAAATTGCAAGGGTAGGCGTATATGGAACTGCAATAAAACAAATCATCATGCCAACAACCTCATCTATGATAACAAACGATGGATCTTTAATACCGTAAACCTGTTCCATCACGTCACTTACAAACACACCCATAATAAAAAGAATTACAACCACGGTGACATAAAGAGCCAAAGACCCATCTTTTAAGAACATATATATCAAAAGCCCAAATAAACTACCCATAGTCCCAGGTGCATAAGCTGTATAACCAACCCCAAAAACCGTGCTTATGTGCTCAGAGAATCTATTGACCGTATCCTCATTGAAAAATTTCATAAATTACGCCTGAAAAACTCAATAACTTTATCAATATGTTCTTTTTCAACAATCAAAGGCGGTTCAAGTCTAACCGTCCTATCACCAGCCTTTCCCACTAAAATACCATTATCCAGTGCCTTGTTTACAATTTCATCTACCATATGTTTATCTTTAAATCTAACTCCAACCATTAAACCCAATCCTTCAACACTTTTTACTTTATCGCTTTCCTCCACCGCTTCTTTTAGTTTCTCCAACAGATAATCACCCATCTGCTTCGCATGGTTAATTAAATTACTACTTAGAACAAAATCCAAAACCTTATAAGCAACAAAGCTCACAAATGGATTTCCGCCAAAAGTCGACCCATGGGAACCAAAATCCATAGTACTCGCAACTTCCTCCTTAGAAAGTACAACACCCATTGGTAAGCCTGCTGCGATACCTTTTGCCAATGTAATTATATCAGGTTTAATGTCATAGTGCTCACAGGCAAATAGCTTTCCAGTTCTACCCATACCAGTTTGTATCTCATCCGCAACAAACAGTATACCGTTTTCCTTGCAAAACTCATAAACCTTCTCTATGAAACTTCTTTTTGCCACGTTTATTCCACCCTCACCCTGAACAAATTCAACAAAAACCGCTATTGTTTTATCATCGGCCTTCTTTGTAAAATCTTCAAAGTTATTGAAATTAACATAATCAAAACCTTCAGGGAATGGACCAAAACCTTCCTGATACTTCGTCTGACCCGTTAGGGCAAGTGTTGCAATAGTCCTACCGTGAAAAGAGTTTTTAAAGCTTAAAACCTTGTATTTTTTCTTTTCACTTCCCCATTTGCGTGCAATTTTTAAAGCAGCTTCATTAGCCTCTGCACCGCTGTTGCAGAAAAAGGCTCTATCACAACACGAATGTTCTACCA
>JALVTR010000173.1 GCA_027035885.1 Desulfurellales bacterium
GCGTAGCTATTTGTATATGCTCTACGCCCGCAACCTTTGCAGGTATAACAGTCATGAGAGCAGTAGATGGATAAACTGCTTTTCCACCGGGTATATACAAACCAACCCTCTCAACAGCCGTAACTCTGACACCCAATATAGAGCCATTCTCTTCTATAAATTGCGATTTAGGCTTAAAAGCCTCGTGGAACCTTTCTATTCTCTTGGCCGCACATTTAATAACACTTTTGTGTTCTGAAGGTATTTTTCTCAAAGCCTCTTCAAATTCTCTTTCACTTGCCAAGATAGATTCACTATTGGCCTTATAGCCGTCAAAATGCTTTGTATATTCAAAAAGAGCCTCATCACCATTCTCCCTAACGTTCTTAATGATTTCTCTAACTTTATCTTCAAAACCATCAAAAGAGAGCTTTCTTTTATTCTGAATCTGCTTCAATTTATCCAAATCTTTAATATCTATTATCTCTACCAAGTTAGCCTCCTCAATATCTCGTAGGCAACTTTTAGCTTATCAGACCTTTCGACTTTCTCTATTCCTCCGTTTTTATGAATTATTACAACTTCATTATAGTCTGAGCCAAAAGCAATGTCGTTCCTCTTAACGTCATTGGCCACTATGAACTCCAAACCCTTTTTTTCTATTTTTTTCTTTGCATTCTCCAAAAGATCATGAGTTTCCGCTGCAAATCCAACGAGTTTTACCGTTTTTTTCAAAGATTTGGCGTATTCCCCTATTTCAACAGTAACGTCAGGGTTTTCTACAAAATGCAATCCAAACCCACCGTTACCCTCTTTTTTTATTTTCTTATTTTCTCTCTTTTCAGGCTTAAAATCAGCTATAGCTGCAGCCATTATAATGGTTAACTCGTCTTCTCTTTCAATCTCTTTTTTAAGGGCGCCAAGCATATCTAAAGTAGAACTCACATCTATGCGTCTTACACCAAAGGGTGCTTCCAAACATACTTTGCCGGTTATAAGAGTTACATCTGCACCCAAATACTTAGCCATTTTAGCCAAAGCAAAACCCATTTTTCCACTTGACCTATTTGTAAGATACCTAACAGGGTCAATTGCTTCGGAGGTTGGCCCAGCTGTCACAATAACCTTTCTTCCTTTCAAAATATCTGGGTAAAAACAAGATTCTATTGCGTCTGCTATATGATTTTCATCAGCTATATGCCCAACTCCTACAGTATTGCAAGCAAGCTCTCCCTCAACAGGTTCAACTATAAACCATCCCAAATCCTCCAACTTTTCCAAATGTTCTTGAACTATTGGATTTAAATACATATAGCTATTCATCGCGGGAGCAATAACCTTCTTGGCATCAGTAGCCAAAGCAATTAAGCTCACAGGGTCATCTGCAATTCCACAAGAAAGTTTTGATATAATGTTCGCTGTCGCAGGAACAACCGCAAAAACATCAGCCCAATTAGCAAAAGAAACATGGGTGATATTCGTATCATCAAGCTCTAACTCTTCCATCACGTCATCGTAAACTTCATGATTGGTTAAAGCTTTAAAAACAACAGGGGATATGAGTTTTTTGGACTCTTTGGTCAGTGTAAACCTAACCTCAAAACCTCTTTTTTTTAACTTGCTCAACACCTCTAAAGACTTATAAATAGCTATAGAAGCAGAAACGCCCAAAATAACTTTACCTTTTGACATCTTTACCCTCTAAATAAAAAATGAGTCTTTCAAGGTCTTTTTTTGTGTCAACGCCAATCAAAGTTTTATTAGTATAACAGGTTTTTATTTTAAAACCATTCTGAAGCACCCTAAGTTGTTCTAATCCTTCAACTTTTTCTAAAACTGAAGGCTCCGTTTTATTCAATTTTATAAGCGCATCTTTGGAATACGCATAGATGCCTATATGCTTTATGTAGTCTTTAAAAACATTTCTATTGTAAGGTATCCTGCTGCGAGAAAAATACATGGCATATCCCTCATTATCTAAAACCACCTTAACAACATTAGGATCATCCGCCTCATATTCATCGCATTTGGATACAAGGGTCGCTATATGCTCATTTGTCTCTACAGCACAGCTTATCAGCAAATCTATCGTTTTACCATCTATTAATGGTTCATCAGCTTGCATGTTCACGACGTAATCAAAATCTCTACCTTCACAAAATTTGGCTATTCTATCGCTACCCGAGGCAAAATCACCTTTAACCATAAAAACATTCCCCCCAAACGATTTTACAGCATTGAACACTCTATCATCATCTGTTAATACGGCTACAAAATCCTTAAGTTTAGAATTTCTAACACCTTCATAAACCCATTGCACCATGGGCTTGCCTTTTATCGGGTAGATAACTTTTCCTTCAAACCTACTTGAGGAAAATCTGGCGGGGATTAAAACAGCAACTTTCATAAGGATTCTTTTAATTCCTCCATGCTAACTGTCGCCGTGCCCATTTTACCAACAACTATTCCAGCGGCTGCATTAGCAAACATTACTGCTTCCTTTATACCAAAGCCGCTGGATATCGCTGCAGTTAGAACGGCTATAACCGTGTCTCCAGCACCGGTTACATCATACACTTCCCTTGCCTTGGAAGCCTGTTTTAATATCAAACCATATCTGTTAAAAAGACTCATACCTTTTTCACCCTCGGTTATAAGCAAATATTTTGAGCCAATCTTTTTTATTATCTTTTTAGCCGCTAATTCTATGCCGTTTGCAAAGGCTTCTATTTCAACACCACTAATTTCCCCAGCTTCTTTCAAGTTTGGTGTGATTATATTAACACCCTTATAAGCGCAAGCGTTTTTTATTTTGGGGTCTACTGCAATAAAGACGCCTAACTTTTTAAGTTCTTCGATTAAATATTCACTAACAACGCCTTTTCCATAATCTGAAACAATCACAGCATTAACACCACTACTTCTAACCCCCTTGACAATTTCATATGCATGCTTTTTGTCTATTTTGAGTATTTTTTCCCTGTCAAAGCGCACTATCTGCTGAGACTGAGCAATAACACGTGTTTTAAGTGTTGTAGGTCTATCCTCAAGTTTCAGTATATTCTCCGTTACCAAGCCTTTATCCTTTATCATGTTAAGAAGCCTTTTGCCGCAGCTATCATTCCCTATAACACCAAAAAGGAAGGTTTTGCAGCCTAAGCTTTTCAAATTCAAAGCAACGTTGGACGCACCACCGAGAAAGTAGGTTTCTTTCTCAACACGAACAACGGGAACAGGAGCTTCTGGGGAAATTCTTTCAACCTTACCAAATACGTATTTGTCACAAATTAAGTCTCCTACCACTGCCACTTTAGCGTTTTTAATCTTTTCTATATCCAACTTTACTCCAACCCTCTCATTTTTCTAGCCAATTCGATTTGTCTTGACAAGCAAAATTTTATAATTGCATCCTCTTGTTCCTTTGTTAAATCGGTAAAACTCAAACCATAGTGTTTTACACCTTCCTCACCTGTAATAGCCTTTCTAACAACTTCGGCCTCAATCTCTTCCAATTTTTTAATACCCAAATTTAAATCCAAAAATAGTTTATCTCTTACCTCCAAATTCACATCAGCAGATAATTTAGCTCCACCTGCGCTTATATCCAAAATCGTTCCTTCTGCCTTTTCTATCTTGCCTCCCTTAAATACGTAAAATCTAACCTCTATAAGAACGGGAACCCTAAAATTTTCACGCAGTTCAACCTTTACCAAAGATTCAGGTTTGTTTAATTTATATATAACTCTCTCATCTTTTTTTATTACTTCTATTAGCCGGGAGGTAAAACCTACTCTATAGCCCTTATTGCTTACAAAACTTACCTCAACCCTACTTCCTTCTCTAATAACGGCCTTTAAACCGTTTTCGTTCGTTGGCATAGATATGTAAACATTATAATTTTCATCTATATCATAGATGTAGCTTGAGTATGTACCTGCAAAATTACCACCATCTATGTAAACCATAATCTTCTGCCCAAGTGGTATAACCTTTCCAATATCAGCAACCCTTATAGGTTCTCTCCTCAAATCAACACCCCGTAAAGCTTACTTTTAATCAAATCTATAATCTTTTGAGAGTATATCTTTTTAAAGGCGTTGTCCACAACATAAAATGTATCCACAGCTATGCTTCCCTTTGTATCCAAGATAAACATACCAACTTGAAGCTGAAACTCAACAAGTATTTTTGTTATGTAATATACCAATCCAATTCTGTCCGGGGCATAAACACGAATAACAGTATACAATTCGCTCTGGTTGTTATCAAAAATAACATCCACGCTTTGCAAAGACATTTCAAGCTTAGCTTTCTCTATCCTATTCAAAAACTTCCTCTTTTTAGATTCCATACATTTTTCAAGGTTAAACTCACCACTTTCTACCATACTAATAAAGTTCTCTATCTTATAATCGTCTAAATTACTATTTTTATCAACCTTAATTGTAAAAACATCAATAATTCTACCGCCTAACAAATCATAGGATT
The DNA here is from genome assembly GCA_027035885.1 of Desulfurellales bacterium. Lineage (GTDB taxonomy): Bacteria > Campylobacterota_A > Desulfurellia > Desulfurellales > Hippeaceae > Hippea. The sequence goes on from JALVTR010000173.1 coordinate 4,468, forward strand.
TAGCAGTAATGATACTTGCGTCTAAACACGCCAAAATACCACTAATCTTATTGAAAAACCCAAATTTATTTTTATAATAAACAATTACCTTTGCTGTATCTAAACCTCTTTCTTTATATACAAATGCATTCCTACCAGTATCTTTTATATTTCTAATATACTGAGCCATTAGGTCAAATCTTATGTCATTAAAAATTGTATCGGGAAACTCATCAATTAAATCATAATACCCTTTCCCCAATATAGCTTTTATCTTTCTCTTAGAATCATTCGCATTTATCTTTATGTATTCATCGTAATTCTTATTTTCAAAGTTAAACATAGACTTAAGATATAAAGACTCCATAATATCCTCTTTCCAAGATGTCCATACGTTATCATTCACAGCCTTTAAATCCGCATAGGTTAAAAGTGAAAGAAGCATAAGTTTATCTTTAGAGTCAACAATACCTAAAAAATCATCAAGTGTTTTCGGGTCATCGATATTTCTTGTGGACAATATGGAGCTTATAAGTAGATGGTTTCTAACCAAAAAAAATAGCTTATTCTTTAAATCCTTGCCCAATCCAATTCTATCGGCAATTGAAGCCACCATATTAGCACCTGTGATTTCGTGTTTTTCTTTCCTTATTTTACCGATATCGTGTAAAAGGCACGCCAATCTTAATACGAACCTATCATGGGGCTTTAAGTTAATCCACACATTTTTAAGTCTCATCAAAAAAGTTTTTGGTACATCATATTCATACAGTTCATCCAAAGCCTTAAGAGCCTGCAAGGAATGCTCATCAACGGTGTATTTATGATAAAATTCATCTTTTGACAAACAACATATGTTACCAAATTCTGGAATATACCTATCTAAAACTCCAAGTTCATGCATATTGACAACAACACTATGCACAGGTTGATTTAAAGACAGAATTTGCCTAAAAATAAAAGATAAATGTTTATCATTTCTTCTTTTCGATAAGTCTGGAAGTAGGTTTCTTATTTTTATAGTATCATTAGGCCCTATGTGCTTAAAATATAGTGCTGAATAAAAAAACATATAAAACAGATAATCTAAATGCAGAGAACCTGCAATTGAAATACTATCATCAACAATGATTTTCTCATCTAAAAAGAATACAGCTTCCTTTTTGTTGGATTTTTTATATAAGAACATGTTTAAATATCTGTTAACTATATTTTTTATATTTATTGCGGCATAATAATATCGCCTCATAAGCTTTTCTGATTTAGTAAACCTTAAGCTATCTTTAAAACCCAAGCTTTGAGCTATATTTTTTCTCACATCAAGGAATAACACATCATTTTTTCTTTTAAATTCAAAATGCAATGAATTCCTCAACTGCCACAAAAAATATACGGCATCCATAAGCTTTCTGTAATCATACTCCTCCATTAGGCCATTCTTTTTAAGTTTAAGCATGTTTTTAGCTTTAAATAGAAGTTTTGATATCCAAAGAAACGTATGGTAATCTCTTAAGGACCCTACGCCCTCTTTAATATTAGGTTCCAGAACAAATACAGTTCCACCGTATCTTTTATACCTAAAATTCATATAATGCAGTTTGTTTTCTATAAACTGATCTTTATTCTCAGACAAAATTTTAGAATTTAATATATATTCATATTCACTATAAAGATTTTCGCTACCGCAAATGAACCTTGAATCTAAAAGCGAGGTTTTTATAGTATCATCTTGTCTCGCATAATCTATACACTCATCAACTGTTCTAACAGAAACACTACATTCATAATTCAAAAAATAGAAAAAATCCTGAATCTCCCTAACAACATGTCCCACATCGCAGTTAATATTCTTTCTCAAAAGTAGTATATCAACATCAGAACAAGGGTTTAATTGTCTTCTACCATATCCACCAACACCTACTATTGTTAACTCATTTCTCTCGTAGCCCAACTTTTCTATGAGTTCTCTTATACAACCATCCACCCACTCAGTATGAGTTTTTACTATATATCTTACTTTCTTCCTATATAAATTAAGCCCTTCGAGCTTCTTAAATAGTTTCTTTTTTTCCTCTAACTTAATGTGTTTGAGTTCATCCATTAATTAAAGGGCGTCTTTCCCTCTTTCTGAAGTCCTAATTCTAATCACATCTTCTACAGGAACAACAAATATTTTTCCATCACCAATCTTACCAGTATGAGCGGTCTCTATAATCTTTTCAATAACATTTTCAACAAGTTCATCTTCAACTACAACCTCTATTTTAACTTTAGGCAAAAAATCAACAACGTATTCTGCGCCTCTATAAATCTCTGTATGCCCTTTTTGCCTTCCGTATCCTTTAACTTCACTAATTGTCAAGCCTTTTATATTCAATTCCATTAAACCTTCTTTCACTGCGTCCAGTTTAAAGGGTTTAATAATAGCTTCAATCTTTTTCACTTACTATACCTCCTCATACAATTTTATTATAAGTTCCACCTCTCCTGCACTCATATTAAGCTCCTTTGCTATTTCTTCTTTTGACTTACCTTCACTATTCATCTTCAATATTCTATCTTTCAAATCTTCCTCATAAGTCTTATTTTTTATGGTAGTCAAAAGCTCGGTTAACAATATATTTTTTCTTCTTATATCATCAAGAATTGTTGTTATCCTATCCTGATGCTCACCAATTCTAATATTTGCCATTTCAATGAGTTGTTTTTGCTTCTCAACTAATTTTCTTAAACTATCCACAAGCCTTAAAAGACTTTCCTTTTCTTTTTTCTCGTAATATCGGCTTAAAAGTATGTATCCAGCTATAGCAACATCAAAAATCACCTGCAAAATCAAGACTTCATTAATAGACATCCCTATTAGCCTTATCCTTTGCCATTTTTCTTTCAACATAAATCATATAATGGATTATTAATTCTCTATTTTCCACTGTTACATCTTCAATATCAATTCCAATACACCAAAGCCCATCAGATTCATCCGCCCTCACAACCTTACCTAAAATCTTAATGGGATGATGGAGCGCAATAGGAAGAAACATTTTTAAATATATATAGCTGCCAATCTCGAGATTGTTATTTGTCTCTATTGACAAACCCACCTGAGAAATATCGCAAGTAAAAGCTTTTACAAAACCGCTTAACCCACTATCATTACCACCATTTCTTAAAATGTCAATAACGTAGTTAAGCTTCGCATCCATTTGTTTCATCATAACAACGAAGGCTTTATTTAAATCCCCAAAACTAGAATCCAACCTCTTCAAAGATGTGAAAAAAGTGAAAGAGTCGTCTGGTTCTACCGTATGGTAAATTTCATTTTTTACTCTATCAATTTCATTTTTCTCTACAACTTTATAATATGTAACAACCCTATTTTTAATTCTCCGGGCTTCTCTTTGATCATCCATAGTATTTCCCAATTAAAAAAGTAATTAATAGTACAATGCTAATATAACTATTCATATTGAAAAAGGCAAGGTTAATTTTCTTTGGATCATTAGGATCAACCAACTTATGTTCAATAATGAGCAAAATGGCCACGACTATAGCACCAACATAAACAACGGGAGGAAGGTTAAATAGTTTCATACTAAAAATCAAAAATAAAAAGGCAATCATATGAAATAATTTTGCCAAAACCAAAGCACCTTTTATACCAAAGCTTACGGGAATAGAATGCAGACCCACATTTTTGTCGAACTCCCTATCCTGCAGGGCATATAATATATCAAATCCCGCAATCCAAAAAGACACAAAACCTGCCAAAAGCCAAATGGGCAAGGATAAATTGCCACTTGCAGCAACATACCCCCCTAAAGGTGCTATTGCGTCTGTAAAACCCAAATATAAATGACAAAGAGAGGTAAACCGCTTGGTGTATGAGTACGTTAAGACAAAAAATAAAGCTATAGGTGAAAGTTCGAACGCAAAATCATTTATAAAATATGTAGCTACTTCAAATATAACTATTGACAAGAGTGTAAAAACATAAGCTTCCTTAAGACTTATTTTACCCGCTGGTAACTCTCTATTTTTAGTCCTTTCATTTATTGCATCGTATTTTAAATCAATAATTCTATTTAATGCCATAGCAGCAGAACGTGCAGATGCCATGACAACAGTTACAAGTAAAAAAACCTTAATGGAGAAACCACGCTCAAAACCCATAAACATACCGATATATGCAAACGGTAAGGCAAAAACAGTATGTTCAAATTTTATCATATTTAAAAATTTTTCAAACGAAGACATCTCTATCCTTAAAGTATTCGTGATAATAAACGTAACCAGAGATAACAGTTAAAACCAAAGCCGCAAAGAGCACGTAAATACCCGCACTCTTAAACCCCAAGATTAAAAGGCTCAAAGCTAAAAACTGTGAGGTGGTTTTGAGCTTACCCCAAACATTGGCAGATATCACAATTCTTTCAGTAGCTGCAACAACTCTTAAACCAGTCACCGCAAATTCCCTGAACACTATAACAATAACCATCCAGTAAGGAACGTCCATGATTTTTATCATAGCTATTAGTATACCTATAACTAAAACCTTGTCCGCTAAAGGATCTAAAATAGCCCCTAATTTTGTAACAATTTTGTTTTTTCGTGCAATATAACCATCTAAAACATCGCTTAAAACCCCAAGACAAAAAAATACAAAAGCCCAAATGTTTAAAGATTTTTCAAGTAAGATAATGATTACAACAAGATCTAAAACCCTAAAAATGGACAACAAATTTGGTATATGTTTCACCATAAGTTTGCCTTTATGTTGGTAAAAACATTGCCAACCTTAACTATATTGTTTTCTCTCTTTCTACTATTAGAGTTTAAGCTAATATACATAGAACCATTGTACACGCTCAAAAACTTTTTCACATAACGTTCTGTTTCACTAAAAGGAGGAATACCTTTGTATTTATCAACAGCACTTTCTCCCGCATTGTAAGCTGCAGCAATCAATTTAACATTATGATATTTTTTAATCAAATGTTTGAGAAACAAAATACCACCTTTTATGTTGTCTTTAACATTAAAAGGGTTTTCAACACCGTAGCTTTTAGCTGTTTTATCCATAAGCTGCATTACTCCTTTAGCCCCTGATTTAGAAATGCTTTTAGGGTCATAATCTGATTCTATTTTAGCTATAGCCTTAGCAAGATTAACATTAACACCATACTTTTTTGCTAAAGACCTAATCATATCTAAAACCCTTTGCTTTTTCAATTTTGAGTACTTAAAGGCGTTAAAGAAAAACACGCTTTTTGAAATATTTGTAACTACAGGAGTGCCATTTTTTAAAACAACACGCAGGTTAGAAGCGTAACAGGTCATGCTAAACAAAATAAATAATATAACACACTTTCTCATTGTTATTTATTCAAAAATTCTAAGGCCTTTTTATCCTTCGGTTTTAACTTTAATATCTCTTTGGCAACCCCTCTTGCCTTATAATACAAATGTTCAGACTTATAAACCTCAAGCAAATGCTCCAAAGACACAACCCGTGCATCCAAGTCAAAACGCGAGTAATTTTCTATTGCCTTCTTAAGGTAAATTTCAGCTTTCTTATACTCACTCAACTTATAGTAACCCCAACCCAAGCTATCGAGGTAGTAAGGGTTGTTTTTACTGATTTTTAAAGCCCTTTCAACCAAATCCATTCCCAATTTGACATTTATATTTTTATCAATATACAGATAACCCAAATAGTTTAAAGCCTCGGCGTAGTTTGGATAAAGCTTAATAGCTTTGTTTAAAAGATCAACTGCTTTATTTGTATTTTTAAGATTAGAAAAGTAAAGATCCGCTTCATAAAAATAAAGATACGCTCTTTCCTTGTTATTCTTTGCTACTTTAAAAGCATCGTTAAACAAAACCAAAGCTCTATTAAACTCTTTATTCTTCAAACAAAATCTACTTATAACGAAAAGATACGACTTTAAATCACCAACCCTTGCAAGTTTTTCCCTTAGCTCTTCAAACTTTCCTAACTTACATAAACACTCCGCCTCATTGCTCACAACTTCACCGTAAAAATTCACCTTTGGGCTTATGCTTGAAAATTCCTTTAACGCCTCCCTACACCTGTCTTTTTCAGATAGGGCTACAGCATAAATTAGCTTTAATCTGTCAGACTCATTGAAAAGCTTCGAAAACCTCTGCTTTAGGGATACTATCTCGTCAAAATCATTCATATTCAAAAGAACGTATGCCAGACGCTCAAGGTAGTCTACCCTGTGTGAAGCAAGAAATGCCTTTTTGTAGTAAATTGAAGCATTCTTTAAATCTTGGGCCATATAGTAATCGTTTGCTATAACAAAATATGTTAAAGCATTTTGGGGCAACTTTTTATAAAGACCAATGGCTTTATAAAATTCTCCTTTTCTTTCATAAAGCCCGGCAAGAAAAATTAAGTACTGATATTGATTAGGTGCTATATTTACCGCTTTTTTGGCATTCTTTAAAGCACAACTATCTTTCTTAAGCTTCAGACATACCTGCGCCAAAAGGTAATAACCTGAAGGATCGTTTTTGTAGCGCTTAACATAAATCTCAAGTTCCTTATACGCATCTTTGTACCTTCCAGATTTTATATACATAGTTATTATTTTTCTAAACGTACTCTCCGTTTCTTGAAAACGCCTTTGAATCTCTTTCATAACGTTAAAGGCTTTCCTCTTCTTGCCCTCTATTGTGTAAACATCAAAAAGTTTGTAATAAAACTCTTTATCTTTAGGATAGACTTTAACGGCCCTCTGTAGAGCGTATTGAGCTTCACCATATCTCCCAACATAGACTAAAATATCTGCAAGTTCTTGATAAAAATCATCACTTCTTACAAACGGGAATACCTTCCATAAATCATTCGCTGCATTTTTGAAATCACCACTATACAGCTCTAAATAACCCTTAATAAAATGGTAATCTACAAACTCACTTTCATTTTTAGCTTGGGAGCTCAAACTCACTATAAAAATAAACAAAAACACCAAAATAAAACAGCTAAATCTCTTTGACATACTCCTCTACCACCTTAACAAATTCATCAACGAGAGCCTCTTCTTTTACTTTCTTTATCCTTCTACCTTTTTTTATTATCAAACCAAAATGCCTACCACCAGCTATAGCCAAATCTGCCTCTTTTGACTCCCCAATGGCATTAACCACACATCCCATAACAGCCACCTTTATAGGCTTCTTTATATGCGAAAGCCTCCTCTTTAATTCATCCACCAAGGCTATTAAATCAATCTCAATTCTACCACACGTGGGGCAGGAAACAAAGTCTATTAATCGCTTTTTTCTAAGCCCTAAAGCATTGAGTAGTTCATAGCAAACATCAATTTCATTTTCTGGAGGTTCGCTTAGAGATATCCTTATTGTGTCACCTATACCCTCCCTCAATAAAACACTTAAAGCCGATACCGATTTAATTATACCCTCTTTTGAACTTCCAGCTTCTGTTACGCCAAGATGTAAAGGATAATCTACAAGTTCAGAAATTTTCTCATTACACTCAATCGTCGTCAGTGGATCAGATGACTTGATCGACACCTTCATGTTGGTAAATCCAGTATCCTCAATCCTTTTCACCCATCTATAGGCACTCTCAACCATAGCATCCGCAGTGGGTCCATTGTATTTATCAAGCAGGTCTTTCTCAAGTGAACCACTGTTTATACCAATTCTCAAAGGTATTCCATACTCACCCGCAGCTTTTAAAATTTCTTTTACCCTATCAAGCGAACCAATGTTGCCGGGATTTATCCTTACACAATCAACGCCACTTGTTATAGACAGGATTGCAAGTTTAAAGTTAAAATGGATATCCGCAATTATAGGTATTGGGCTTTTCTTTTTTATCTCCTTTAAAGCCCTACCAGCTTCCTTATCAACAACAGCGCATCTGACAATCTCACAACCCGCATCATAAAGCCTATTGATCTGATCAAGTGTAGCTTTTACATCTCTCGTATCTGTATTTGTCATAGATTGAACAACAATCGGTGCTCCTCCACCTATCTTAACCCCACCCACGTCTATCTGCTTTGTTATTTTTCTTTTTATTAAACTCATCTCATATGCTCTATTTTCTTTTCAACGTACTTTGTTACACCGTATCTTCTAAAATCGTTAAAAAATGCAAATATCATCAAAGCCAGTAATATAGCAATGCCAATCTTTTGGAAGTTCTCCTGTGTTTTTCTGCTCACAGGTTTACCTTTAATCGCTTCAACAGTGTAAAACATCAAATGCCCGCCATCCAGAACAGGTATGGGTAGCAGGTTCAAAAGGCCCAAATTTATGCTTATTATTGCTATAAAAATTAAAAACGCCCCAAGGCCAGCTTCTGCAGCTTTTCCAGCTATATCAACGATCATTATAGGCCCACCTATGCTACTTGAAGGAATTGCTCGTTCTATCAACCTAATAATACCTATAACCGTGACTTTTGTTATGTAAACAGTTTTTTCAATGCCTAATTCCACGCTCTTTATCAGTCCATACTTTACAATAACTTCTTCTCCGCTTGGCAAAATTCCAAGCAACCCAACATATCGCTTATAGCCTAATAAATTTGTGATTGTTGTACCTTTAGGAACAGCCTTTAAGGTTAAAATCTTGCCGTTTCTTTTAATTTTTAGAATCACTGGCTTATTGGGATGAGATTTTATAATTTTTGACATCCCCCTCCATGTATTTATTTTGATATCATTGATAGCAATGATAGTATCTCCTTTTTGCAAACCAATTCTATCAGCTTCAGAGTTAGATAAAACCTTGCCAATATTTGGTGCAAGAACATTTACACCAATATGGTATGCAATCATCATAAAAATTATAGCTGAAAAAATATTGAACATAGGGCCCGCTAAAACGATTAGAAAACGTTTCCACAGCGGTTGTGCATAAAACGCATCCGACTCATCTTCAACATCTTCCTCCTCGCTTTCACCTTTGAGTTTCACATATCCACCAAGTAAAACAAGCGATAGAGCATACTCTGTCTTTTTTGGTTTAACCTTAAAAAGAATAGGACCAAAACCAATCGAGAAGCGTTCAACTCCAACGCCAAGTATTTTTGCAACAATAAAATGCCCAAACTCATGTATAATGACCATCAAAATTAAACCCAATATTCCATAAAGCCAACTCACTTTCATCCCCCAATCTTGCTTATAAGTTCTAAAACACCCATTCTTGCCTGTTCCATCTGTTGTTCGACACAAAGTATATCATTAGGCATTTCACTTTCAAACTTTTCCATCGCTTCTTCCAAAACTCGAAATATATCCTTGAAGTGAATTCTACCTTCAAGAAAAGCACTTACGGCCAACTCATCAGCCACATTTAACACAAGACCAAGATTTTTTCCCTCACTTCTCAAAGCCTCATAGGCAAACGTCAATGTAGGAAACTTTTTAAAATCGGGTTTTTCGAAACTCAGATTGCCAATTGAGGCAAGGTCCAATCTAAACGGCAAACTTACCCTTTTGGGCTTAAATAAAGCATAGGCTATGGGTATTCTCATATCGTGATTTGCCATCTGTGCTATAATCGACCCATCGATAAACTCAACAGCAGAATGAACAATGCTTTCCTTATGGACAACAACATCTATTTTCGTGTAAGGAACATCAAAAAGCCAATGTGCCTCGATAATCTCAAAGCCTTTATTCATCATTGTTGCAGAGTCTATTGTAATTTTTTCCCCCATATTCCAATTAGGATGAGACAAAGCCTCATTAACAGTTATATTATCGAAGCTATCCCTACCAAAAAAAGGCCCACCAGATGCAGTCAGTATCAACTTCTCTACATCTTTTTTTCTCCTTGCTTCAAGACACTGGTATATGGCAGAATGCTCAGAATCTATTGGAACTATCTCCACATCTTTCGCTTTTGCCAATTCCTTAATTATTTTACCTGCTATAACAAGACTTTCTTTATTTGCCAAAGCCAATCTTTTCTTAGAAATAATTGTATAGTACGTTGGCAAAAGGCCCGCTGTACCCACCAATGCATTAACAACAAAATCCACATCATCTTTCTGAACCATCCCAACAAGACCACTTTTGCCTTCCAAAACCTCTAAGTTAGGGAATATTTGTTTAACCCTTTGCGCGAGTTCTTTTTTAACCACACAAACAAACTCGGGTTTAAACTCCTTTATTTGCTTAGACAAAAGGTCTATATTTTTAAAACAACTTAGCCCGATAACATCAAATTTTTTTGTTCTTCTTGCTATATCAAGAGTATTTTTTCCTATAGAACCTGTGGAACCTAAAACAACCAGTCTTTGCATAACAACACCAGATAAGAAAAAAAGACGGCAAATGCAAAACTGTCCAGACGATCCAAAATCCCGCCATGGCCAGGAATTAAATTTGAGGAATCTTTCCTTCCAAAAAAACGCTTAGGAACAGACTCTACCAAATCACCCAAAATCCCAAAAACATTGGACACAAAAGCAACTAAAAAAACATTTAGAAATTCAAGCTTCAACAACATTCCAAAGACAACACCGATAAATGTCCCACCTATTATGCCACACACGGCTCCTTCAACTGTCTTTTTTGGGCTAATTATGGGTGCAAGTTTGATTTTCCCAAACCCCCTTCCACAAAAGTATGCAAATGTGTCACCAGTCCAAATAGATACAAAAAGGGTTAACAGAAGAAATCTGCCGTTTTCTAATTTCATTAAAAAAATAGCAAATACATATAGTAAAACGTAAAATATGCCTAAAAAGTAATATTGGAGCTTTAAAAAACTTTTATCTTCAATTGAATAAAAACTTGCAATCATATGAACTGTTAAACATAAAAACAGAACAATCAAAAATGAGGATCCGTAGAACATAAAAACAAAAGCACAGATAAAATAGCAAGATAGATAAATGGCTTTTTTAAAGCTAAATTGTTCCAAATCTAATCCTAACCATTCAGAATACCCCAAACCTCCAACGAACAAAACAGCTAACTTTGCATAAAGTATATCCACACAAAGAACCACATATATAACTAATGGAACTAAAATTAAGGCAGATAAAACCCTCTTTTTCACAATCCGCCAAATCTTCTTTTACGTCGTTTAAATTCATCGATTGCAAGCACAAGGTCGTCCTCTGTAAATTCCGGCCAATACTTATCAAAGAAAACAAACTCTGCGTATGATGATTGCCAGAGCAAAAAATTGCTGACCCTCTTCTCACCGCCTGTTCTTATCAAAAGGTCTACATCGGGCATATCAAAAGTGTAAAGGTAATTTTTAAAAAGAGCCTCATCTATATCACAAATCTTTATATTGCCATTCTTCACATCCTCGCACAACCTTTTTGCAGCCCGAGCTATCTCGTGCTTGCCACCATAATTTAAGGCAAGTGTCAGCCTCATCCCTTTATTGTTCTTCGTTTTGCTCATTAGACCATTAATCATTGCCACAATTCTATCGTCAAAAACAGAAAAGTCACCAATTACCCTGAACTGTATATCATTCTCTCTAAAAAGTGCTTCTTTTTTTCCAAGCTGGGTCTTCAAAAGTGCCATTAAAAACATAACCTCGCTTTTCGGCCTTCTCCAATTCTCGGTTGAGAATGCATACAAAGTCAGATATTTTATTCCTATCTTAGCGGCAGATTCAGTAATCTTATTTACAATTAAAGATCCTATGTAATGTCCATATGTCCTTTTTTTACCTAAGGATGTAGCCCATCTACCGTTACCATCCATAATGATGGCAACATGCTCTGGAAAATTCTCTTGCATCAAATACTGAGTATCTCTTTCTCTTTATCTGAAAACATGTCATCTATTTTCTTAGAGTACTTTTCTACAAGCTTTTGAATCTCTTTTTCTGATTTTTTAGATTCATCTTCAGACACTACCTTTTCTTTTTCCATATCCTTAATAATTTTTAAAGCCTTCTTGCGGGCGTTTCTTATTGCAACTCTATACGACTCTGTTTCCTGTTTCATCAACTTGACAACTTTCTTTCTATCTTCTTCAGTC
>JALVTR010000174.1 GCA_027035885.1 Desulfurellales bacterium
AAAAATCAAACATCATTTGAACCATTTTGCACTCAGGGCTAAGTTGCTCTTTAGAGCCAATCAGATTGCCTTTGAAGAACTGCAGAAACTGAAGGGTGCGTAAGGTCAGTTAATAAAAGATGCTTTGAACAAGGGCGAGAAAGAAATGACACTCTGAGGGCTTCCGCCCTTTCTTTTCTTTCTTTTTTATTGAGGAGGTGGAATGTGAAAATAATAAAGGAATGTTACCACCCATTGGGTGGTAACAGATTATTTTGGGCACATATACACTTTCACGAATAATAAAAACCCAGGAAGGAGTAGAATTCGCAAGGTTTTACTTGTTTCAAAAATTAGCAGAGTTGTATTATACGAAAGATGATAAAGCCACGTGCCTTGGCGATATTTTCAAAAAACTAAAGACAAGGAGGTAAGCCATGTTAAGTTACGAGAAAGTTTTTAGGAAAAATAAATTTGAATTAGAGTTCATAGACACCGATGATAATGCAACCTTGAGGAGAAGGGGAAAGGTTTGGGATTTAAGAAAACCCGTATATAAAGAAGAATTTGTATCCTCTGAATGGAAACCGTATGGCTGCCCAGGAGGGTATATTAATAAAAAAACAGGCCAGACAGCCGTTGTTGGCAAAAGGGGATGGAGTTATGCAGACGGCCGCCCAGAATGGACGCACAGAAATGGTTCCATGTATAGGTTAGAGCTTATAGGTTGGGAAAAGGTAAAGGGGCCTTATATAATATAATGGCTCCTGTAAAACAATCTATTAAGTAAAATTGGCAGGAATGTTGATTACAAAAACACCGCTTCTTACCTGAGTGGTTGGGCGGAGTGGCTCAAAGGGCAGAAAAAAACTGCATTGTTTAAGGCTGCTTCAAAGGCTCAGGAGGCGGTGGAGTATGTGGCTTCTTCTAACTCAACCCAAGAGGTGGCGTAGGGGCTACCTGTCTTTTTATTTTTAAATTGAAAATTTTTGGTATGTCAAAATTTAAAATTAGAATTTTTTAAATTAAAATCAAGGAGGAAAAGATGAAAAAGAAAGAGGAGAGTAAAGAGGAGAGTGAGGTATTTAAAAAATTTGAGCAATTGGAGAACATGAAAAAAACAAAAATGAAAAAAGGAGAATTGTCTAAGAAAATCCATGAGTTGTACAGTTGGATAGCGGATGTAAAGGGAAGGGATTGTATATACATCTTCGAGATTAATACTGGCGATGCTGAATATGATGTTTATTATAAGGACGGCAAGTTTATTAAGTCGCCTTGGAATCCCGAGGTAGTCAATGATCCTGAAGAGATTGGTACCTTTTACATTACTTATAGTAGATTGCCAAAATTACTCAACGTCGCCATAAAAAAAGTGAAGGGATATATAAAAGATTCTCAAAGAGAATTCGCATCTGAGTATAAACTAAATAGAATCTTGAACTGTATTAAAAAAGGCTAAAGTAAAGAATTCTGAGGGCTCTTGCCCTCTCTTTTCTTGCAGTGCCCTTTCTGGACACTGTTGGATAGGAGAGGTACATCCCACCGCACTTGCCAACCATCGAACCACCAACCATTGTGCCATCACCTATTCGACCACCGGCTATTGGCCATATTGGCCACCAACTCACTAATCACTATCACTCCCCATTTCCCTTGCCACTCAACCTCAACTCCGTTACAATACTCAAAAAAAAGGAGTTTATTGCTATGGCAAAGAGTATTCTTTCCACTATCCACAAAAAGATAGAGGACATGTCTGAGAAATACCCTTTTATATTCCTTGATTTTCTTTCCGACCACCTGAGCGATAATAAGAGAGAGTGGTTTATTAGCTTGCTCCCTAAAAAGGATAGAGATAACCTACCCTTTCAAGAAATCGTTCTGCGTCTTTTTGCTATTATTGTGCAAAAAAGGAAAGGATGGGATCAAATACTTCAATCTATTTTGAAATCCAATGCCCTATATGTGGAACATATGGGTTATCACAAACTCTCGCAAGGGGAGTTAAAAGAAGAATTTGCCAAAGACATGTCTCCAGCATCCGCAGGTGAAGGCGTAACACCTCAAATGATGATTATGTATCTTATCTATAAAAGAAAGTTCAACAACCCTTTAATGTCGTTTGCTATTAGAGAATACGAATTGTATGACGCAAAAATTAGAGAAAAAGAAAAACAGGCCAAAGAAGTTTTCAATCTTGATATTCCTAAAGAAATAAAAGGCACTATATTTGAGGAAGAACTTAAGGCCTGCCTTAGGGAAACCTCTTTAAACTTTCCTAAAGACGAGAAGTATTTTGAGGACTTAGCCCAAAAAAATAATCTTAAATATTTTCCTAAAGAGAAAAAACTTGTAATACCGAGAGGCTTGGCTTTCTTTATTTTCAATAAAATAAAAGACATTTACTTAGACCAGATAGCCCTCAATAAAACATATAGGCTTCTTTTAAAGGCCTTGCATGACGTTAATAGTTACGCCGATAAAGTTAGAAAAATACATGATAAATTTACGGAAACCCTAAGTGAAAATTTAGAGTTAAAACGAAAAATAAGGTTAATAAGACAGAAGCTTCTATCTTACGAGGAAAAAGAAAAAACTCTTAAGCAAATGCTAAAGTCAGAAAGAAATCAAGATAAAGACAACATAATCAAGAATTTGCAAAAACAGTTAAATTTTACATATAGCAGGATTGAGGAGCTTGAAAAAAGAATCGATGAGCTTGAGGAAGCTAAAGAAATTAATAGGGAAATCACAGAGAATATTGAGATTCAAGAGAAGGGATTAAAAGAAAAGTCTCTAATGTTTGAGGAAGGATCTCTTATCGTGGTTAGCGGAGGCTGGTGGAATTCACAAAACAAAGAAGAGGTTGAAACTTTTTTCGAGAGTCAAGGGTGTGTTGTAGAGTTTGTTCCTGCTGAGGACACGATTAAAAAGCAGGATTTGATAACAAACGCCGATTTGGTGATATTTGACACCTCAAGGCACTCACATAAATATTATTACAAGGTCAAGCAAGTTAATAGAAACATAGTTTTTATAAACAAAAGCAATATACAAGAAATCAAGAAAATGTTATGAAGAGGTTGGGCGGTTACTTGCCTCATCAGCGGCTTGCCACTGGCGGGGTCATCCACCGCCCTAAGTTCCCCCGCAGGTAGAGTAAAAACCAGTCTTTAAACTTGTATATCGTTTTTAGTATTTTGTCAAGCACACCGTCAAAATTTTTTTCTCTTTTTCCAGCTATAACAAAATACCTAAAATGATATAGCCAACCCAGAAAAAAATAAAAAAAATGCCCAAATTCGACATTTTTTACTTGACTTTTTTGATTTTATGTATATCATTATTCTTAGAGTAATGATATAGAAAATCATTACTCACTGGGTTCAGGCAGCCCGCCCTGAAGTCCCCATTTAGCATCTTTGACCCTGCCAGACGCCCCGCCTTGGACGGCCTACCCGAACCCAGACCCTCGGTGGGGAAAACCCCTTAAACTACACGGCCGAGGGCTGAAGGATGAAAAAATAGGGAAGAGGAGGTGTTTTATGTTTTATAAAACAGAGTATGGGTTAAAGAGGATATTTAAAAACGACCATAAAACATTGCATATTCTAAAAAGAGGTGACGATATAGTCGCCGTAATTAAGCTTGTTCCACACCCTACCTTGGATTTAGCAGTGGTGAAGTATGTTATCTACAAAGAAGATACATCCTTATTAGCAAACTTTTTATATGACTTGAATATAGACTATCAAGGACATATCGACCTGGATGATTTTTTAAGAGATATACTGGATGAGAAAATTATTGGAAATTTTGAAGCTTTTACAAACCTTATGACTTTAGGGAATTTTCTATCCGAAAGGCTAAGGATAAAAGAGCACAGTTCCTAGATTAAGGAGGGGCGAGATGTTGCAATTCAAAAGCATGGATGGAAAGAAATTTTACTTTATAGACTTTGGCTCTGAAACTCACGGGAGAACGAGCTTTCGTCTGTGGATAAACAGACAGCTTGTTAAGGAAACAGAAGAAGATGCAGAGTTGAATTTCCCTGTTGCGAACGCATGTATAGAGAAAACACCAAAGGGGAGCTATGTATTACGCCCTAAACAAGGCTACACTACATTTGATTTATTCGTGCCCTGTGGTTATAGGGGTTCATCTGAGATAGAAATCCTTAAACCAGAACCAGTCATAATACTCAATTATTACAAATATCGCTCACCCAGAGGCAGTCTTGGTGTTGCTGGGGGTGCAGTTGCTTCGGTTTATGGCAATGCTGTCTATTATAAATGGTATCGCTCTGGGAGATTATATGGTAGTCCATCTCATGGTATATCCATCTTAAAGGCTGATGGGACAATAGAGGAGTTAGATGGCTTGCCTGATGGGTTAGAGGCAATGAAAGAGCTGGAGGATATGCTCTCTTGAGTGTGTCCTCTACATGGGGTGGGAAATGCGTTGGTTAAAATTTATTTACGAGCAATATTGCAAGGACGTGGAGATGCCTTTCGAGGCAAAGTTAAACCCAAACTATGAAGCAAACCCACAAGTGGGAGAAGTTTATGCGTTCAGAAGTCTCTACTTTGTTATGTCTGATGTAGAGTATTATCCCTACGAGGTTTTCATTGTCTCCCCGTACTGGGAACTGGCATCTCACGAGGACCTTATAGCTGACGGAAAAGACCGTAGGTGGGTAGTAGAGAGTCTCGTGAGATATGTTAGGGACGAACTCCTATCTGTGGCACTGAAAATGGACGACATCCCCGCTAAGGATGTCGAGATTATGAAAAATTATATTGACAAAGGAGAACCGCTACCAGAGGAGAGAACAGGGCTCTCCTATATAGAGGGGATGGGTTCGTATCAGGAAATGTTCAGAGAAAAAGAAAGAGAAAGAAGCATTGCCCTTTCCGCTGTGGGAGTGGCGAGCGAAGACCGAGAGTAAAGGAGGTGTGCTATGTACATGAGCACAGTAGAGGTATTCGAGAGGTTTTCTCTTAAAGAGATAGCGTCTTGGAAATACAGCATCGGATATGCAACATATTATGGTTCTGAAGCTGCGACATGCTTTTACTCAAAAGAAGTGCATTATCCTCAAATCTTGGACGGGCTTGTAGAGGAAGTCCGTTTCTACAAGCTCTGGATCAAAAATCTCGAATCCAATTCGTATGTCTTTAGGACGATGGCGATGGAAACTTCAACAGTAGTGAAGTGCTCCAACGGCGAAATTCATATCGCCGCCCAAGGTTATTTTGCATCAGCGATAGCAACAGAAGGGTGGTATGAATTTGATAGTCGTTGGAAAAAATTTCGGGCTTATTGTTTTGGTTTAGGGGTATTCATCCCAGACATTAGTGTAGATGAAGTAAATGTAATCAAAAAATATATAAGCAAAAACAGAGACGACTTCAAACTGGAGTATATAGACGAAAATATTAATAGCAAAAAGATATGTTATTATTATGTATAGTTAAATGGTAAAAATGCAAGCGGTTCCTTTGACCCTCAAAAAATGCAAACTCCTTCCTTTATGCACGATGCAAAAAGGTCTGCCAACTCATGGGGTACAAGCGGGTGATCATATACACGCTTGAGAGGGAGAGCGGAGCGAGCTTGATGGCTGTGGGGGCTAAATTTGATGCTGAGGTTAAGCCTACTGGATGGAATAGACCAAACAGAAAAAGAAAGGAGCAGGATGTGTATTTTAAAAGAAAAAAAGGTGGCGATTACTGTAAGGTAACTGAGAAAAACACCGAGCAAAGTGGCGTTGATGATAAGCAGGAACCATCAGTTTCAGACTCCCAACCCCAACAACAAAAGGGCGTCATAGTGGTTACTATCGACCACATAGCAAGAATTATCAAACCAGAGCTCAAAGAACTTATGAGACAGAGAAAGATGAAAACAAAAGAGGTTATTGAGTTTTGGAAAAAATACAGGGGCAATCAAGACAGGATGATAGAAGCTCTAAAACTGAGTAATAAAAGAATTGTTTAGGAGGTGAAGATGAAGATTGAGAAAATCAGACAGCAATTGATTCCGACATTCAGGGTTAAACTATCAAATGGTTTATCGTTCTCTGAACTCAAGTTTGCAGTAAGAAATGCTGCAAGAGACAGAGCTCTCTATTTTGAGCCTATAGAGTTCGACAGTTTTGAATGGAACGGAGAGGTTGATTTGTCTAACTTCGGCAGGTGGCTGTTCGGCATTAAGGGATTTGCTGGACACTGGAAAAATACGCCTGCCGATGAGGAGGGTTGGGTGGAGATATATCTGCCTGACATGAAAGAGGCAAAGGAGGTGGTGAAATATGCGTTGGAAATCTTGAGAACGCAGGGTTTAGTTGAAGAGTTCAACCTATTGAAATCATAAATACCTCGAAAACAGCCCTATACGGAGGTGTAAGTATGAACACAACATTAAGTTTGTTCTGGAAAACTGTTGAGGCTTGTAATATAGACATTGAAACGGCACTTGACATGTTGAGGGAAATCGAGGAAAGAAAGGGAGTGAAAATATACGACCTACAGGAGATAGATGATGTGAATTACATAGAGTTAAGCGATGACGACATAGTTTTTATCACATTCCTAAAACACAACAAACTCACAAGGCAGTTTTCAAGAATTACAGGATTTTCTGATAGAATCCTCAGGAGAATTGCGAGACAAGGATACGCAACTGTTTACACTTACAATAAGCTTCAACAGGCTAAAGAGAGGTAGGAAAGGTGGGTTTCCGACCAAAGAGAGAAGAAGAGAAAGATAAAATAAACCAAAAAGGGAGGGGGGATGAATTTACCTAAAAACTTTAACGGTTCTCTTGCTATATTCGAGGGTAAAGCCCCAAATTTTCTAACAGACGAGCAATTAAACGCTCTTACAAAATCTTTTCAGGATTGGTATGACGACAAGTCTCTTGCAGACTACAGGCGGTTTTTCAGGGGCAGGTATTGGTTGGTGTTTTTGTTGTTGAGGTACGCAGGCGCAAGGTTGAGCGAGGTGCTTCACTTAAAATTAAGCGACATAGATTTCAGAAACGCAGAAATTAGGCTAATTACCCTGAAAAGGCATAACCCTAAGAAAAAAGGGCAATACAGAATAGTGCCAGTACCCGCTAATGTTGTGGCGGAGATATCGAACTTTATTATGTTTGCTCAAAGTAGGGCTAAGCCATCCTTTAAGGATAACGATTTTGATAAATATATGGATAACCTTTTTGCTTTAAAGCGAAATAATTTCTACACAACTTTTAGAGAAAGATGTCGAGAGGCTGGCCTACCAGAAGAGTTAGCCCACCCACACATACTCAGGCATACAAGGGCCATCGAACTCTTAAGGGTAGGAGTACCTGTTACGATAGTCCAAGACTTGTTAGGGCATTCAACACTTACTACTACGGCTGTGTACCTAAGGATAAGTGGGCAGGAACTTAAGAGTATATTGAAAGACAAGGGGTTACTGTAACACAACTCCCTATATATAGGGAGTGTTTAAAAAAACGGGAGGTGTCTTATGGATTATTCTTTTAAGAAGGTTATGATAGTGCATCGCAAAGGTGATAAACTTATTATTGTTTTTAATGACAAAACTTTTTCTGCTACTGTTTATTCTCATTTTGGCAAACCTTTTGCCCAAGTAGTAACTAAAGACGGTTACAAGCCTATTGTTCTCCGTGTGAACGTTGAGGTTAGCGGTGAAAGAGCAGCAATTAAAGATTTAACAATAGCCAAAATTGATGAGGAAACACTTAAAAGGTTTGATTTTGTCCACCTGAAAGCAAACGAAGTACACAAGCTTTTCCTTGAGGAAGTATGGGGTATGATTCTTGGAAGCACAAATAAAGCTGAGCAATCTGGCATACAAACAGCTAAAGGCAACGGAATTAACCAAATACAAGGCAATAATAACGTAGTAGTTAAATGGTAGTTTAGAGGCAGATGGAAACTGTTAGAGGTGTAGTTAAGGGTGTTATTTATCATAACCAAGACAACGCCTTCACAATCCTTTCTCTTAAAACAAATCGTGATAAAATAACGGCAAAGGGCATACTCCCCGACTGCCAAGCCATTGGCAAAGAGAAAATTAAAGGGCTTGAGTGTGAACTCAAAGGCGTATGGAAAAAAGACCCTAAATGGGGGTATGAGTTCAACTTTAATTACGGCAGGGTGATCAATGCGGGGAGTATGCTTTTCTTCTTGAGCAAGATAGTCAAGGGGCTTGGCGAAAAGCTTGCTAAGGAGCTCATTAACCACTATGGAGAGGAACAGCTGACACACATACTGGACAATAACCCTGACCAGTTGATGGAGTTTAAGGGCATAAAGGAGAAAAAGCTTGCAAAGATTGTTGCGTCTTGGAAAAAGTATAGGCAGTTGAAGGAGTTAAGCGAGTTCTTCGCTAAATACGGTGTCAACATAACAGGAAACTTAATCCTCCGCATTTACAACACATTTAAGGACGACGGCAGGGATATAATCGCTGAGCTGAGCAAAAATCCCTACGTCCTTACCGAGGTTAGGGGTGTTGGTTTTAAGACTGCCGACAAAATAGCTTTACAGATGGGTATACCTGACGACAGTCCGAAGAGGGTTGAGGCACTACTTGACTTCATACTCCAGTCTGAGGCAAGCGACAATGGGCACACATACCTTACTCTCAAGCAAGTCATGGAGAAAGCTAATGAGTACGTTTACAAGGATGTTGACGACTTAGCAAAAAATGCCGTTCTTAAGACGCTTGTCAGGGCTATACTCAAGAACCATCCAGAGAAATACCACTATGACGACAATAGTGGGGTGGTTGCACTGGGTGGATATGAGTTTAAGGAACGGTTTATCATTGATGAGTTTACAAGGCGGTTGAGCAGGCTAACGCCTTACAGGCTAAGCGATGGTGATGCGGAGAAGTTCATAGCAAAGCAGGAAAGCAGGCTTGGCTTCAAGTTCTCTAAGGAGCAGAGAGAGGCGGTAAAGACAATAACCACAACAGGCGTAAACACCTTTATCGTGTGCGGATATGCAGGCACAGGCAAATCCACCATATCTAAGGTCATTCTTGACTTTTACAGCATGTTCATACCAAAAGAGAGGATAACCTGCTGTGCCTTCACTGGCATGGCTTCAAAAAGGATAAAGGACGTCACGGGTTACCAGTCTTCAACCATACACTCCCTTTTGAAGTATAACGGCGAAAAGTTCGAGTATAACCAGAATAATCCCCTACCCTACGATGTAATACTCCTTGACGAGGCAAGCATGGTTAACCTTGACATATTTTATTACCTGCTGAGGGCAATCAAGAGGGACGCCGTTTTCATCCTTGTAGGTGATGACGCCCAGCTCCCGCCCATCGGTGCTGGCAACGTCTTCAACGACCTGCTCAAGAAAGACTGGATACCCAAGACAAAGCTGACCAAGATTTATAGGCAGAGCGAGAACAGCGTTATCACCTACTTTGCAAGCTTTATCAGAAAAGGCGAACTGCCAGAGAGGTACGTCGGCAAATACGACGACTGGTACTTTGAGGAGCTGGACATAAAGAACTACTTTTCACTCAAGAAAACGATGAGCGAAAAGGAGCTCACCGAGCTGAGGGAAGAGCACTACCAGAAGATACTCAAGAGACTGCTTGATCTTATTGATGAGTCCATAGAAACCAACAGCCTCAGCAGTATAGAAAGGATTTGGGATATACAGGTCATCACTGCCATGAGGAAAACCCCTCTCGGCACAAAAAACCTCAACGCCGTCCTGCAGCAGCACCTTAACGGCAACAATCCCCCGTTTCAAATTAGGAACAGGGAGTTGAGGCTTTATGACAAGGTAATCCACTTAAAGAATAAAAACATGAAAGTTATAGACAGAAGGGCTTTTGATAAGCGAATAAAAAAGGAACTCCTTGTAGATATAAGCGACCTGCCAGAGCAGCAAACTTCTGTCCAGAGGGTTTACAATGGTGCTCTGGGGCTTGTCTATTACATAAATGACGTGGATGAAGAGTTTTTGGTTGTCTATCCAGACACACCTGAATGGCTTGTTAAGTACAGCTTCGATGACTTCGGGGACGTGATAGATTTGGGCTATGCACTAACAGTTCACAAGACGCAGGGTAATCAGTTTAAATACGTTTTTATGCCGATGATTAACGGCTTCTACATAATGCTTAACTCAAAGCTTATGTACACTGGCATAACAAGGGCGATGGAGAGAATAACGATAGTTGGGCAGAGATATGCGTTCAAGAGAGGTTGTACAAACATAGACGAAACGGCAAGGCAAACATTTTTGGGAGGCGAGTGATGATGAGCTTTAACGCTATTAATCAACAAACAAACCTCAACAAACACAACAAACTTTTTTCAACAAACGCCGAACTCCAACAAACCTCAACAAACAACAAACACTAAAAACTTGGACATTAACTCCAAAAATTACCGAAAAACTATGGAATTAGGTTCACAAACCTAATAATCAACCAAATAATTAAACACAAAAACCCAAGAAAGGAGGCTATCATGAAGAAAAAAGCTGGAGTTTTGCTTGCAGTATAATGTGCAACACAAAGAGTTTCAGGAAATACAAGAGGTTTGTTAAGAGGTACAGGCACAAAAAAGCAAGGATGGCAAGGCGGGGATGTGGCAGGTGGAAAGACCCAGAGTTGGTGTATAAGACAACGGGAGCGTGGGACATCATTTGATTTATTTTGGATTTTAGATTTTGAATTATGGATGGGAGTTTATTGATAGGGAAACAGTTTGAAAAATTAATTTCGTTTGGAGATAAAGTAAGAGATAGCCTAAATTTAAAGGAGAGCGATATAGAAAAGGCTATCAAAAAGGTTAGAAAAACAAAAAATGAAGGAAAGGAGGTTGTAAACAATGACAAATCAAACAACCACCACTAATATCATTGCTGGCATCCAAGGCTATATAGAAAAACGATGTCAGGAAGACGAAGAGTTCAGAATAGAGTACGAAGCTATAAAACGCTTTATAGCTTTCTTAAAAAATAAATATAAAGGTGAAAACTTATTGAGAGTATTAAAAATGCTACCTATAGACAATTACGAATACGATTTTGACGATAAAATACTGTATCTTGGCACAATTAAGGTAAAAGGGCAGAGAATAAAGGTATTCTGGGACGACAGCGACGGACAGCCAATGTTCTGCACAGAGGCGGAAGACGGGAAGTGCATACACACGCAGGGAGAGACGGTTGAGGAGCTGATAGAGAATGTCAAAGAGGCGGTGGAGTTATGCAGAGAGAGTGGGATATGAGTGGCTATCTATCTCAAAATCAGCAGGCAAGAGGCGAAGGGAATATTGAGGGAGAGAGGGTTAATCTAATCAAGCTATCCCCATTCCTTCAAAAATCTTTCTAATGTATTCCCTATCATCTTTCTGAAAAACTATATTGTGTTCAAAAAACTCTCTTTCGGCTTCTTCAAACCCTTTGCTTGCAAAACTACCTTCTTCCCATATATTCTTTATCTTTTCATATTCCGTTACCGATACTATAAAAGCATCTAATTGTAGTCTTGTAGTTTCTCCTTTTTCTTTCAACCTTTTATTTATGGTTTCTTCCACTTCTTTTATACCTATTTTGCAGAACTCAATTTTAGGATGCTTAAAGTTTCCAATATACATAATCCCTTTTGGCTCAATAAAGGTCATGTATTGTCTATTTTCTTCTTTAGTCCACACTATAAAGTCTGGATAAAATCCGCTTAGTTTTGTGAAGAATCCAACACTTCTTTTTGATAGGTTTCTGAGTAGAAAAACGCTTTTGTTTCTAAAAGCTATTATGTTATTGTTCAGGAATTTCTCAAAGTCTTTTAAAAAAGTGGTCTCTCCCTCATTGAGCTTTACAGGTATCGATTTTATTTTTTCGTATTTGTCTCCTGTAAATACTATTAAGGGCGTGTATAAGTGCTTATCGAAATCGACGACAAAAGAACTCCAGTTTTTCCATTTACTTTTATCTTCTATTATTTTTTCAACATCTTTAACCAATTCTTTTGGAACCTTTACTATTATTCGCTTGTTTTCTGGGTACATGTAAGAATGCTTGTCTACCGTTAGAGGTTCGACTTCTAAATTTTCCATGGTCTTTTCTTTTTCTTTTATCCCATAGAAATTTTGAATGTAACTTTTTATAACCATCAAGATAATTTGTTGAAGCTTGATTATTCCCTCGAAAGAAGTTATTTTTAGGCTTCCGTCTTCATTTACCCTTATTCCTTCTGTATCTCTCAAGAATACCTTATATTCCTTTGACTTTACAATTTCCTTTATTGCTTCAAGTCTTAAAATCAAGTTGAACATTCTTTTTTCTATTTTGTAATTCATTATCTCCCTATAAATATAGTCCCAGCCTATAGCTTCCAAGTACTTATCAGGAATATTTAGTGGCTTATCCGAAATTTCTTTTACTTTTTCAATATCAAATGTTTGTTTATCCTTCTTTGCACTTCCCCTGCCTATTAAAATCTTCGGTCTTAGGTCAATTATAACTTTTCTTAAAATATCATTTTCAAGCCCAAGTTCCGTGGGGTAATTTAAGAAATCAAAGCCATCTCTTGTCTTTATTGTGTAAATACTGTTTTCCCATTCACTGCGGCGATTAAACTCAATTTCAATATCCCTTTCTTCGTAATTCACACCTTCTTTGTCTATTGCACTCAAGAAGGCATTGACGTAGTCGGCGTTCAATCCAAAAATGAAAAGCGTTTGTAGTGCCTGAACTTCGTAACTTGGGTTTTCTTCTCTTTTCAAAGAGTAATCCTTTCCCTTAAGCCTTACGCCTCTCCCGAATAATTGAATAATTTGAGGTCCTTCACCCTTTCCCATGTTAATTAAGCTCATATTTGACACTCTATATGAGTCCCATCCCTCAATAAACTTTTTTGAGCCTATAAGTATGTTTATCTGAGAGTCATTCTCGTCGATTCTCGAAAACAAAGACGGGGTAAAATTATCTTTTTTGATTTCCAACCCACTTTCAGTCATTAATTTTTTTAATGACCCAACGTCTCCAATATTAATTACACCGAAATAATTACCTTCAGGGGCTATAGAAGTCTTTAGTCCTATTTCCCCATTTACTTCTTTTAATTCGTAAAGTTCCAATGTTCCTTTACCATAAAACACTTTATGGTAAATAGCATCCATAATATAGTCTATATCGAGTTTTCTTATATACT
This sequence comes from Desulfurellales bacterium, assembly GCA_027035885.1. GTDB lineage: Bacteria > Campylobacterota_A > Desulfurellia > Desulfurellales > Hippeaceae > Hippea. The sequence continues at coordinate 13,191 of JALVTR010000174.1, forward strand.
CAAACTTCCCTTCAAAAATGTCGTTTCCTGACTCATCTACAAAATTTGTTTCTTTCGCCAGTATCTTTCTTATATTTTCTTTTAAGTAATTTTCATCGCTTACTACTTTGTTTAAAAATTTTATTACCCTCACCACGTCTGAATTTATTCCCTTTCCTGCAACCTTGCTTCCCACAAAGACCCACAAAGGTTTTTCAATGTTGTATTTCCTTATCTTCTCTTTTTGTTTCTCAAAAATCTCCACTTGCTCATAGAAAGAGAGTAAGCCTGCCGTGAGCAGTAAATTCCTTTGCTCATCCGTGTAGATATCTTCTTTTATGTTGTAAACATAAAAATCCTTTCCGTAACCATCCGTGTAAAAATACTTGTAAGAATAATCAAAAATTATTGATTTGGAGTATTCATCAAGTAATTCTTTGTTCTTTCCTATTATTTGCCCAAATGTGGCGGAATACTCGAAAATGAAACCGTTTTTACCAATCTCTTCTCTAAGCCTTTTCCATTTTTGTTCTTCCGATTTCTGTCCTTTATGTCCCTCATCTATAAAAACTAAGTTTTTCCCATTAAAAGATGATATATCTACACTTACACCTTCTCCTTTTTTCTCTTCCGTTAATTTATGAATATCTATTACCAGGATTTTCTCACCGTCAGTTTTTATACTATTAGCGTTTCCATCATACAGTCTGCATGGTATCCCGCTTTTTACCATCTCTTTACAATGTTGATTGGATAAACCCTCGTTAGGAGTTATTAGGATTATGTTGTCCCAATTGTTCTTCGAGTATTTTAGAATTTGCCAGTAATTTATGTGCATTATGAGTGTCTTGCCGCTACCTGTTGCCATCCAAAAGGAAAGCTTCTCCAAATCTTTCTCTGTGAAAGGCGTTATTTCTATTCTGTTCTCATCATTAAACTCGTTCAAATACGCATTCAATTCGTTTAGAAACCCATCTTTTTCATTGTAGTATTTATCCAAAAATATTTCTGTGAATAAAACCGCAAGGTATTGAAAGTATTTAAGTGTAAAATTGGATTGCACTCTATTGTTTCTTAATCTTTCTGTGTACTCTCTTACTGCCTCATCGTATCTTAAAAGCTGGTCTTCCCAATCAGGCTTTAGACCTATCAAGACATCTATAAAGTAACTTCTACCTCTCTCGTATCCCGCTTCACTTATGTCCCGTAACTTCGTCCTTATATCATTGAAATCTTTGACACCAAAGAGATTAAGAAAGTATTTGTTTAAAACCAAATGCCTTTCGAGTTCTAAAGCCATCAGTTCACCTCTTTAAACATTAGCGATTTAAATATAGGCTCAATTATTTCAAACTCTTTTACCACTGCGTCTCCGTTCACATAAAGCTTTTCAGGCTTGAACTCCTTAGTATTTTCCTCAATAACTCTTTTATCGTTTTCCCAATCAATACTTTCTGTGCTTCTCCAAACAACCGCTATTCTCTTTCCTTCTTTCTCTCCAAACACAAAAACATATCTTCTACCGTTCTTATCCACAACCTTATACTTATTCACTTTTAAACCAAGCAAGTAGTTAAAAGTCTCAATTAAATCAACGCTAACTGTTTTCTGTTGGTAGTTCTCTGTAATCTTGAGTCTATAGTCAAACGGGTTTTTAATCTTGTTAAGGTTAAGGAATGTCCCGCTTTCTTTTGTTTCCCATTTAAGCATGTACTTTGCAAAGTAGTCGGGGAGTTCAAAGTTCAGTTTGCTTGAATTATCAAATCCTATGTTTTCCAAAGCATCCTCGTATTGTTCTAACGTGTGATATTTAAAGAAAACCCCAGTCCCGTCAGTATCCTGTGGTTTACCTTCTTCCCAGTTAAAAGAATATGCTACTTTCTTAATTCTTGGGATAATAACAGCGTTAAAGTAATCTGCCATCTCTACTAAGATGAACTTTCTTTTACCTCCATCTTCTTTGTTCAGTTTCATAACTGCGTGTGCTGTGGTACCTGAGCCGGCGAAAAAGTCTAAAATCAATGAACTATTTTTTGTTGAGATTTGTGTTAGAGTTTTTATTAGTTTATGTGGTTTAGGATTAAGTTTATTAATAATGGATTCAAATTCATTGCCTAAAATATTCAAAAATTCCTCTTTAGCCTCCGTGTTTGTTCCCTTCTCTATAAATACAGAATAGGGTGTAATCTCTCTTTCTTCATTCAAAAAGATTTTCAAACCAGGGACACTATTCCCATCTTTACCCCAATATATTCTTCCATCTTTGTCTAATTTCTCAAACTCTTCTTTTGGAAAATCCCACTGTCTAGTAAATTTCTTACCAGTAGGCGATATAACCGTATAATAATTGGGATGATTAGGATCAGAAGCATCCTCTTTCCTTGAAATACTTCCTACCTTATAAGGACCTCTTGGATCATTGTCTGGATTTCCATATTCATGTTTAAATTGTGGTTTTTCTCTTAATTTATTCATTTCTTCAACTTCTTTATAAGCAGTCAAAACATATTCGTGGTCTTTTCTAAATGTCTTTACATTTTTCATTTTCCCCCATCTACCTTCGCTTGCTTTTTTCCAAATAATTTTATCCGTTTTAGTTTCTCCAAAAATTCTTTTCAATAACACTCCAAAATTATCAACCTCATTGTCGTCAATATTAGAAAAGAATATGCCTCGATTATTTAACAACTCCTTTGCCAATTTCAATCTATTCTCCATCATCGTAAGCCATGAAGAATGCTGATAATTGTCTTTATAAAGGAACTCATCACTTCCAGTATTATATGGCGGATCAATGTAAATCATCTGCACTTTCTCCCTGTATTTATTTAAAAGCAAGTTCAACGCTTGGAAGTTCTCTGACTTAATTAAAACTCCACCCAAAATCTCGTCTAAATTATTGTTTTCACTCAAAGCAACTAACAGTTTCCACTTAAAGTCTTCGTTAAAATATTTTGTATCTATGGGCAATTTTTTCCATTCTTTTCCATCCAAAGCGTTATTCTCAATTAAACCATTCTTATTTTTAATTTCGATTCCGAACAGTTCCTTCCACTCTTTCAACTGTCTCTCGTTGTTCAAGATGTCGCTTAGTATGCTTTCCAAAAACTCCTCTCCTGCGTATTCTTTGATTTTATCAAGGGTAATCACGTAATGAGTGTCGATGACAAACTTTTTCTTTTCCCAGAGTTCTTTTTGGAAGTCCTCAATCTGTGCCAAAAAGTCAATGATCTTCAAGGCAACCTTTCTAAAGACTCTAACGCCTATAAGATAATGCCTTAACTCCTCAAAAT
>JALVTR010000175.1 GCA_027035885.1 Desulfurellales bacterium
CAATTCCAATAATCCATATCTAAAGCTAAATATAGATTGTTAAAGTCTTTTTCGATGCAAAACCCTAAGAGCTTTCTAAAATTATTTAGTTGGTAGTAATATAGGGTGTAATCGATATCTTTTACAGAACCAGTAATACCCGCTTCCCATGAATTTTTTGCCTTATAGCTTTTATTGTTAAAATCTACACTGTATTCATCTTTATCTTTCCTGTTTTTGTAGTATCCAAAGTACAGATTCAAACGGTTATTTAAAGAATAGTTCACTCTAAATCCATAGGCATTATACGGCTGTTGGGATGCAAGAACACCAAGAGTTATGTTTTTATTGTTGAAAGTATAGGTATCCTCAAATCCGGCGTCGGGCTGCAATAGCCCCATCTCAATGGACAAAGGTATTTTATCTATAGGAGTAACAGTAAAATCAGCGTACTCTATGTCTATATTCGACTGTGAATCTGAGTCATAAGGATTGTCTAACAGTGATGGTGTAGATGTTCCGCCAATTCCCATGCTAAGGCTTACCGGTATGTCCTTTGGTGTATAATCCCAACTTAATAAGAGGTTAGATATTATAAATTTATCTTTGTTAGATTCGCCAGTATTGGTAGCATAGAAATATCCAGAACTTACCCCTATACCTATATGGTTATCCTTTAGAAAAGATGCGAGCTTATTGATAGATTTTATATTTTCTTCAGAAACAGTAGCTTTTTTTGTTTCCTCATTCATTGTGGCTTGATTTTTGATTGCATTAATCTCTTTTTGTAATGATTTTATCCTTTTTTCCAACATATTTATTTGTTTCTGAAGAGTCTGAACTTGATTTGTCGGTAGGGAAGCTGTACCATCAGCTAAAGAGGTATTACAAAAACATGTAATTATTGAAATTGCCGACACAAAATAAGTTAGCACATTTAAAATCTGTCTTTTCATGTGTCCTCCTGTTTTTTTGATATTTTCCATGTGCTAAAGAAAGGAATCCTTTCATGACTATGTGCCTCTCAAAATATTTATTTATCAATGAAACCCCAGCAACCTTCCGCCTTGATAAACAATGACAGAAACAATATATGGTATAATTGTCAGTAATCCTATTTCGAAGAACATCAGACCCCAGCCGAACTCTTGCTTTATGGCTGCAAGTGTGACAATGCATGGGATAAACAAAAGCATGAAAACCATATAAGAAAATGCCGAAAGGGGTGTGAAAACGGTTCTTATTTTTTGTGAGAAAGTTGAGTTGCTTATCGACTCTATTTTGAAAATTCCTGGAGTAAAACTTATGAACATGTTTCTAAAAGAGTCTATAGTGGCTTTAATAAGTCCCATAATTTGCTTTCTTGTATCTTGGATGAAACTTGTTTTTTTCTTTTCCGACTTTTTTTCTACTCCAAGAGTTTGGCCTAAAGCTCCCACTACAGATTCTTTGGCTATAATTCCTGGTAAAACACTTGCAACGGCTTGCCATTTATTAAAACCTGCTGGGGTAAAAACGGGAGCTACAACTTTAGCTGCTTTAGCTAAGTATGAGTTGTTAGGAGTTGATCCATAAGGTAAATTTATAGCTGCCCACAAAATAATCATAGCCATAAGAATAATACTACCTGCCTTTCTCAAAAATGCTTTAGTTCTAATCCACATTGAACCAAAGAGCATTTTAGCTGACGGTACTCTGTATGGAGGTAGCTCCAAAAGTAAAGGGCTTTTGGCGGTTTCAAATGGTTTAGTGTTTTTTAATAACAAGCCCACAACGATTGCGACGGCTATTCCCAAGATATACATAAGCAAAACAACATAAGCCTGATATTTAACAAAGAACACACCCGTGAAAAGTGCATAAATAGGAAGCCTTGCGCCGCAGGACATAAAGGGAACAAGCACAGCCGTCAACTTTCTGTCTTTTTCATTTTCAAGTGCTCTTGTTGCATATATTGCAGGTACGTTGCATCCAAATCCCAATATCATAGGAATAAATGATTTCCCGTTTAAACCGATGCTATGCATAATCTTATCAAGCACAAATGCAGCTCTTGACATGTAGCCGCTTTCTTCTAATAAAGCCAAAAAGAAATATATAAATAGCATCAAGGGAACAAATGTTAAAACCAATCCTACGCCGCCGATAATGCCGTTAATCACTAACGAATTAAGCCAGTTAGGCGCACCGGTCAGTGCCAAGCTTACGTATTTGCCTATATATCCGTTGATAAACCCATCTACCCAATCTATAAAAGGCCCGCTACCATCAAATGTGAGCTTAAAAACTATATACATTAAGGCTAAAAATATCGGCAGGCCAAGATATTTATTTGTTACGATTTTGTCAACTTTCTCTGTAAAGGGTATATTGTAGTTTTTGGGTTTTTTTAATGTGTCTTTTAAGATACCGTTTATTATGCCGTATCTTGCCTCTGTAAGGATTGTTTCCGTATCATCGTTAAATCTTTCTTCTATTACCATGATATGTTCTTTTGCCAAAGATGAAATATCTTTTTCAGTCTCTTTTTTTAGAATTTGAATTATATATTCATCCTTCTCTATAAGTTTTATCGCCAGCCATCTTAATGGATACTTATTAGGCAGTTTCTCCTTTTTTAATTTTTCAATGAGCTTGTTTATTTCATTTTCTATAAATCTATCAAACAGAAGGCTATACTTCATTTCCTTGTAGTGTTTCTTTGATTTTGCAACCTCAATAGCTTTATCCATAAGTTCATTAAGTCCTTTATTTTTTGTGGCAACAGTAGGAATTACATCTATGCCGAGATATTTTTTAAACTTGTCCAAATCTATCTTGTAGCCTGACTTTTCGAACTCATCAAAAATATTTAAAGCGATAACTATAGGTTTCTCCATCTCCATTAGAAGTAACGTGAGATATAGATTCCTTTCAAGATTTGTTGAATCGATAACGTTAATCACACAATCTGGATCTTCATTTATTATAAAATCCCTTGTTATGCGCTCTTCTACTGTGTAGGGGCTCAAAGAATACGTTCCAGGTAGATCAACAAGTTGAATCTTTTCGCCCTTATATTTAAATTCCGCTTCTTTTTTCTCAACCGTAACCCCCGGCCAGTTACCGACTTTTAATTTAGAGCCGGCAATAGCGTTTATTAGAGCTGTTTTACCGACATTGGGGTTTCCTGCAAATGCTATATTCATACTTGTCAGACCTCCTTTTCTTTATTTTTATTGCATAGTTCTTTCATAGGACATCCGCTGCAAGAAATTGAAGCAATGGTGTCAATGGAAACGAGCTTTTTTAACTTATCAACGATTTTGTTTTTCATAAAAAACCTCCTAAATTTTCTCAACTTCTATTTTTTCTGCTTCCTTTTTTCTTAAAGACAGACTGTATCCCTTAACGGATATTTCAATAGGGTCGCCAAGAGGTGCAATCCTTTTAATCTCAATTTCCTGATTTTTCACAAAGCCCATATCAGCCAATCTTTTTTTTAAAGATTTAAGGCTGCCGTCAATTTTTATCACTTTTGCTCTTTGTTTTTCCCTTAAATCCGAGAGTTTCATTTTCAAATCAACCTCCTTTCTTTTGTTACCTAAGATTAAAGTAATTATAGATGAACCTCTAAAAGTTAGTTTAGACTAAAATTACTTACAAAAAAATAAAGCCAACCCGTACTGGGGGATGGCTTACTAAATTTCGTTTACTAAAATTTTTTGTGCCATACCTCTTCCTATGGCTATCTTAGAATTATTAACCTCTACAATTAAAGGTCCACCGAAGTCATTTGTTACCATTTTAATAACGCTTCCTGGATATAAACCAAGGGCAGATAGCCTCTGTTTAACGTTTCTACCGCCTACTATATTGGTAATTTTTAAAAATTTATCCTTATTGGCCATCGATAGTGGCATCATCCCTCTCCTCTATTTCTATTTCTTTTGCCTCAGATTTTCTTAATGAGACATTATAACCCTTAACAGAAAATTCTATCGGATCACCCAAGGGCGCTTTTTTTACAGCCTTTATTTTTTCTCCCTTAGTTATCCCCATATCCATGAGCCTTTTTTTTAACCCACCTTTTATATTTATTGACTTTATTGTACCCGTTTTTCCAATTTCGAGCTTATCAAGTGTTTTTGCGTATTTACACTCATTTATATCTGTATATAAAAATTTTTTAAATTTGATTATCCATTGAGGTTCATTATTCGGTGCAGCAGAGATAAAATCAAGTAGTTTTACCACTCTGTTAACTGTTTTAGGATGCAAGTAATGCTCAATTGCACATGCATCCTTCCTAGCTATATCTGAATCGAGCTGAAGAACTTGGTTTAAGAATCTATAAAGAGCCAAATGTCTTTCATACAAATCCCTTCCAACAGCAATTCCTTGAGCTGTGAGCTCAATATATCCGTAGCGTTCATGAACAAGTAAATTCTTACTTGCAAGTATCTTAACAGCATTTATTGCAGATGATGCTTTTACTTTAAGTTTATCTTTAATATCTTTTATTCTTACTATCTTTTTTTCTTTTGCTATTTCATAGATTGTCTTTAAATAATCCTCTGTAGAAGGCGTTAACGCAACGTCCATCTTTACCTCCTTGTTGAAAGCTCTAACTAAGTTAGATTCTACTAAAATTTTAATAAAAAAAGACATTTTGTCAATAGTTTTTTACATGATTTATAAACTACATATTAAGCGAGGATTAAAAATTTACGATCTTTTGGGTTTTTACTCTCCTTTGTACTCAGGTTTCCTTCTCAATAAAAACACCTCTAAGACCATCTTTGTGTTCTCAGTAGAAAAGGCTATACTAAATAGGGATACTTCGTACTCTAAGCCTTTTTATTTGGACACTGGTCTGTTTATAACTGCGTGTTTTTTAAATTTATCAGGCCTATTTTATCCCCTATATTTCTATTACTTTTCCAATGCCGCCTTCTACGTAGCTTTCAGGATACAGGGCTTTTATTTCTCTCTTATACCTCGTGCAATGTGTTGGGCAGATTAGATTTAAGCCTTTCAAAGAGCTTGGATCTGTTCCGTGCATACCTCCGATAATCCCGTAAAGGTCACCAAAAGTTGAAGCCACTTTAAGTATGTGTCTCATATCCGGGTGAGAGCAGCCCACAATTACCACAATACCCTTTCCCGTTTTTATGCACAGAGACTGCTCTATTCCCTCAAGCTCGCCCGTTGAGTACACGCCGTTGTACAGTTCTACTGGGTTCTTGATTATTGAAACATCCTCGACCTTTCCTTTTATCCTGAACGATGGTGGTATCCACAGCTTGACGTTGTCGTTTTTCTCTAAAAACGCGCTCAAGCCGCCTGTATGATCCCAATGGTAATGGGAAATAAAAACATTTTGTATATCCGTAGGATTAATATTTAACTTTTTCATATTATTTAGCAGTATATTGCCATTTGCACCTGTATCAAAGAGTATTTTTCTGTTGTTGTCCAACTCTATTAAAGCAGAAAACCCCCAATCGAACTTTAGCTCTTCCCTTAAAGAAGTATTATCGTAAATTATGGTTAGCTTCATTGTTTGCACCCCTTCTTTTTTGATTTTTTTACTATTTTCTACTGTGAATTTTGTTTGTCAACCTTTTTTCGAGTATTTATTTGAACAAATCAAGTATAGGTGATACGATCGATGTGTCTATAGAACAGGAGAATTTGTGATTGGAATTGGTTGTTAAGGTAGGAGTATTTTGTGGCTTCCGAACACGGCGGCAATGTGTTTAAGATTGCAAGAGAACTTAATATAAATCCTGACGATATAGTTGATTTAAGCAGCAATGTTATAGATGTGGATTTAGGAGTTGTTAGGCTAAAAAGCAGACTTCCTCAAGAAAACCCCGATGAGCTTGAGCGTTTAATTGAGAAAAGGTTCGGCCTTTCGCGCGATAGTGTATTGGTCAATGCCGGCACTTCTCAGTTTATAAAAGACATCTGTTGTGTGTTTAGGGACAAGAAGGCTTTAATCTTTGCACCTACATACTCAGAATACGAAAAACAGAGCCACATTTTTAACATAAACACGTATTATGTTTTATCAAAAGAGGATAATTGCTTTAGATTTGAACTAGGTGGAGTTGATTTTTCGGGTTTTGATTTGGTTTTTATATGCAACCCTAACAATCCAACGGGTGGGCTTTTGAAAAAGGAAAAGCTTTTGAAGACAATAGAGAACAATCCAGATAGTTTTTTTGTTATCGATGAGGCCTATATGGACATCGACTTTAACAAAAACTCACTTTTGGGTCAAAAGCTTAACAATCTTTGTGTGCTTAGGTCCTTTTCCAAGCTCCACGGCCTTGCCAGTTTACGAATTGGCTGGCTCTATTCGCCTAATGGCAATTTTATAGAAAAACTCAAAAACTTGAGGCCGCCCTGGAGTGTTTCTGAAGCTGCACTTAAGCTTGCAAAAATTGCCATTGATATAGACTTTACAAAAAAGATAGAAAAGATAGTTAGCCTTAGAGACTACTTGATAGATAGGCTCAAAGGCTTTGAAAAAATAAAGGTCTTTAATGGCCATGCCAATTTTGTTTTCTTTAAGCTTTCGGGTAGCCCAGAGAATTTCTTTGACTATTTCAAAAAGAACAGGGTTCTTTTGAGGAGCTGTTCGAATTTTTACGGCCTAAGTGAGAGCTTTTTTAGGGTTTCGATTAAAAGCAAAAAAAGCGTGGATTTGTTTTTGGAGCTTCTTGAAGGGTATTTTAGATGAAAAAGGCCATAATGTTCTGCGGAACGGCAAGTGGCGTAGGTAAAACGATAACCACAGCCGGTTTTTGCAGGTATCTATCCAATAAAGGTTTGCGCGTTGCACCATTTAAAGCCCAAAACATGTCCCTAAACAGCATTGCCTTGCCCGAAGGGGGAGAAATCAGTGTTGCGCAGGCGCTTCAGGCCTTTGCTTGCAGGGTTAAGCCCGATGTCAGAATGAATCCGATTCTTCTAAAACCCGATAGCGGCAGGTCTTATATTGTTAGATTAGGAAGACCAGCGGGGATGTATTCTTATAAGGATTATTACAAACTGAGTGCTGAAAATAAAAAAATTGCCTTTGAAGCCTTTGATAGTTTGAAAAAGAAGTACGATGTTGTTGTGCTTGAAGGTGCAGGATCACCGGCTGAGATAAACCTCTATGAGCACGATTTTGTCAATATGTCCATGGCCGAGCATGCCAATGCTGTAGTTTACATTGTGGGTGATATTGACAGAGGCGGTGTGTTTGCGGCCTTTAAAGGCACAATAGAGCTTTTACATCAAAGGCATAAGAGTTTGGTTAAAGGATTTATAATCAACAAGTTTAGGGGAAGCTATGAGATTTTAAAACCGGCGATTGAGATGTTTAAAAAATATTGTTCCAAACCCATTGTAGGTGTTGTGCCTTACCTAAATTTGAAACTTGATGAGGAGGATTCTGTTTTTGAGCCCATTAAAAAAGACGGTGAAGTAAAGATTGGCGTGATTAGGCTGCCGCACATGTCGAATTTCAACGAGTTTGATGTGTTTGAGTTTTTGGATGTGGGCTTTAAGTTTGTTAGAAAGCCTGAAGAGTTGGACGGTTGCGATTTGGTGATTTTGCCTGGCAGTAAAAATCCTTTATTTGACCTTGAGTTTTTGGTTCAATCGGGCTTTGATTTTTATTTAAAAGGCATTTTGGGCAAAAAGCCCATTGTTGGTATATGTGGTGGATATCAAATACTTGGTAAAAGTATCAATGGTAAAAAGGCTTTGAGTATGCTGGACGTCGAAACAGAGCTTTTGGATGACAAAGTTGTTGTGTATAAGGAGTATGAAGGGGCTTCTGATTTTGAAGGGAAGCACTTGATTGGCTATGAGATTCACCACGGCAGGACAAGATCTAATGGAAAGCTAAAACAATTGCTTAAAGATGTGGATTTGCTTGTTTTTGATGAGAATAATATAGTTATTGGAACATATCTTCACGGTATATTCAACAACAACGAGTTTTTGAACTGGCTATTTGAATTGTTGAGCGCGGATATAAGGCTCGATATCGATATTTTTAAAAAGAAGGATGAACAGCTTGATAAGCTTTCTAAAATTATAGAGCAATCACTGGATTTGGAGATTTTGCTTGATGGACTTGATTTGTGAACTTGTTTATTTTAATAGCATAGCTTTCTTTGTGGGGGTTGTTTTAGATTTTGTATTTGCAGAGCCACCAAGTGCTTTACATCCCGTTGTTTGGATAGGAAAACTCATAAGTTCTTTTGAGGACTATTTTTACAGTATTGAAAATAAATTTTTTGGTGGGACATTATTTGTTTTGAGTGTTTTGAGTATTGTTATTATTTTTACCAGCGGAGTTATATACGTTTTTGTTGCCTCTGGTTTTTTTGGAAGATTGATTTACGGGATAATTGCAAGCTACATTGTTTTCTCATCCATTAGCATAAAATCCCTAGTGCAACATGCTCAAAGAGTCCTTGACGTTTTAGAGAAAGGTGATTTGGATAAAGCGAGAAGATTATTGTCGCTCATTGTGAGCAGGGATACAGATGATATGAAAAAGGAGAAGGTTATAACCTCAACAGTTGAGTCTGTTTCTGAAAACTTTGTCGATGGTGTATTATCGCCGATGATTTACTATGCAGCCTTTGGCATTTTAGGTGTTGTTATTTTTAAAACCGTAAGCACATTTGATTCAATGATTGGATATAGAAACCAAAGGTATGAGCTTTTTGGTAGATTTGCGGCCAGATTCGACGATGTGTTGAATTTTATACCGGCCCGTTTGAGTATTGTGTTTGTTGGTTTATCTTGCCTGATTTTGGGTTTTAACTTCTTTGAAACAATGCGTGTTTTTGGCAAATACAGGAGGGCCCATCCAAGCCCAAATTCAGCGCATTCGATTAGCGCTTTTGCAGGTGCTTTGAACTTAAGGCTAGGCGGAAAAACAATATATGACGGTGTCTTTGTAAATAAACCCTACATAGGTGATTCTAAAAAAACCCCACAGATTGATGATATAAAAAAAACTATTAATTTATTTAAGGCTTCATCCTTTATGGCCTTTACGTTTTTCGGATTTGTTTTTATCAAGGGAATTATTAAATGTCTGTGACAAAAAACTATATTTTATCAACCCTCTTACTTTTGGGTTTTCTATGAGCTTTAAAAGTCTGTAAAAATAATATTTTTTGCAAAACGAGTTCTATCTAAACCGATTTATTATTTTTTCTATAATTTTCTTTGTTTTCTCTTCATCTATTTCTACATTTGTTACATATAGAGTAGCACTCCCGTAAGCTATTAAAGTTCCTTCTGCATTTTTAACTTCCGCTTTTGCTACAGCGAGCTTTAGTCCTTTGTTTACAAGGAAGCCTTCAGAATAAATGTCTTTTCTTTTGGCTGGCTTTAAAAAATATGTATGCAGTTCAGTCGTAACAACCCATTTTCCTGGATAGAATGCCGCCGCCGTGAACCAGGTAGCATTATCTATTAAAGCCGAAATTATACCACCATGTATATCGCCCAGTCCATGACAAAAATCAGGTTTAAACTCAAGTTTAAAATGTGCTCTGTTTTCTTCGTCGAACCATATATCGCTGTTTAGAGTATCTTTAATTGGTGCTGCCCTATAGATTTTTTCTAATTTCCTTGTCCACAACTTCTCGTCCATCTCAACCCCTCCCTAAAAAACTTACTTTCTTATCTCGGCCCAAAGGCCCGTTTCATCGTATTGAATGTTAAAATTGTTTATGCCAGCTTTTATTAGTTCTTTCTTCATTATTTCAGGTGAATAATAAAATTGGGTAGCTTGTCCTAAGGATTTGTCCCTTAAATTTTTCATTCTTTCCAGATCATCTTTACTCACGTATTTTCCAAATCCTCCACCGATAATTGCCAGCCCACCAGTTTTTAGCACCCTGTACACTTCGGAAAATACTTTAGCTTTGTCTTTCCAGCAGTGATAAGCCCCTCTGCTGATTACAAAATTGGCAAAATTGTCACTAAATGGTAAATTATGGGCATCACCTAAAACAAGTTTAATTCTATAGTCTAAACTTTCCCTTTCTATATTTTCCTTAGCTACCTCATATATATCTTTCTCTTTCTCTAATGCGAATATCTTTAAATTTGAGTTTTTGCACAACTCTATAGAAAACAATGCCGTGCCACATCCTACCTCAATGCATATGCCATCTTTTACGTTGTAGTCTTCGACTATTTGTCTCACTGTTGATATTATTGCAGGCATAAAATTTTTTCTAACATCTTCATCAAATTTTCTTGCCTTTTTTATATCCATCTCCGAATAGTCTGATGGCACCTGTTTTTCTAACATTTGCTCAATGCCTCCCTATAAATTTTGTATTTATTTTATCATTTTGTTTTATAAATTTCATTAAAAAAGGTAGAAAGTTTATTTCAAATTGATAAAATAATAAACATGAATGTGTCGTTGATTGGTATGCCATCCTCGGGAAAAAGTAGTGTAGGAGTAATTTTGGCGAAAGTTTTAGCTTATGATTTTTTTGATACAGACATCTTAGTGCAAAATAGGATGAAACTAACGCTTCAGGAGATTGTTAACCGCTTTGGGTATTTGAAACTTAGACAAATTGAGTCTGACGTTGTTTTATCGCTTGATTGTGATGATACAGTGATTTCAACCGGTGGTAGTGTTGTTTATTCTGATATTGCTATGAGGCATCTGAAGGCTATATCCACAGTGGTTTACTTAAAAATCAGCTTTAGTGAAATGATAAAGAGACTTGGCGATTATTCAAATAGAGGATTGGCTAAACCAAAAGGACAGACCATTGAGGAGCTTTATGAAGAACGTTCAAAGCTATACGAAGAATACGCAGATTTTACATTTGTAAATGAGGGATCACCGTTTAATGTATCTGCTTTAAGTTTAGCGAGTTTTCTGGGATGATTTCCAAAAAATTGCTTGTTATTTTAATTCTTTTATATATTTTTGGTGCACTTTTACATTTAGGTAGGATGTATCTGCACAGAGAGGAGCCACGTCGTAGTATTATAGCTATGGAGATGAACTACTCGAAAAATTACATTGAGCCGCACGTTCTTGGGAGACCGTATTTTAGAAAGCCTCCACTACACAACATAATGATAGCTATATTTTTCAAACTTTTTGGTATTAATGAATGGTCTGCTAGGATGGTGTCAGTTCTATCCATGATAACAATAGCGGTTGTCATCTTTTTTGTTTCTAAGAATATTTTGGGTTTTGAGGCCTCGCTATTTTCAGCGTTTTCCTTTGCTTTGGCGTTTATTAGTTATTTCGATTACGGTATACTTGCAGAGACTGATATGTTTTTTTCCATGTTTGTTTTTCTTTCGCTTGTTAGTATTTTTAAAAGGAAGCTTTTTTTAGGTAGTATATTTACCGCTCTTGCACTTTTGACCAAAGGATTGCCAGCGCTACATTTTTTTTATTTGACATTGCTTGTATATGCTTTTGTCAAGAGAGATATAAAGGGTATGCTTTTTTCGAAACAAACTATATTTGGTGGTGTTCTAATTTTTCTTCTATTTTTCGGCTGGTTAGCTCTTGTATCAAAAGGCAACATTCACAGATTTGATCTTGCACTTGGAACTGTGTTCAATGCCAGTGGGAAAAGGGTGTTGAGCGTTGAGAAATTGGGTGCCCTTGTAAAACATTTAATAGAGTTCCCAATAAGCTTTTGGGTACATTTTTTACCTGTTTCTGCTTTCTTTTTATTGCTCCTTAAAAAGAGTTTTTATACGGAGCTTAAGGAATCCATAAGAAGTGATCCTAAGATTAGGGAACTTATGATTTTTAGCATGTCTGCGTTCTTGCCGAATATTTTGATATACTGGATTTTACCTGCCGGCAGAGTTAGATATGTCCTTGCATTGTTTGCTGTCCTGTCATTTGTTTCGGGAGCGATATATTATGTAATAGAGTATTATTCGGCTGTTGATTTTAAAAGAGTTTTCAGATGGTTGTTTGCTGCGGTTGGAGCTATAGCTTTATTTGCAATATTTTTTGATTTTGAATTTGTTAGGGGCATTGACTATTATGTATCCATTTCTGTTTTTGTTCTTTCTTTCATTTCTTATTTTTTCATAACAAAGTTTAATATGGAATCCTTAGGAGTTATTTTTGGCACTGTAGTATTAACAGTTATGCTTAAATTATTGTACCTTTCCACATATAATGCCTATCTGTTCACCTATTATGAAAATTATAGGGAGTACGGCCAGAAAGTTGCAAGAATCATTTTGTCTAATCATCCTAAATATGTTATGACTGATGGCGGGAATTTGAGATTATTTGTCTATGTGGAGAAGTATTTAGGTATGCAGTTGCATCCAGTAGATAGGAAACATGGAATAATTATTGCACGTGATAGGAACTTGGTCAGGGATGTTTGGATGAAACTTGAATTACCAGATCATATCTATTATGTTGGAAAAAGATAGGGAGGTGTGAAAATATGAGCGAGTTAGATGAAAAGGTCATATCAAGGGCTATTATAGAGCGCTACATGAAAAGATTATTAGACTATTTAGAAACGGATGTTACGATTGTAGGTGGTGGACCTGCTGGTATTGTGTGCGGTTACTATTTGGCTAAAAATGGTGTGAAAGTAGCACTTATTGATAAAAGGTTGACCATTGGTGGTGGTATGTGGGGCGGAGCTATGCTGTTTAACGAGATAGTTGTGCAAGAAATGGGTAGGGAAATTTTAGATGAATTTGACATAAAATATGAAAAGTATGCCAGGGGGTACTATACATCTGGTTCAGTTGAGGCTGTTACAACGTTAATATCAAAAGCAACAAAGGTAGGTCTTGCTGTATTCAACACAATGGAGGTTGAAGACGTAGTGCTAAAAAAAATAAAAGATAAATACAGGGTAAGTGGGCTTGTGGTTGGATGGACTACTGTGAATATGGCTGGATTACTCGTCGATCCGATAGTTATAACAAGCAAATACGTTGTTGATGCTACAGGTCATGATGCGGATGTTGCAACAGTTTTAGCTAAAAAAGGAGGTGTAACTCTCAACACTCCTACGGGAGGTGTTATTGGAGAAAAGCCAATGTGGGCTGAAGTAGGAGAAAAAGCGACTATAGAACAGACAAAGGAAGTATATCCTGGTTTAGTAGTAGCAGGCATGGCGGCTGTAGCTGTTAGTGGCTCACATAGAATGGGGCCTGTTTTCGGTGGTATGTTGCAGTCTGGGAAAAGGGCAGCCAAAATTATAATAGAAAACTTAGAAAAATAATTTAAGGTGGGACTTGAATTTATTGCCTTTTTGTATTATTGTTTTAGAAAAGCCGCCAAAAGGAGGGTGGTATGAACGTGAATACGTCTTTAACGGGTATTAAAAATGCGTTTTATAGGCAGGATGTTATGGCCAATAACATAGCAAATATAAATACGAAGGGTTATAAACAGGTAAATGTAGTTAATGAAACACTAAAAGGCGGTGGTGTGAGGGGTAAGGCTTTTGTATCAAAAGCGCCTGCAACGCATAATAAAGGCAATAATGTGAACTTAGTTGGCCAGACGGTTAATCAAATTAATAATGTAAATCAGGAAAAAGCAAACGTTAACGTTTTAAGGGCTCAAAATGAAATGATTGGGAGTCTCATTGATATTAAAGCTTAAAAAAGTCTCCTTTGAAAAATAAAAAAAGGGGGCTAAGCCCCTTTTTTTATTTTAGTTAATTTTCTTATTTTTTTGCCCACAGACCGTGGATATTACAATATTCTCTTGCTGAGACTTCTTTTCCTGCAGGAACTTCAAAAGCTGCCTCAGGTGCATCGCCTGGATTTAAGAATTTCCGATAGATTACACCATCAACTATAAGCTCAATCCATTCAATGTAGTGTTTTTCCTCCATTGGATGGGCCTGATTTTCGCCAACTTTAACGATATACTTATTGCCTTCCCTTTTAATAAAAGGAACGTGTTTCTCAATTGAAGAATCGGCCGTTTGCTCTTCCAAAAGCCTCATTGGTTGTCCACAGCACACAAGAGCATCTGCCCCTTCGTGAATTACCTCGATAATGTTTCCACAGATGTCACATTTGTAAACCTGCATTTTTTTGGTCATCTTTCCACCTCCCATTGGTTTTTTATATTTCAGGTGCATATTGCCTACTTGCAAGGTCTTTGTCTATCATAAATATTCCGTGTTTACTTCCTTCTACTAATTTAAGTTTGTCTATAATCTCTCTGTCGTTTTCCTCTTCTTCCACTTGTTCGTTTATAAACCATTGTAACACATTGTAGGTTGCCCTGTCTTTAAGTTCATCGCTCAAATCAACAAGTTCGTTGATGCATTTTGTTATATGTTGTTCGTGTTTTAGAGTTTCTTCAAATGCATGCAGAGGAGAATTCCACTCATGCGGCGGTTCTTCAATTGCCATTAACTTGATGGTAGCACCCTGACTCTGCAAGTATTGATAGAATTTCATGGCATGGTCCATCTCCTCTTTATATTGTACCATCATCCAATTAGAAAAACCCTTCAATCCAATTGAGTCAAACCATGCTGACATAGAAAGGTATAGATATGCCGAATATAGCTCTTCATTTATTTGCTTGTTAATCGCGTCTTCCATTTTTTTATCTACCATTTCAAACCTCCTAAAATTTCTCGAATTTTTCTTTTGAAACGCCACATACCGGACATTTCTCTGGTGGATTATCACCAACGTATGTAAATCCACACACCGGGCAGATGTATATGTCTTTGTTATCTAAATCATCATCGTCTTTAACTTTTTCTTTTGCATCTGCATAGAGTTTCTCGTGTATCTTTTCTGCTTCTATAGCATAATGAATTGACCTTTGGGCTTGCTTGTCATCAAATAATTTGGCTATAGACTCATAAGCTGGGTACATATCCTCAATTTCAAATTCTTCTCCACCTCTTGCGCTTTCCAGATTTTCCAGATTGTCTTTTGGTATTCCTAACGCCTTTGCGTGATTTTTGGCATGTACAAACTCAGCGTATGCGATTGCTTTGAATAGTCTTGCCAAGTTTTTCTTGCCTGAATTTTCGGCAATTTCTGAAAAAATCAAATACTTCATGTGAGCCATGCTTTCCCCAGCGAAGGCTTCATTTAAAGCCTTCTCAACCATCTTTCTCATTCTTGTTCCTCCTGTAACTTTTTCAATTCTTTTAAGACCTTATCCACATGACCTTTTACTCTGATATTTTTCCATTGAGCCCTGATCGCGAGTTCTGGATCTATGATAAACGTGCTCCTTATCGTTCCATAGTATTCTTTTCCATAATTTTTCTTTAACCCCCATGCTTCGTAGGCCTCTAAAACCTTGTGCTCTTCGTCACTCAATAAAAGTATGCCCAAGCTGTGTTTTTCAATGAACTTTTCATGAGACTTTGGTGAATCCTTGCTAATTCCTATTATAACAGCCCCAAGCTTGTCAAAATCTCCTTTCTTTTCTGTAAACTCTATCGCTTCCATCGTGCAACCTGATGTATTGTCTTTTGGGTAAAAGTAAAGCACAATCCACTTACCCTTGAAATCCTTTAGACAGTATTCTTTTTTTTCGTGATTCTTTAAACAAAACTCTGG
>JALVTR010000176.1 GCA_027035885.1 Desulfurellales bacterium
ATACAACCCTATGGGCTTTTAGGTACACTGGAAACAATCATGCAATGGTGGGTTACAGAGTGAGAAATATTTTCTACATTTTGTGGTTCGATCATAATTACACTCTCTACAAGCACTCTTAAAAGGCTTTTATTAATTTCTCTTCAGCTTCTTTTAACCTTTCCCCGCCCCCCCAAGTTTTTCCACTGGTTTATCCCAAACCTGTAACACAACTCTCTATATATAGAGGGGGTTGGTAAATGTGTAAACTGTTAGTAGGGTGAGTTCCACCCGAACTTACGCCTGTGGAGAGGGCAGAAACCCACGGTGAAGCAGGAACTCAGCACATGCCTGCCTATAGGTAGGTATGAGTAAGTCTGAGAGAACGGTGGA
Source organism: Desulfurellales bacterium (assembly GCA_027035885.1). Lineage (GTDB taxonomy): Bacteria > Campylobacterota_A > Desulfurellia > Desulfurellales > Hippeaceae > Hippea. The sequence goes on from JALVTR010000176.1 coordinate 373, forward strand.
AGGACAGAAAGGTGAAGTTTAAAGGAGGGTGCAGTTGCTTACGTTTAAAAAACTGATGAATATGACAAGGAGAAACCAGTTTAGTGATTATTTGCCTTATTTGGCTTATGATGAGGAAACAAAAACTTACCACAACCAAGACTCAACAATAGGTTATATATACGAGGTTGTTCCGCATTCCTTTATAGACGAATCAACAATAAACATGCTTAAAAGCTTATTGTCTATAGTGCCAAACGATACGGTTGTTCAGTTTATACTTTTCGCAGATCCCTACGTGTTGCCTGCACTTGAAGCTTATAAAAACTTAAAAACCCGCCAGCATGATATTATAAACATAGCTGTTAAGAGATATTCCGATTTTTGGCTAAAGGGTTCAAGAAGCGGAATAAAGCAGGCAGCTGAAATCCCCGTCAGGTTTTACCGCTCTTTTATAACTATAAAGTTTCCTTCTAAGAAAACAAAAAACTTTGACTTAGATGCCTTTAAGCACAATGTTGAGGAAATACTTAACGGAGCAAGGCTTTTACCAACTTACGTTGATCCTAATAGGCTTTTAGACGTTTTAAGAAGGCTTTTTAACGATAGGGATTTGGTTAAAAAGGGGTATAATGATTTACTTCCTATTAACAAGCAGATAATCCTTTCAGAAACCGAGATACGCACCGAACTGTCTTCCCTACATATTGGTAAAAAGATTTACAAATGCACTACGCCAAAACTGTTCCCAGGCGGTAAAAACGGTATTACGCCTTTTATCGCAAACCAGCTAATAGGTGGCATCTGGGGAGTGGCTTCTGACTCGGAACAAATTACCACTCCGTTTATGTACACATTAAACGTTTACAAAAACGATGCCGAAATCAAAAAGGAATTAACACTAAAGGCTAACCTTATCCTACAGCAACAGGGCTTTGGTTCTCTTGCACCCGCCCTTGCAAGAAAAAAAGAGGAGTTTATGTGGGCAATAGATGAGCTGGACAATAACACAAGGTTTGTTAAGGTTTTGCCTATTATATGGGTTTATCCCGACGACAATGACACCGCTTATCAATCAATCGCAAGGGTTAAACGTATATGGGAAGAAAAAGGTTTTACTATGCAGGAAGACAAGGGTATCCTACCCATTCTTTTTATATCCGCACTACCTTTTGGCCTTTACACCGTAAGTGACAATATCAGGAAAATTGACAGGGACTTCATTTTGCAGGACGAATTAACGGCAACTATAGCCCCAGTGCAAGCCGACTTCCAGGGTGCTGGAGAACCCATTCTTCTTTTTCATGGCCGAAAAGGACAGCTTGTTGGCATTGACGTGTTTGACGAGCACGCCGACAACTACAACGTTCTCGTTGCCGCAAGTACGGGATCGGGCAAATGCCGAACAGATGGGCAAATACTCACCGAAACGGGCTTCTGTGATTTAAGGGAGATCCAAGATGGCGACAGGGTTTTAAGCGACAACAACGGCACTATAGACAATAAGCCAGTGCTAAAGACGTTCAGCTTTAAAAATGAAAAAACGGTGAAGATAAAAACGAAGTTTGGTAGGGTTATTCAATGCACGCCAGACCATAGGCTGAAGGTGGAAAACTCTACTTGGGTTCATGCGGAAGACTTGAAAAAGGGTGATATTCTCCCCGTTAAGCTCGGCTGTATGAGGTTTGGGGAGTGGGGAGATGTGCGTATCGGTTATTTGATTGGTGCTTTGTATGCAGACGGCACATGGACTGAAGAGCTTAACAGTAAGCGGAACATAAACATATACAGTAAAAGCAGGCTTGTGCTTGAGAGAACAGCATTTTTAGCCTCACAGACAGGTTTTGGCGTTACGATAGACAGAAAAAACGTGGGACTGAGGAAACCCTTTAAAGACTTTTTGAAAAAAAATGGTGTTGTATCGGAGAAAGAACTTCCACGTTTTATCACAATGAACGCCTCGAAATCTTTTTGGATAGGTTTTATAAACGGCCTGCTTGATATAAGTGCTATTGTTGATACTACTTTGGGCTATATTAAAATCCCTCTTTATTCCAAAAATCAAACTAACGCCGAGCATCGACTTGGCTCTGGGTTCATGGAGCAGGTTAGAACTGTTTTTGAACAGGGCTTTGGTATTGTCTGTAATTGCCAACAGGACGGTATTTTTATCAAAGGAATGAGTTTAAAAAAATTTCTTAAAACATTTACGACTGTTGACTTTAAAAAACAAGAGGAATTAGACAGTCTTGCAGATTATGATGTTAGTGACGACGATTTACTGCCTAAGGAGTACACAAAGCTGTTTGTTGAGGACTTAATCGCCTTATATAGAGAAAACGAGTGCTATAATGAGCAGGGTGAGTTTATACGCTTAAAGAACTGTAAGAAGTTCGCATTTGAGGATTATAGGAACGGTAGTAAAAGGCTTTCAAGAAAGGAAGCCTTAGACGTGATAGAAAACTCTTGCCTGCAGAACGACTCACTAAGAGAGTGGCAAGAATTTATATCCACACACTATTTTGATGAGGTGGTGTGTGTAGAGCCTGCCGAAAACGCCGACGTTTACGATATAGCCGTTGAGAGCACGCACAACTACTTTGCGGACGGGCAGACCAACCACAACTCCTTTCTTGTCAACTACATAGTCTTCAATTACTTTGCCTCAGACGATAAGATCAGGATAATCGACATAGGTGGATCATACAAAAAACTTGCTCACTTGTTTGACGGGAGGTTTCTGACATTCTCTCAGGATTCGGACATTGTCATCAACCCTTTTACGAACATAAAGAATATTGATGACGAGATTGCTGTTCTGTCTGCTATTATTAAGCAGATGATACTTTCCTCAACGGGGCAGATCTCGGTAGATGTGGCGGAAACCGCCGACACGATAATCAAAAACGCAATCAGGCTTGCATGGGACGAAAGGGGCAACGATGCGGAGATAGACAATGTTTATCACTATCTCAAAAACTACGGCGATTATGTGGGCGATGTCCCCAATAAAGAGCTTTTTATAAACACTGCCTCTATGCTTGCCTTTAACCTCGCAGACTTCACAAGGCAGGGGACTTA
>JALVTR010000177.1 GCA_027035885.1 Desulfurellales bacterium
AGGACTTTTAATATTACATCTTTTGCAGATACCCAAGGCCTTAATTTGCCTGTGAGTTTGACTCCCAATATTTTAGGTCTTGGCAAATAGAATGGCATACCTGCCATTGCGCTGGCTACATCCAAACCGCCAGCGCCTATTGCTATCATGCCAATACCACCGCCTGTAGGAGTGTGAGAGTCTGAACCTAAAAGTGTTTTTCCTGGTTTTCCCACCCTTTCAATCTGGACCTGATGACAGATACCGTTTCCTGCCTTTGATAGGTATAGACCGTACTTTGCAGCGAAAGTTTGCAGGTAGGTGTGATCATCGGCATCCTCAAAACCCATTTGTATGGTTTTGTGGTCGATGTAACTTACAGATACCTCTGTTTTTACTCTACTAATGCCCATCTGTTCGAATTGTAGGTCTGCCATCGTTCCGGTAGCATCTTGTGTCAGAGTTTGATCTATTTTTATACCAATTTCATCACCGGAAGATAGATCACCATCCACAAGATGCTCTTTCAATATCTTTTGTGCAACAGTTAAACCCATACGAACCTCCCTTGACAAAAATTATTTGCTTTTTTGCAAGGGAACTTATATCATTTTTAACAGTAAAAAGCAAAGGTTTTGGGAGGTTCTATGGAGAATAAAATTGAAGTTTTGGTAGTAGATGATTCTATAATATCGAGGAAATACTTAAGCAGAATTTTAGAGGAATCTGGAAAGGTAAAGGTTATTGACACGGCTAAGGATGGGAAAGAGGCAATAGAGAAGATTAAAAAACTCAACCCAGATGTCGTTACACTTGATGTTGAGATGCCCCGATTAAATGGCCTTGAAGCTTTAAAGATAATAATGAAAGAATGTCCTGTTCCAGTTGTTATGGTTAGTAGCTTAACAAAAGACGGTGCAAAAGAAACACTTGAGTCACTTAGACTTGGAGCTGTTGACTATATATCTAAAACAGACGTTTTATCATTCAAAGAAGCTGCAAAAGAGGCGAGGGAGCTTTTAATTGAAAAAATAGTTGCGGCGAGAGGTGCTCATATTAGAGGTGGGAAAATAAAGTTGATGGTTTCTAAAACAGCTTCCCAAAAACCTGAAGAGGAACCTAAGGCTGTTTATAAACACAAAAAAAGATTGGAAAAAATTGATATAAAAGTTGTTGCCATAGCAGCCAGTACAGGAGGGCCAGTTGCTTTGGAGAAAGTTTTTTCAATGCTTCCTTTGCTTAGAGTGCCTGTAATAATCGTTCAACATATGCCTAAAACGTTCACTGGGGTTTTTGCTAACTCTTTAAGTAAGGTATCAAAAATTAATGTGAAAGAAGCAGAAGATGGAGAGGAACTTAGGACTAACCAAGGTTACCTTGCACCCGGGGGCATGCAGATGACAACGAGCAAGTCTAGCTCGAGGTATCTTGTAAGGGTTAGTGATAAGCCAAAAACTATTTATACGCCAAATGCTGATGTTATGTTTAGCTCTGTAGCAAAAACGTTTGGAGATAAATCTCTATGTGTGATAATGACGGGTATGGGTGATGATGGATTTAAAGGGCTTCAAAGAGTTAAGGAGTCTGGAGGCACGATAATTGCCCAGGATAAAGATTCTTGCGTTGTTTGGGGTATGCCAAGAAAACCTACTCAAGCAGGCATTGCGGATTTTGTTGTGTCTTTAGATGAAATAGCTCCCACGATATCAAAAATTGTACTTGGTGGGTGATGAGATATGCCTGAGATTCTCTCTCAGGAAGAGATTGATGCTTTATTAAACAATATAGATAAAGAAGAACTTATAGAGGAAGAGCCCGAAGAATCACCGGAAAGAATAGTTGAACCAAAAAAGGTTTCTCTCTATGATTTTAAACGCCCAGATAAAGTTTCCAAAGAACAGATAAGGGCTATAAAAAACCTGCATGATAAATTTTCTCGTAACTATTCAAGCCGACTTTCAGCTTTTTTGAGGTCTATAGTAGAGATAGATGTTGTTAGCGTAGACCAAATGACTTATGCTGAATTTGTTTTATCTTTATCTAACAACGTAAGTTTTAATGTTATTAGCCTCGCACCATTGGATGGTAATGGCGTATTCTCCTTTGAGCCGGAAATAGGTTTTGCTCTTGTGGATAGATTGCTCGGTGGAATGGGTGAGTCTGTTAATTTGTCGAGGCCATTTACCGATATAGAGCAGAGCATCCTTTTGGATGTTGTTAAGCAGGCTATGGAGGAAATGAAGGTAGCTTGGGAGCCGATAATGAATATTAGTTTTGAGGTTATAGGACAAGAATCAAGCTCCAACGTTGTTCAAATAGTTGCACCGTCAGAAATTGTTGTGTTGGTCGTGTTTGAGGTAAAACTTGGTGAATCAAGTGGTATAATAAATTGGTGTTTACCTGTAATAGTTTTAGAGCCTGTGTTGAATAAGATTGGAACTCATGATATACTTGCACGTTCTAAGAAAATTACAGAGAATAGAATTGAAGACATAGCGAGAACCATAAAAGATGTTAAGGTTCATGTAGACTTCAGGCTTGGCTCTAAACTTGTAAAAGTTAGGGATTTTCTTAATTTAAAAGAGAACGATGTGATTGTTTTAGAAGCCAGAGCAGATGATAAGCTACTTGCCTATGTAAATGGTGTTAAAAAATATATGGTTGAACTTGGAAAAAGAAATGTCAATAAAGCTGTTAAAATAGCACAGATTATAACGTAAGGTGGTGGTATGGTTGCTGAAGAGCTATCGCAGGATGAGATTGATAACTTGTTTGGTGATTCAGATGGCGATGAGAAATCGACAGAAGAGGTAAAAGAAGAAGTTAGAAAATTTTTTTCTCTTTTAAATGACTCCTTGGAGGATGTTTTAAAAACTGCATTTTCTCTGGAAGTTGTATCTAAATTTACAGATTTATCTTATGTAAAAAATGACGATGTTTCCGTTGATGGTAAGGTAGTTGGCGTTATTGGATTATCAACTGATAATAACTCCACGGACTTTTATATTATTTTAGATAAGGAATTTGCTTCTGTTTTATCGGATTTGATGTTGATGGGGCCTGGAGAGACAAAGGATAGGCTTGAATCCGACGACCTTGATGCTTTAAAAGAATTATTCTCTCAGGTTTTTGGTAATTTGTCTACAGCTGCTAAGGATTCTATATCTATTCCGTTGTCTGTTGAGGTCAAAGAGATAAAACAAGAAGGTGTTGAACTTCCTGTGTTACTTTATAAAGCGATTTATGATATAGCGTTACCGAACATTAGTGATGGGATATTAGAGGTTTATTCAGATAAAGATAAGATGGGTGAACTGTTTGAAACTGAATCTGATGAGTCTGAAGAAGTTGTTGAAGATAAAAATTTGGGTAAGGTAGAAGTGCCATTTAAAGAGGTTGAAGAACCCGTCAACACTATTTCTGAACAACCCTCTTTTGACAGCTTGGAAACGCCAAAGAATTTAGATTTGATAATGGACATAGATTTAGAGGTGAAGATAAGAGTTGGTGAAAAGTATATGCTTATAAAGGATGTATTGGATTTGAAAGATGGGTCTATAATTGAGTTAGATAAAAGTATAGAGGAACCAATGGATATACTTGTAAACGGTAAAGTTGTTGCTAAGGGTGTTGTAGTTGTAATTGGTGGCAAATTTGGAATAAAAATTACACATATTGAGACAAGGGAAGAAAGAATTAAATCTTTGGGTGGATAATATGGAGTTACCCAATGTAACAATATGTAGGGTAGATTTGGGTAAGGTGGATGACGAGGAAAAAAGGAAAATGCTATCTGTTTTGAGAATGAAAAATATAGCAGTGGTTGGCATAAGCCCAAAGAATGATAGGCCAAGCTATGATGTAGCTAAATATTTGAAACAAAACGGGTACAACATAATTCCTGTAAGACCAGCAACAAAAGAGATTTTGGGTAAAAAATGCTACAGAAGCTTAGAAGAGATAAAAGAGTTAGTAGATGTGGTTGATGTTTTTAAACGCTCAGAATACTGCGTTGAAATTGCTAAGCAGGCAGTTAAGATTGGGGCAAAGGCTCTGTGGCTTCAAGAGGGTATTTATAGTGAAAAAGCTAAGGAAATAGCTGAAAAGGCTGGTCTTGTTGTGATAATGGATAGGTGTTTGAAAAAGGCGCGCAGGGAATTGAAGGATGAGATATAATGGATAGGTTCATAGTAGAAGGTCCTACAAAACTTAAAGGTACTACCGTAGTCAGTGGTTCTAAAAATGCCTCTCTGCCTATGATTTCAGCTGCAATTTTAACGGATGAAGATGTTGTTTTGCATAACGTTCCGGATTTAATGGATATAGACACGATGTGCAAGTTGATGTTTCAGCTTGGATGTAACTGCGGAAGGAAAAAGGACACATTGAGAATTAATTGTTCAGGATTGGACTCTGATTTTGCGCCATATGATTTGGTGAGAAAAATGAGAGCCTCGATTTTGGTTTTTGGCCCTTTAATGGCTCGTTTGCACTCTGCTCACGTGTCTCTCCCAGGCGGATGTGCGATAGGTGTTAGGCCTGTAAATTTGCATATCAATGCGATTAAATCTATGGGTGGTAAGGTTGAAATAGAAAATGGGTACATAATTTCAGAAACCGACAAGCTCAATGGTAGTACGGTATATTTTGACATTCCAACTGTTACAGGAACAGAGAATGTTGTTATGGCAGCTGTTTTAGCTGAAGGTAAGACAATTATCAAAAATGCTGCAAGAGAGCCAGAGGTTGTTGATTTAATTAAGCTTTTAAAAAAAATGGGGGCTAAGATTGAAGGTGAAGGAGAAAGCGTTATAGAGATTGAGGGTGTTAAGTCCCTCAAAGGAGCTGAGTATACTGTTATGGCAGATAGAATAGAAACAGGGACGCTTATGTGTGCGGCACTAATTACGCATTCAGAGATTGAGATAAAGAATGTGCCACTTTATGCGATAGATGCCATATTGGACAAATTTATAGAAATTGGAGGTAAATATATTTTAACCGATAATGGGATGATTGTTGGTGGTGAATACATAAAGCCCACCCTAATAAAGACGGCTGTTTATCCAGGCTTTCCAACTGATATGCAGGCCCAGTTTATGGCCGTTTTGAGCTTAGCAAATGGTACAAGCATAATTGAGGAAACTATTTTTGAAAACAGGTTTATGCATGTAGCTGAACTTAATAGGCTTGGAGCCAATATAATTGTTTCTGGGAATAAGGCTGTGGTTGAAGGTGTTGAAAATCTTGTTGGAGCAAGTGTTATGGCCACAGATTTAAGAGCAAGTGCCAGTCTTGTTTTAGCAGCATTAGCTGCGCATGGAAAGTCGGAAATTTTAAGAATATATCATTTAGATAGGGGATATGAGAAATTAGAAGAAAAATTAACTCAATTGGGAGCTAAGATTTGGAGGGTAAAGTAGTGATTACAGTAGCTCTTCCAAAAGGAAGGCTTATGGATGAGTCTTTGAGTTTATTGTTGTCTTGCGGTATAGAGGTTGAGGCTCCCTCATCTAGAAAGTTGTTTTTTTTTGATAAAAGTAGAAGGTATAAGTTTCTTATTGTTAGAGCTCAAGATGTTGCAACCTACGTTGAATACGCAGCAGCGGATTTAGGCATTGTTGGCAGGGATGTTTTGGTTGAATCAAATAGCGATGTTTTTGAGCTCTTAGATTTGGGAATTGGCTATTGCAAGATGGTTGTTGCTGGCAAAGATAAGGATTGTTTAAACGAAAAGACGTCTACTGTTAGAGTGGCTACTAAGTTTGTTAATACAGCGAAGGATTATTTCTTGAAAAAGGGTGTAAATGCCGAAGTTATAAAACTTTATGGTTCTATAGAGCTTGCCCCGCTTTTGGGTCTTTCTGACTGCATAGTAGATATTGTGTCCACAGGTAGGACTCTAAAAGAAAACGGTCTTTGTGTTATTGAGGAAATTTTTGAATCTACCGCAATCTTAATTTCTAATAAAATCTCGTATTACACAAAACATGCTTTAATCAAAGGATTCTTAGATACGCTAAATGAACCCAATGGTACAGTTGCTTAAATTTTATAAGGAAATAGGCGTTGAGTACGTAAGACCTGTGAATATAAAAACAAAGCAAGATATTTTTAGAGAAATAGAAAAGGAAACTATAAAGTGTAGAAAGTGCGGTCTTTATAAGAATAGAACTAATGTAGTATTCGGTGAAGGTAGCATTGATGCCGACCTTATGTTTATTGGCGAAGCACCGGGAAGAGACGAAGATATACAGGGTAAGCCATTTGTAGGTAGAGCAGGAAGGCTTCTTAGAGACTTATTAAATGAAATCGGTATAGACATTGGAAATGTTTATATAGCAAACTGTTTGAAGTGCAGACCTCCGAACAATAGAGATCCGCTGCCAGAAGAACTTGTAAACTGCTTTGGGTATTTAAAAAAACAAATAGAAATTATAAACCCAAAGGTTATAGCGACCCTTGGAAGATATTCTACGTATGAATTAACCAATCAAAAGGGTACTTTGGGAGCATTGAGGGGAAGGATTTTTGATTATCGTGGTATAAAAGTTATCCCACTTTACCATCCAGCTTACCTTTTAAGAAACCCCAAAGCAGTAGAAATATTTTTGGATGACCTAAAAAAGATTAAAGAGCTTCTTGTAAAATGAAAAGAATAATCATAGTTATACTATTTGTCTTTTTTTCGCTGAAGGCCTATGGTTCTAATATTCTGTTTATCGCACCACTTGAAGGTTCTTTGTCTAATTATGCTGATGATGTTTATAACGGTATAAATTTATTTCTCAAAGGTAGTGTCAATTTGGCTGAAGTTGATTCAGGTGAGAATATAAGGGCAGCCTTGAGCAAGTACAAGCCTGAAATAGTCGTTGGGCCATTTTTAAATAACAACGTACGTAAAGTTGTTAAAATGATGTGTAATAAGCCAGTCTATGTAATTTTACCTTTCTCTAAAGATACTGATAATTGTAGTAATGTATTTTTTTTTGGTTATGATCCCATTCAAGCAGTTAAGGAAATTGCGAATAGCATATGTGAATCAAGTATCAGCAATATCGCAGTCTTTTATTCATATAATAGATTAAACATGGTAGAGAAAAATGAGTTTTTAAAGGATTTAGGAATATGTGGTAAGTATGCGAGTGTTATCAGCGGTGTGCCAACCTTTTTTAATCTAATGGATCAGTTTGTTAAAGATACATTTAGTGTTGAGAAAATAAAAGGCTTCTCTGGACTTACAGAAGGTAAAATTTTTAATTATAACCTACATTTAGATGCTTTGGTTATTTTTGCCCCCTCAGACGTATTCTCGCATTTACTTGATGTTATCGACTATTACGATATAAATCCGGGTGTGGTTTATGGTACAGATTCTGTAGTAAATGAAAACATTATTGGTTTAAGCGAAAGAATTCTTAAACACGTTAAAATGGTTGTTCCTTATTATATGTGTTCAAATCTGAAAATTTCAAAAGACTTTTTAAGGAGCTATAGGCACAGTTATTATAAAAACCCCACACAATTCTCTGCTTTGGGGTACGATATTGGAGATATCATTTCTTGGATATTAAGCAAAGGTAGTATAAAGGGCTTCGATGATAAATATTTAACAGAAGGTCATTTACTGTTTTTTGATGATAAAAGAAGAGCAGTTTTTAATTATGATATTATTGGTTATAAGGAGATTGAGAAATGCAGGAATCAGATACTAAGCAGGTAGTTAAGAAGATAGATGTTAAGGTTTCAAGGGCTTACACAGTTTTTGTTGGAGAAAATTTGAAAGATTTTGTAGGTGAGCAATTAAAAGGTAAACGCATTTATGTAGTTACAGATAGTAATGTTTATAAATTTTATAAGGGATTTTTGGAGGATTTGAGCGATGAAATTTATGTATTTGAATCCGGTGAAGAAAGTAAAAATTATGTAACCTTACTTAAAATATACGATTTTTTGATAGAAAAAGGGGCGGATAGGTATTCTTACATAGTTGGTGTTGGAGGGGGTGTTGTGGGTGATATTGCGGGTTATGCAGCAAGTAGCTATATGAGAGGTATAGGACTTTATCATGTACCCACAAGCCTACTTGCTATGGTAGACAGCTCTATAGGGGGAAAAACAGGCATTAACTACCATAGCTTAAAAAATATTGTTGGAAGTTTTTATCAACCTAACGATGTATTTGTTGATGTTAATTTTTTGAAGACACTTCCAGACAGGGAGTATATATCTGCTTTTGCGGAAGTTGTTAAATATGGGATTATTATGGATGTAGAGCTATTTGAGTTTTTGGAGAAGAATATAGATGCTTTGAGGAAAAGGGATTTAAAGGCTTTAAAGATTGTTGTTGAAAAGAGTGTTAAAAATAAAGTGGAAGTTGTTGAGGGTGATGAAAAAGAAAGAGGACAAAGGGCAATTTTGAATTTTGGTCATACATTTGCCCATGCTCTTGAGAGTATAACAAATTATGAAAGATATTTACATGGTGAAGCTGTTTCGATTGGAATGGTTAAAGCAATGAAAATCTCGAAAAAAATGGGTTTAATACGCGAGGACGATGTAAAAAGAGTTGAGGCTCTTTTAAAAATATTAGGTCTCCCTGTAGATGTGAATGTAGAAATTGATACCTCTAAATTTTTAGAGATTATGCTTAGAGATAAGAAAAACAAGGATTTCTCTTTGCGTTTTGTCTTGACAAAGGGCATAGGCAACTCTATAATCGCTGGCGGTGTAAAGGAGAATTTGATATTGGAAGTGATAGGTGAAGATAGCTAAAAAGGCTATTGGGAGGTTAGAAAGATACTACGAGGATAATGCAGAAAAGAGTGTGTATTTTTATCCTTTAGCTGTATATTATTTAAATAACAAGCAGTACGAAAAAGCTTACGAAATTTTGCTTGAGGGAATCAAAAGATTTCCGAGATATGCTCTTGCTCTGATTAAAATAGGCGAGGTTTTATTTGAACAGGGTAGCTACGAGTCTGCCTTAGCTTATTTGGAAACAGCTATAAATATACAAAGTGATAGTATTCCTGCCCTGAAGCTTGTAGCTTTATGTTATGAGGAAGTGGGGAAACTCGATAAAGCCTTGAAAATTTACGAAAAACTCGTTGAGTTGGGCGATGATGTGTCTAAGGATAAAATGATGAAACTTGTTTCTAAGGTAAAAGTGGAGAGTGGGGAAATAGAAAGTTTAGTGAAAGGCCTTGAGTCTAAAGATGAAAAGATTCCGATGATCGATTTGGATGATTCAGAAGAATCTGATGGGAGTGTTGCTTCAAAAATTGATGGTGAGGATGGTGTTATAGAAGAAGAAGTTACTATAACATTGGCTAAACTTTACGAAAAGCAGGGATATATAAACGACGCCATTGATACATACAAGAAAATTATTGAAAAAGAACCAGACAATATTGAGGCAAAGGAGGCTTTAGATAGGTTGTTAAACAATGTTGGTTTAGGTGATGAAGGAGCTGATGATGAGGAAGGTTAGGTTTTACTATTTATTTGGTGTTTTTATGGTTTTATTGATTGGTTTAAGCTCTTGTTCTTCGGTAAAGGAATCTCTCTATCGCCTTGGTTTTAGAAGTTACAAAAATGTTTATATGAATGATTTAAAAGAGAATACTAAAAATTACACATTGTATAGAGATTTTTCTACTGTTGCCAAGGTAAAAGTTACACATTTTAATAAAGAACTGTTTGAAGAATATGTTAAAGGTATTTTAAAGGGTAACCCAAACACAGTGAAATACAAACCGTTTCTTGAGCAGTTTAAGAAAAACGATATATATTATGTTGCTTTTTACACACCCGATCTTACACTTAACAATCTTGAACTGGAAAGGTCCTTTTGGAGTGTGTATTTGTCGGGATGCGGAAGAATAATAAGGCCAAAATCTATTAAATTTATAGATAAGGATGATTGGAGATCAGGTTGGCTCTACAGTGTGGATGGAAATAGGTGGTTTAGAGAGTATATTGTTGAATTTCCGAAAGGTTCGTGTGCTCATAATACATTTGTGATTTCATCTTTTTTGGGAACAATTGCGCTACGTTTTAAGTAGCGAATAAAATAAGGATTTAGGAGGTTTTTAATGGCAAAGATACTCAAAAAGGAGCAGTGGAGTGATACTATATTCTCCATGCTCATTGAGGCTAAGGATGTTGCGAAGGCTGCAAAGCCAGGGCAGTTTATTATCCTTATCCCAAAAGAGCACGGAGAGCGTATACCATTGACCATTGCAGATTCCTCGTTAAATGAGGGTTGGGTACAGATAGTTTTTCAGGTTGTTGGCAAAAGCACTTTGGAGCTTTCAAGAATGAATAAAGGTGAAGAGCTTTTCTCTTTTGTTGGGCCATTAGGTATGCCGTCAGAAGTTGAAAAGTTCCCAGGAAAGGTTGTTATGATTGGTGGAGGAATCGGTATAGCTCCAATTCATCCAATAGCAAAAAAACTTAAAGAGATGGGTAATCATGTTGTATCAATTATCGGAGCTAAAACTGCTGACCTTTTAATAATGGAGGATAAGATTAGGGAAGCATCTACAGAGGTTATAGTAGCAACAGATGATGGCAGTAAAGGCAAAAAAGGGTTTGTTAACGCAGTTTTAGAAGAGCTTTTAACTACAGAGGCTGATAATGTCAGTAAAATTTGGGCTATTGGACCCCCAATAATGATGAAAGTATGCGCAATGTCTGCTGGCAAGTTTAAGAAACCCATTATTGTTTCTTTAAACCCGATAATGGTTGACGGTACAGGCATGTGCGGTGCTTGTAGGGTTACTGTAGGTGGTAAAACAAAGTTTGCCTGCGTAGATGGGCCTGAGTTTGACGGTGCTTTAGTTGATTTTGATGAATTAATGGCAAGGCAGGGACAGTATAAGGAGTTAGAACAAAAGGCCTTGGAGCTTTATAAATCAAAGGAGGGTGTGGCATAATGGCTGAAAGAATAAAAGCGTCAGAGAAGTTTAAAAGAGATAGAGTTCCTATGAAGGAACAAGACCCTAAAGAGAGAATAAAAAATTTTAATGAAGTTCCTTATGGATATTCATTTGAAGAAGCTATAAAAGAAGCCCAAAGGTGCTTGCAGTGTAAGCCGCCTGCATGCGTTGCAGGATGTCCAGCTGATGTACATGTGCCGGAGTTTATAGATAAGATTTTAGATGAGGATGTTGAGGGGGCATTTAAAGAGATAAAATTAACAAATGCTTTGCCTGCTATATGCGGTAGAGTTTGCCCTCAAGAGGAACAGTGTGAAGGTGCTTGTATATTAAATAAAAAGGGTAAACCCATAGCAATCGGCAGGCTGGAGAGATTCGTTGCTGATTGGGCAAGAGAGAAAGGTGTAGTTGATGAACCTCCAGCAGAGGATTCTAATGTGGGTAAACGTGTAGCTATAGTCGGCTCTGGTCCTGCTGGCCTTGCATGTGCTGCTGATTTGGCCAAGTTAGGTTACGACGTTGCGATTTTTGAGGCCCTTCATAAACCGGGCGGAGTTTTGGTTTACGGAATCCCTGAGTTTAGATTACCAAAGGCAATTGTTCAATATGAGGTAGATCAAATCAAGGAAATGGGAGTTAAAATATACACAGACTATGTTATAGGCTACATAAAAACAGTCGATGAATTAGTCGAAGAATATGATGCAGTATTTTTGGCAAATGGAGCAGGCGCTCCATCGTTTTTGCATATACCAGGTGAAAATTTAAATGGCGTTTATTCGGCAAGTGAGTTTTTGACGAGGTCTAACCTTATGAGGGCTTTTGATTTTCCTAATTACGATACTCCTTTAAATGTCGGTAAGAGAGTTGTAGTTATTGGGGGTGGCAATGTTGCTATGGATGCTGTGAGAACAGCAAAAAGGTTGGGAGCAGAGGAATCTATTATTGTTTATAGAAGAAGCAGAACAGAGATGCCTGCAAGGGCTGAAGAGATAGAGCATGCAGAAGCTGAAGGTATACAATTTGAGCTTCTGACAAACCCTGTAAAAATATTAGGGGATGACAATGGAAATGTTAAAGGACTTGAATGTATAAGAATGGAGCTTGGAGAACCTGATGAATCAGGAAGAAGAAGACCTGTACCAATAGAGGGGTCAAATTTTGTAATGGACGTAGATAACGTTATAGTTGCTATTGGACAAAATGCTAATCCAATAGTTGCCAGAAGTGCAACAGGTGTTGAAACTAATAAATGGGGTTATTTTATAGCTGATGAAAATACAGGCAAAACTACACATCCAAAAGTTTGGGCAGGCGGCGATATAGTTACTGGTGCGGCTACCGTAATTTTAGCGGTGGGCGCAGGTAAAAAAGCTGCCAAATCTATACACGAAACTTTGTCTCAGTGATAATAACAATCTGGGATACTGGATATAGTTATTGAGTCCAGTATCCTTTAATTTTCAGAAAAATTTTAAGTGATTATTAAAGTATGATTTAAGGTTCTTGTATTTTATTGTTGACAGTGACGTGTATTGATATAAAATTTAGTTGGTTTTTGAAACTAATGTAAGGGGGTCGGAGTATGTTGGGTTGGTTTATAGCATTTGTTTCTATAGTTATACTCTTTGTTATTTTCTTTGGCCTCCTTGTGGTATTTAAATTGCTTGGGCCGAAGGAGTACTACAAGGAGAAGTATGATTTGTACGAATGCGGTTATCCGCGTTTGAGTGAACTTGCCCACTTTAACATTCGCTTCTATATCATAGCCATTATGTTTACCCTGTTTGATATTGAAGCGGTGTTTATGTATCCGTGGGCGGTGGATTTTAAGGGTTTAGGTGTTTTGGGCATTATTGAAATGGGATTATTTATAGTTATGGTTTTTGTTGGCTGGATTTACGCTTACAAGAAAGGAGCGTTGGAATGGGAGTAGAAAATCCTTGGATAACCACGAAACTAGACAGGCTGATTAGCTGGGCGAGATATTCTTCTCTTTGGCCAATGACATTTGGTTTAGCTTGTTGTGCAATTGAAATGATGGCCACAGGTGCTTCACGCTTTGACTTGGATAGATTCGGTGTTGTTTTTAGGGCATCTCCGAGACATGCAGATATAATGATTATCGCAGGAACATTAACTAAAAAGATGGCCATTGCGGCAAGAAAGGTTTACGATCAGATGCCACACCCCAAGTGGGTTATTTCTATGGGTTCCTGTGCAAATACAGGAGGGCCGTTTGATACCTATAGTGTAGTTCAAGGAGTAGATACGATAATGCCTGTGGATGTTTATGTACCTGGTTGCCCTCCAAGACCTGAAGCTTTGATGTATGGTATAATGAAATTACAGGAGAAAATCAGAAGAGAAGGGTCAATGAAAGCTTGAGAAAAGGAGAATCTCTATGACAAACGCTGAGTTGTTGGAAAAGATAAAGTCTAAGTTTGGTGATTACATAATAGAGCATGACGAGTTTAGAGAGGAGCTTTCCGTAACAATAAAGAAAGAGAAGCTCGTCGAACTTATGAATTTTTTGAAAAACGAACCAGATTTGCAATTTGACTACTTAGTTCTTATGACAGCTGTTGATTTTCCAAAAAGAGAAGAGCGTTTTGATTTGGTCTACGAACTAAGGTCTTTGACCTACAAGATGGTTATGAGGGTCAAAACAAGAACTAAGGAAGATGAACCTGTTGATAGCATAAGTAGCATTTGGCATTCAGCAGATTGGGATGAGCGAGAAACATACGATATGTTTGGCATTAGGTTTAATAATCATCCAGACTTAAGAAGAATCTTAATGCCAGATGATTGGGAAGGGCATCCTTTGAGAAAGGACTATCCTCTCAAAGGAAAACCAGGAGACGATTCGTGGCTTGATAAGCATTTACCAGAAGGTCTGTTAAAGAAGCCAAAACACACAAGGATGCCTTAAAGGAGTATAGATATGAATGAAAGTTATGTTGTGAATAACGAGCAAGAGGTTATTTTGAATATTGGACCTCAGCATCCTGCTACACATGGAGTTTTAAGGTATGTTGTGAAGTTGGACGGCGAGAGGATAGTTGATTCCGACCCCCAAGTAGGTTTTTTGCATAGAGGGATAGAAAAATTAGCAGAATATATGAGTTATCACCAGTTTAACCCATATACTGATAGGCTTGACTACTTAGCATCGATGAATAACAACCTTGCATATGTAATGGCCGTGGAAAAGCTTCTTGGAATAGAAAATCAAATTCCTGAAAGAGCACAATATATAAGGGTTATTATGTCTGAGCTTGGAAGGATTGCTTCCCATCTTGTTTGGCTTGCGACGCACGCTCTGGATATAGGTGCAATGACTGTGTTCTTATACTGCTTCCGCGAAAGGGAGTACATCATCGATATGTTCGAAATGGCGTGCGGTAATAGGCTCACCTACAACTACATAAGGATAGGTGGTGTTGCAAGGGATTTACCCGATGGCTTTATGGATAGGCTGAGGGAGTTCGTAAATCTTTTCTATGATAAGGTTAAAGAATATCATCAGCTTTTAACAAAGAATAGAATTTGGCTGAAAAGGACAAAAGATGTTGGTTATATTTCAAAGGAAGACGCTGTCAATTATGGAATTGCAGGACCCTGCACAAGGGGTAGCGGCGTAGATTGGGATTTGCGTCGCGATATGCCTTATTTAGTTTATCCTGAGTTGAACTTCGAGATTCCGGTATACGAAGAAGGCGATGTATACGCGCGTTACCTTGTAAGGATGGATGAAATGGTGCAATCCAACAAAATTTTAGAGCAGTGTATAGAAAGGATCCCGGACGGCCCTGTAATGATTGATGAACCGAGATATGCTTGGGAACCCAAAGAGAGAATTATGATGAACAACTACGCTCTAATGAAACACTTCGTAAAGGTTGTAAAGGGCTTCAAGTCACCGCCTGGTGAGGTTTACTTTGGTGCTGAGAACCCAAAGGGTGAATTGGGTTTCTACATATACTCTACGGGCGAAGGCAAACCTTATAGGTTAAAGATTAGGGCTCCATCGTTTATAAACATCAGCGCAATGCCGAAAATGGTTAAGGGTGGGCTAATAGCGGATATTATCTCTGTAATCGGTAGTTTGGACTTCGTGTTCGGCGAATGCGATAGATAAGGGGTGTAGGATATGGCTGATA
>JALVTR010000178.1 GCA_027035885.1 Desulfurellales bacterium
ATGTTATATTTGTCTATTGTGGTTTTCATTTTATATCACCTCTTTCTTAAAGAATAATATGTATTCATCCTTCATAGTATTTCTCATTCCCTTTATTGGCTTCAAAATACTTTTAACTAACCTTAAATTATGCTTTCCACATGATTCAATTATTTTGCCTTCTAATCTTATGCCTCCTGTCTGATTTGTATTCGAGCCAATAATAATGATAAAATATTTCTTTTCTTTTAACACTCTTGAAACCTCAGAACATACTTGTTCCATATCATTAAAATAATTCTTCAGCCTCTCACTTTTATTTTTCCCTTTTAATCCAATCATATTATTTCTAATCTCATTAACATTATAACCCAAGTAATTTAACTGCGCTTCATCATTTTTCACATAATCAATTGCAAATGAATAAGGGGGGGATGTAATTACACCATCAACAGACTTATCATCCAATGGAATTTTCATAGCAGTAGCATTTTCTAAAATCTCAAGATTTCCCAAATCGGTTATATATTTTGAAGTATTCGAGATGAAGTTAACAACAGTATCTTCATATCTTTTTAGAACTTTTGTGAAAAGTTGTTTGTGATTAGAACTAACAACCCTTTTGGAATATCCCAAAGCATCTAGAAAAGCAAGTAATGCCAATTCGTAAACTTTTAATTTTTCGTAATCACTAATTTTCTGTAATTGTTTTTTTACATCTCTTACATTAAAAAAATTGAATAACTCTTCAGATTTATCAGAGATTCCTTTTAATAGTTCAATATCTATGGATAAACTATTATATTTTACTCTTGTCATAAATTGACAAAAAGGACTCAAATCAATTGCATAAGAATTTATGCCCATTAAAGCAGCTTCAATATTTGCAGTTCCACTACCACACATAGGGTCTAAAATAGTTTCTCCTTTCTTTATTCCAATGATATTAATTAATGCTTTAATTAATTGGGGATGAAATTTCCCACGATAAGGAAATAATCCATGAGTTGCATAACCTGTAGAAAATAATCCATTTTCAAAATATGCTTTTGTGCTTGCCGAACGATTATCTGTAAGTACCTTAGCAGAGTGATTATACATTAAGAAATGCTTTGTAAACTTGCCATCAACAGATTTAAAATAAGCTAATCTTTCTAGCAAAGTATCTTTAGGTAAACAGTTATATTCTAAATAAGCCAACTCTAACTCAAATAATTCGTTAACCGACGGTAATAATTCAACTTTACGCCCAAACAAGTTATGGATGGGTGAAGGCAAGTTGTAGAATCTTTTGTTCTCATCCATTGTTATTATCTAACTAATTTTAACATGTTTTACAAATGTTTTATTTTCCCACACTTTAAGTGACCACTAAATTAATCCATTTTATACGCAATTATTTTGTGTATAGCTCCCTGTAATTTTTTCATCCTTGCCTTTTTAGCATCCTTTAATATTCTTCTGCTATCACGTATTAATATACACACCTCTTTTGTCCTGGAAACAAATAAAACTTCTGTTCAATAAGTTCATGATATATCTAAACTACTCCTAATTGTCAAACCAATTCTCTCTAAAGCAGATAGACCCCAACATTCTTACCACTTAAAACAAATAGAAGTTATGTCAACGGAAGCAGGAAAAAATGGAAATGAAACACACTTATGGCAATAGCAATTTATAACCAATTGTAATGCTTATATGCTTGCTATTAATCATACCCTTCAGACTCCTTCGATTATCCCAATCGCCCCTTCCACGGTTTTACACCTGTTTATCATGTTGTAAAACCTATTAACATTGGGATAGCCCTGTAGATAGGCTTGGAAAATCTGCTGTTTCTTTTTTTCACACCTCACAGTTGCGAATCTTGAAGACGCTTGACTTTTAGTATATATGGCATAGAATACCAAGTATAAAAGCGGAAGCTCTATTAAAGACAAAAACGGTTGATGAGAAAGGAAACATGGTGGAGATAAAGATACTGAAAGTGGAAGAAACAAAAACTGAACCTTACGGCATTAAATATTCTCTGGTTTATATAGTTAACGGAAAAAGGGTTATTGGGTATGATAACTATGAAAAGAAAGGCGACCACAAACATTACCCTGATAGGGAAATGCCTTATAATTTTGAAAATGTGAATAAGCTCATTAAGGATTTTCTTGATGATATAGAAAAATACAAAAGGGGTGAGCTATGAGGGTGAGGAACATAAGGATAGGGATTAAATCCATAAAAGATAGTTTAAATGAGTTCAAGTATTACTGGGAAAAAATAGAAAAAGGCAAAGAAATAGAAAAGAAAGAGGCTCTCTATTTTGAAAGTATAGTAGTCTTAAGAAGCGTTTTAACCGCCAAAAGAATTGAACTTTTAAAGGCAATAGCCAGCCACAAACCAAAATCAATATACGAACTCTCAAAAATAGTAAACAGAGACCTAAAGAATGTAAACGAAGATATAAAACTTCTTTCTGAACTGGGGCTTGTGGAGTTAAAGAAAAGCAAAACAGACAAAGAAAGAGTAGAGCCCGTTATTAAATACGACAAAATAATGATTGAGATAGATTTGAATGAGAAAATAGCATGACAACACTGGCTATCCTTGAAAAAATTCTCAAGATTTTGTCGGGAATGCGCATAAAAAACAGCCTCCGGCGGTTCAACAGGCGGCTGGCAGCAAAAAGATTTTAGTCTGCTTTTTAAGCCCCGTAGGCGGAAATTTTGGTCATGGATACATTAATTTGTAAAGGTATAGAAACGATACAGAGTTCTTATTTAAAACACAGCAATGGCAAGATACATGGGATACAAAAAAACTCACTATGGCATGGGTATGAATGGTATGACACCCTTTGATAAGCCAAAATCAACAAAATCCATGATATTTTCCATTTGTAAGATATTATAAGGGTAGAGAGCTACTCTTATGAGTGGTTGGGTAAATTTGTAAACCTATATATATTTAGCAAAGATGTTAAGTATTTAGGTCTGTTACTAAAATTTCTCAACTCCAAAAATGTACACATAGCAGATGGAAGCTGGAGAATGTTGATCCATATAATTTTTAATTTGACAGCTTTCAGCAATAATGTAAAAATTAGCCAATTTTTGGAGACTCTTTATGAAATACCTTGAAAATTTAATTACAAACTTTTCATTAGAAAGCCTAACCCTATTCTTAAGAAGTAAAATCCATCGGTTTACGCCTCAAGAAGATGATTACAGTTACCTCTTTGAAGACAAAAGGGAAATATTAGAAAACTACAAAAATATATGCAAGCTGGGAGAAGCAGAATTAGACAATAGCGAAGAGCTAATAGTCATAACTGCAAAAGTAGTACAGAACCTAACAACCAGAAGCAGCAAAAAGAGACAGTATGAGATTGCCAAAAAAATCCTAAAAGAGGAAAACAGAGATGCAGCGTT
>JALVTR010000179.1 GCA_027035885.1 Desulfurellales bacterium
AATGTGGCGATTGGCGGAATTGATCCAAGAACAGGAGAGCCTTTTGCATATTACGAAACCTTGGGTGGTGGAATGGGAGCAAATCCTTATGGACACGGCGAGAGCGCCATACATTCCCATATGACAAACACACTAAATACGCCAATCGAAGCGTTGGAGTATAGTTATCCGTTTATGGTCAAAAGTTATGTAGTTAGGTATGAATCTGGTGGAATTGGAAAGTTCTGTGGTGGGGATGGATTGGTAAGGGAGATTGAACTGTTGAGCGATGCTGAGGTTACGGTGCTTTCTGAAAGAAGGAGATTGTCTCCTTACGGACTTGGGGGTGGTGAGTCTGGTAGGCCTGGCAAAAATATAGTGATTAGTGGTGAGAATTATAAGTTCATGCCCTCCAAGTTTACGGCAAGGTTAAACAAAGGCGACATCTTGAGAATAGAGACACCAGGCGGCGGAGGATACCATAAAGCTAAAAATTAGTTTGTAGGAGGTTTGGTATGAAAAAATTTGCAGGTTTTTTAGTGGTTTTGGTCGCTCTGATGTTTGTTTGGTCATCTGCCCATGCTAAGGTCATTAAAATGAACTTAAACTGCATTTATGGACCAAAAAGTATTCACACACTCGGAGCTATGAAGTTTGCAAAATTAGTTAAAAAGTACACACATGGAACGGTAATTATTACCGTTTATCCGGGCGGCAGTTTGGGTTTTAAGGGTCCTGAGCTTTTGAGGGTTGTGCGTGATGGACAGGTTCCTATGTCTGATATCTTGATGGGTGTTGTTTCTGGAAGTGAGCATGTGTTCGGCGTAAGCTCCCTTCCAAGACTTGTGAAATCCTACAAGCAGGCATGGAAGTTATATCAAGCTTTCAAGCCTCTTTATGAGCAAGCTGCTCTAAAGTGGCATCAAAAGTTCTTATACGCTGCACCTTGGCCTCCGAGTGGACTTGTAACAAAAAAGGCAATCCACAGTGCCAAAGATTTAAAAGGTTTGAAGATTAGAACTTACGATAAAAACGGTGCAGAGTTCTTAAGGCTTCTTGGGGCAAATGCTGTTTCTATGCCGTGGGGTGATGTTTACTCAGCTTTAAGAACCAACTTAATTAACGGCGTTTTAACAAGTGCGGAGTCCACAAAGAATGGAAAGTTCTGGGAGGTTTTAAAGTATTTTACGACAATCAACTATGCTTATCCTCTGAATATGGTTACTATAAATTTGGATTACTGGAATGCTCTTTCTCCATCACAAAAGAAAGCTATGTTAAAAGCAGCAAAAGAGACAGAAAAGGCTCAGTGGGCTTACTCTGAGAGAATAAACGGTGAGGATATAAAAATTATACAAAAACAAGGTATGATTGTTGAAAAGCCAAATAAGAAGTTCGATGAGGAGATGGATAAAGCAGCGAGGAAGCTCATCGATAAGTTCTTGACTAAATCCACGCCTAAAGAAAAGGATATTATAGAGAAGTTCTTAAAATAAAGATGAAAAGGCTTGTTATTTGGATAGATAGGCTTACAGACATCTTTGCCTATCTATCCGCTTTTTTGCTTATCATAACAATAGTTCTAATTGTGTCAAATATTGCTCTTATGGGTTTAACAGGCAAGTCCATCATGATAACAGATGAATATTCAGCATACATGTTTGCTGGCTTTGTTATGTTTGGTCTGGCACATACGTTAAAGCACAACGGTCACATCAGGATAAATGTTTTGACGAGCAGATTTTCACTGAACGTGCAAAAAATATTCAGAATTTATGCTCTTGTAGTGGCCTTGGTTTTCACAGTTTACATATTTTACTATTCTGTTTATATGGTCTATCAGGCGTATGTTTATCAGATTAGATCGGACACTGTAGCACAAACTTTACTTTGGATTCCACAACTTGTAATGCCCATGGGGTTTTTTGTTCTTGTTCTCCAATTGATATCAGAAGCCCTCAAGGAGTTTGTGAGATGATTTCAGATCCTTTAACTCTCCTTATTGTAATGCTTGTTTTTTTATTTTCATTTCTTTTAAGCGGTATATGGATAGGATTTTCTTTGTACTTAGCAGGCGTTGTTACTATGCTTTTGTATAACTTCACACTGCCACCTACAATCTCTATATGGTCGAAGATTGGTGGACTTTTAGCAAATTCTTCGTGGAACAGTCTTGACTCTTGGTCTTTGGTAGCTTTGCCTCTTTTTGTTTTTATGGGTGAAATTTTGTATCACACAGATATTTCCAACAAATTATTTAACGGCCTTTTGCCATGGTTTTCTAAAGTTCCGGGTAAGCTTTTGCACATGAATGTTGTTGCTTGCTCTATGTTTGCTGCTGTTTCTGGATCTTCTGCTGCAACTACGGCAACTGTGGGTAAAATCACTCTAAATGAACTTGAAAAAAGAGGTTATTCAAGGAGCTTATCCGTAGGCTCTCTAGCTGGTGCTGGAACGCTGGGTTTTCTGATACCGCCGAGTTTAATTATGATTATATACGGCGTGATGTCAAACGTGTCTATAGGCAAACTCTTCATTGCAGGTATCATACCCGGTTTAATGTTAGGTGGTCTGTATTCGTTTTATATTATGATTGCTGCGACGGTGAAACCCAATATTGTACCAAATGAGGAAGAGAAATACGTGTGGAGTGATAGACTAAAATCATTGAAGGACATTGCGCCAGTTTTCTTTTTGATTTTGCTTGTTTTGGGAAGCATATATCTCGGCTTTGCCACACCAACGGAGGCTGCTGCTTTGGGAGTCGTGGGTTCTTTGGTTATTGCCGCGCTGTTCAGAAACCTCAATGTGAATAATTTCATTGTTTCAATCAAAAATACAATAAAAACGACAATAATGATTGCATTTATAATGATGGGTGCTGCATTTCTATCTCAGGTTGCGGGATTTAGTGGCATAACGCGCTCTTTAAGCCTTTACGTGGCAAACTCACACCTAAACCCCTACACATTACTTGCTATTGTGGGCTTTATGTATCTTTTACTCGGTGCAATCTTGGATGGTGTATCGATGGTTGTTATGACAACACCTATTATACTCCCCATAATGCAGCAGGCAGGCTTTGAAGCGCTGTGGTTTGGAATATTTTTGGTTATAATGGTAGAACTTGCTCAGATTACACCACCCGTTGGATTTAGTTTGTTTGTTATTCAGGGTATATCTGATGAAAGTGTGGGCGATATTATCAAATACAGTTTTCCATTTTTTATGATTATGATTTTCACCGTAGTTGTTTTAGCATTATTCCCTCAAATTGTTTACTTTTTGCCTTCCCATATGATAAAATAAAATTGATATGAGTAAAATTAGAGAAGCTGCTAAAAGAATAAAAAATTCGAAAAAGTTTGTTGCTTTTACCGGTGCCGGAATTTCTGTTGCAAGTGGTATTCCACCATTTAGAGGGCCAGACGGGCTTTGGAGCAAATACGACCCGTCATGTTTCGATATAGACTACTTTTTGGCTCATCCGAAGGAGAGCTGGAAGCTGATAAAAAAAATCTTTTACGGATTTTTAAAGGATGTTAGACCAAATCCAGCCCACTATGCTTTAGCAAAGTTTAACTGTCCCGTTATTACACAGAACATAGACAACCTGCATCAGGAGGCAGGTTCTGAGGATGTTGTTGAGTATCATGGAACGGCCGAAACTCTTGTTTGTATGAAATGTGGTAAGAGATGTAAAAGGAGTGAGATAGACTTTGAAAAGGAAGTTCCGACTTGTCCTGGGTGCGGTGGTCTTTTAAAGCCAGATTTTGTATTTTTTAAAGAACCAATACCAAAGAAAGCTTTTGATCGATCTGTTGAGCTTGCCAATGAGTGCGATATTATGCTTGTTATTGGTACTACAGGTGAAATCATGCCTGCAAGCAGGATTCCCTACATTGCAAAAATGGCCGGTGCTTTCATCATAGAGGTGAATATTAATCCTTCGAACTTTACGCATGAGATTACAGATATTTTCTTGCAAGGTAGGGCAGAGGAGATTTTGCCAAAATTAGTCGAAGAGGTGGTTAATGCCAGATAAGCCTTTTAATTTTATAGAAGAAATAGTGGAAAATGACCTTGAAACAAACAAATATGAAGGTAGGGTACATACACGCTTCCCACCGGAGCCCAACGGTTATTTGCATATTGGACATGCAAAGTCAATTTGCTTGAACTTCGGTATAGCCGAGAAATACGAGGGCAAGTGTAACTTAAGGTTTGATGATACAAACCCACAGAAAGAGGGTGAAGAGTTTGTTGAGTCTATAAAAGAGGACATTAAATGGCTTGGTTTTGACTGGAAAGATAGGCTATATTTTGCATCCGATTACTTCGAGCAGATGTACGAATATGCCATTCAATTGATTAAAAAAGGAAAGGCATACGTTGATGATTTAAGCCCTGAAGAAATCAGGGAGTATCGGGGAACGTTGACTGAGCTTGGCAAGAAGAGCCCATACAGAGATAGAACTGTTGAGGAGAATTTAGTGCTATTTGAGCGCATGAGGAAGGGTGAGTTTGAAGAGGGTTTAAAAACGCTGCGAGCTAAAATCGATATGGTCCATCCCAACTTAAATATGCGCGACCCTGTTATGTACAGAATTATAAAGAAACCCCACTATAGGCAAGGCGAAAAGTGGTATATTTATCCGACCTACGATTGGGCTCATTGCCTTGAGGATTCCATTGAATTGATAACCCACTCCCTTTGCACACTTGAGTTTGCAGATCATAGGATACTGTATGAGTGGTTTTTGGATCAGCTTGGTATATACAAACCGCAGCAGATAGAGTTTGGTAGGTTGAATTTAAAATACACCGTATTGAGCAAAAGGAAGCTTACTATTTTGGTTCAGAAGTGGATTGTTAATGGATGGGACGATCCACGTATGCCAACAATTGCTGGACTTAGACGTAGGGGATATACACCTGAAGCAATTAGGGACTTTGTTGAAAGGACCGGTGTTTCAAAAACCGATTCTGTTGTTGAGTATTCTCTCCTTGAGCACTGTATAAGGGAAGATTTGAACAAGCGTGCGAATCGCGTTATGGCCGTTTTAGACCCGGTTAAGTTGATAATAGACAATTATCCAGATGATAAAGTTGAGTGGCTCAATGCTGAGAACAACCCAGAAGATCCCAACGCTGGGACACGTAAAATACCATTTTGTAAGGAACTGTTCATCGAGCGTGAAGATTTTATGGAAAACCCGCCCAAGAAGTTCTTTAGGCTTGCACCAGATAGAGAGGTAAGGCTGAAACATGCATACTATGTTACATGCACTGATGTTGTTAAGGATGAAAATGGCAATATCACAGAGATTCGCTGTGTTTACGACCCAGAGTCAAAGGGAGGGTGGACAAAGGATGGCAGAAAGGTGAAAGGAACGCTGCACTGGGTATCTGCCCGTCATTGCCTAACGGCTGAAGTGAGGCTGTATGACCATTTGTTTACAAAAGAAAATCCCGGTGAGGATGAGGATTTCTTGGAAAATATAAACCCGAATTCTTTGGTTGTTTTGAATGTCTGTAAGGTTGAACCTTCCTTGAAGGGTGCGAAAGTTGGAGATAAGTTCCAGTTTTTGAGAAAGGGGTACTTTTGTGTTGACAAGGATACAACAGAAAATCATTTGGTTTTCAATAGAATTGTTACGCTGAAGGACACGTGGGCGAAGTTAGCAAAAAAGATGGAGCAAAATGGGAAAGGCTGATAAGGTTCCGAACACAGCCGCTGTTATATTTTTAAAAGGACATAACGTTGAATTCAAACCACTGTTTTATAAATATGTCAATCATGGTGGGACTAAAGAGAGTTCGAAACAGCTTGGCATTGATGAACACAAGATTGTGAAAACGTTAATTTTTGAGGATGATGAGGGTAATCCTTTTGTAGTTTTAATGAACGGTGATTTTGAAGTTTCAACCAAGAATTTGGCAAGGATTATGAGTGTAAAAAACGTCAAGTTGTGCGACCAAAGTAAAGCCCAGAGGTTTTCTGGTTATTTGGTTGGTGGAACTTCACCATTTGGCACTAAAAGGAAAATGAAGGTTTATGCACAAAAAGATATTTTTGATTTCGATAAAATTGTGATAAATGCTGGTAAAAGGGGATTTTTGGTTGAGATAAGAACAGAGGATTTACAAAAATTGTTAGAGCCGGAAATCGTGGATGCCGCGTTTAAGGGCTAAAAATTTCTTTTTAAATCCTCCAGCGTTTCGTAGATCTCTAAATATTTCAATGTTTCTTGGGGAATAAAAGGGCAATTGTAGAAGTATTTGTAGTTTTTTCCTATCAGGCACACGCGGAACGTTTCTCCTAATGAGTATTTTAAAGCCCAAGCACAGAACAGCTCGTTTAAGGTTCCAATACTGCCAGATTGCACGACAAATAATTCACTGTCGAGTGTTAAGAGCTTTATCCTTTCAAATAGGTCATTTGTCACAATTTTTATGTCAAGGTAAGGGTTGTCCTGACGCAAGTTTTCAAAGTGTTTAAGCCTTATGCCAATAACTGTGCCGCCTGCTTCTTTAGTGCCTTTGCTTACAGCCTCCATTAAACCCTGATAACCACCACATTTGACTGTGTAGCCAAGTTTTGCCAAAAATCTTCCCAATTCCACTCCTTCTTCGTATAGTTTTTTATCTATAACCTTTGACGCCCCAAATGTTGTAGCGATTTTGTTCATAGGTCTAATTTTATTTGTTGGGCAATATGTTTGTCAAGTTATACTTTACAAACATGTAATAATGAGTAATATAGTGATAAGATGAATGCTAAGAAAATCAAAGCCTTAGAGTTCGGGCTTTTTATAACATTAATCTATATAGTTGTTACATCTATAGTTATAGGTTTTTTTGGTTTATACTTTTCCATGCAAAATTCAAAGAAAAGCTCAAAAATTGTGCAAAAATTATATGCGGATAATATTGTCCATACTTTAAAAGAAAGAATAGATGGTATCGTAACGTACATAAATTTTGAGAGGAAACTAATTAGGAAAGAAAATTCAATATATGCTGAAGAACAGCTTAATCAAATATATAGAGTTTTCAGTAAAGTATATTTAAAAAATTCTGAGTTTGATAAATCTTATAGCGTTATAAAAAAGGAACTATTAAATTTTGTTCACTATATCTATCAAAAAAGGGCGGGAGAATATCTATTTATTTTCGATAAAAAACATAAAATCATGTTTGGAAACCAAAACAAAATATTGCTAAATCTATTGTCAAACATAAATATAAAAGGAAATAGCTTTATGAATGTTATCTATAATCACCATTTATATACAGTCTATTTTAGGTTTTTTAAACCAATGAATTGGTATGTAGTTTATTGTATAGATATGACGTTTCAAGAAAATAAGATAAAGAATAGCATTTTAGCTTATCTTAGCAATTACAGGTATGGCCCGAATAAACACGGGTACATTTTCATTTCAAGATTAAATAAAAATAATCCTAATTGTAAATTAATAGAAGTGATTAATCCAAATGAACCTAATTTGATAGGAAAATGTTTGCCTATAAACGAACCCGATGAAAAAGGAAATTATTTCCGAAGAAAGATGCTTAAAGATATACTCTCGAAAGGGTATTCTATAACGACATATTATTACAAGATTCCGGGAACTAAGAAATATGGAAAGAAAATCTCCTATTTAATTCTTTACAAACCGTGGAATTGGGTTATAGGTACCGGATTTTATTTAGAGGATATGGGAAAAGGTTTCTACAAGGAACAATTAAATAACATCAACGGAATGGGAAAAAGAATATTGATTTCTGTTTTTATTATAATGATTATTTCAGCAGCTTTCTTTTTCGCTTTTTTCAATAGGATAAAACCAGAAATTAAAAGCATAATTAATTTTTTAGAAAAGTTCCCTGAAGTGAACAAATTAGATATCGAAAAATTTAAATTTTTCGAAACGTTCTTCGTAGCTAAAAAAGTGAATGAAATGGCTGAAAATGTTATACAAATAACTAAAAATCATGAAGACATGATAATGAGGTATGTTTCTATTACAAATTATATGAAGAGTTGTTTAGTTGTTGTAGAAAAAAAAGGTAAGGATATATACGTAAAGGATGTAAACAGTTGTGTTCAAATGTGTATGGGAATTATAAGAAAAAGTGATGCTGTAGGAAAAAATATTTATGAGTTTTTTAGACAATTCCCATCTATTACTAAAAGGTTTGAAATGATTTTTGAAAGAGACATAAGTGTAGATGCTATAGATATCATTAAAAATCTTAAAAATTGTGGCTATAAAAGGTATTTTCAATCTGAAATGTTCAAAATTACAGAACAAGAGGCTGTATATATTGCAGATGATATAACTAATAGTGTCATGCTTTATTTTAGAAACTCTATAGAGAGAGATAGGCTTGCTTCATTAATAGAGGATATTGATATAGGAGTGGCTATAATAAATTTCGAAGGTAGTATTATATTCTTGAATAGCAAGTTATTGAGTGTTTTTGAAATAGAAGGTTTTAATATAAGAAGGCTAAAGGACTTATTTGTTAGTGAAAAATCTGAAGTTAGGATAGAGAAATATCTTGAAGGAATTAGAACGAAAAAGGCAGAGTGTATAGGTTGCGTTTTCGAGATAGAAACATACAGGGGCAATAGGAAATGGATTGAGATAACAGCAGTTGCTGATAATATAAACAACGAGCCTGTGATTATTTTGTCGATGAAGGATATAACATACAGATATTTAAAGGAAAAAGAAATTGAATATATAAGCTTGCATGATGATTTGACAGGTCTTTATAATAGGAGATTTTTTAAAGAAGAGTTAAAAAGACTTTTTAACGAGCGCAGCTATCCTTTAGCATTAGCTATATTTGATATAGATGGTCTGAAAATGGTTAATGATTTGCTTGGGCATTCATGGGGCGATTGGTTGATTAAAAAGGTGGCATTTGTGTTAAAGAAATCTGTTAGGGTAGTTGACATACCTGCAAGAATTGGAGGAGATGAATTTGTGTTGTTAATGATTAATACAGATTTATCCGGCATAAAAAAGTGTATTAAAAGAATAAATGAAAACCTTTTGGTAGAGAATAGAAAAAGCAATAGGCCTTATTTAAGCGTATCTATTGGGTATGCAATACAAAGAGGGCAATTTAATACACCGGATGAGCTATTTTCTGAGGCGGATAAGACTATGTATGAAGAAAAATATTCAGATAAAAGAAGTGAGGAACTGAAAAAGATTTGGGAATCAATAAAGAGAATCAACCCTGAAAGCGTAAAACTGCATAAAATAGAAGATTTTTTGAAGAGGTAGGTATGTTTGGTGGTTTTAAATCTAACAGGGAATTGGTTAACCATCTTATAAATAGAGGCGTTCTAAAAACCGAGCGAATAATCAAGGCTTTTTTAGAGGTTGATAGAGCGGATTTTATTAGAAAGGGCTTTTTGGATTCTGCGTACGGCGATTTTCCGCTTCCTATAGGTGAAGGCCAAACTATATCTCAGCCATACACGGTGGCTTTTATGCTTGAATTGCTACAACCGAGGGAAAACGATTTGATTTTGGATGTTGGGTGCGGCAGTTGTTGGACTACAGCTTTGCTTGCCTCTATTGCCGATAACAGTAGGGTTATAGGCGTGGAGATAATTAAAGAATTGGCTGAGTTTTGTAATGGTAACCTTGAGAAGTATAATTTTGATAATGTTGAGATTTACAACGCTGATAAACTTCCCCCGAACAGTGGAACATTCAACAGAATATTGGTTTCAGCAGCAGCGAAAGAGTTACCTAAAGAGTTGGTAAATGCTATGATGGAAGATGCAATAATGGTTATGCCGATTAACTCCTCCATTTTCAAAGTTGAGAAAAAGGGTGGTAAATTGTTAATGGAAGAATATTACGGCTTTGCCTTTGTTGAATTGAAGTAGTGATAAATTGGGAAATAATTGAATGAGCAAAAAGGTCTTTATAACAGGTGGGGTTAAGTCTGGCAAGAGCAGCTATGCCCTGCAGATTGCAAGGAATTTTGAGGGTAAGAAGGTGTTTATAGCAACGGCTCAGGACTTTGACGATGAAATGAGGTTTAGGATTGAAAGGCATAAGCGTGAAAGGGGTGGCGAGTTTGAAACAATAGAGGAGCCTATTGATTTACCAAAAGTCTTGAAAGATTTGGAATGTGATATTGCTATAGTTGATTGCTTGACTGTTTGGTGCAGTAATCTGTTTTTTCATAATAGATTGAGCCTCATGGATGATTTTGTTGAGGTTTTCAGAAATATTACTTTTGATATTATTGTTGTATCAAATGAAGTTGGATTGGGCATTGTCCCAGAAAATAAGCTTGCAAGAAACTATATCGATGCTTTGGGCTTTTTAAACCAAAAAATTGCTCAAATATCAGATACGGTTTTGTTCATGGTTAGTGGGATTCCGATGTCTTTAAAAGGAGACTTTTAGTATTTGATTTTTCTTACTGTTAAAGTCAATTAAAATCCCTACCTTTATTTACATCTTTGAAAGGTAAATAAAGGCGTTGGGACTTTATAAGCACTTTTGGTGTGGAATTTATTATAGTTCTTGCATACCTCAATAACGTTGATATTTCTGTAGATTATTCTCTATTAGTATGTTAAATTATATAGAATTGGTAGAATGGGAAAACAGGAGGGGGGCGTTGCAAGATATTAATATAAAAGAGTTGCTTGAGAGCTCAAATACAATAGGCGTTTATATATACGAAAAAGATGGCAAGGTTGTTTATGCAAATAACACTGCTGCTAAGATATTCGGATATGATGATAAAAAAGATTTCATAGGAAAGACATTTTTAGTACATATTAAGGATAAGCAAGTTGATGCCATAAAAGCCGCCATAAAAAGAAGGCTGAAGGGTGAAGTTTTTCCTGCGGAGTATTTCTATGTAACATTAAAAATAAAAGGCGGTGGCTATAGATTTGTTGAAGCCTTTGCTTACACAATTAAATATAAAGAAAAATTTGCTGGCCTTGTAATATTTGTAGATAGAACTAAAGAAAAATCTTTAGAAAAATTATACAGAGGTCTTTCTGAAATAAATCAGCTGATTATTAAAACAAACAGCGAGGATGAGCTTATAAAAAGGGCATGTGACGTGTTAGTGAATAAGGTAGATTATCCACTTGTTGGTGTGGGTAGAATAGATAAGAATAATTTAGATGTTAAAATAATTTATGTTAAATATAAACTTAAGGAAGTTGAAACAATACTTGATTCCTTATCTTTAACAGTTGATAGAAATAAAAGTTGCGGTAAGGGAACATTGTCTGAAGCTTTTATAGATAAAAGGGTTGCTTACAGAGATGACGTTTTTGAAGATCCAAATTTAGAATGCTGGCATGGTTATTACAAAAAACTAAACTTAAGGTCTGTATGCTCAATACCCGCTATAAAAAACGGAGAAGTCAAATATATTTTTTTTATAGCTGATACGTTAAAAGGCTCTTTTAGTCAAGAGAACATAGAGTTGTTGGAAGAGTTTAAAGAAGATATATCTTATGCTTTGGATAATATAGAGTTGGAAAAAAAAGCAAAGATTCTTGAGAGAGCAATTAGCGTAAGCCATGATTGGGCTTTGATTACCGATTCAAAAGGAATAATAAGTTATGCAAACAAAACAGTTGAAAATATATCAGGCTATAAACTTAAAGAAATCATAGGGAAAAGGCCTTCAATATTTAAATCTGGTTATCATAGTGAAAGGTTTTACGAAGAGTTATGGGGGACGTAAAAGAGAGGCAAAATATTTGATGGTGTTATGGTGAATAAGGCAAAGGATGGCTCTCTGTTATACCTCAACAAGTCCATAGTGCCTATTGTTGAAAATGGAAAGGTAGAGAACTT
Source organism: Desulfurellales bacterium (assembly GCA_027035885.1). Classification (GTDB taxonomy): domain Bacteria; phylum Campylobacterota_A; class Desulfurellia; order Desulfurellales; family Hippeaceae; genus Hippea. The sequence continues at coordinate 11,853 of JALVTR010000179.1, forward strand.
TGTAGATATCTCAAAAGATATTACTGACAGCATTTTTAAGAATAGGCAATTAGAATTTCAATCCAAAATTTACAATACACTATTCCATGTAAGCCATTTATCCATAACCGCTGAAAATGAGGATGATTTTTTGGAAAAATTAACGTCTATATTCGTTGATTATATGGGTATGGATGCTTCTTTCATTGCATTGCTATCAAACAGCAAGCTTTCTGTTTATTCTAAATATTGCAATAATAAAAAACTTCTTGAGTTTATAAATTTTAGCACCTCTCAATTTGAAACACTAATTGAACTTGGTATGGCAAAGTTTTTTCCACTTCAAAAAAGCTTAAAAAGAGGGAAAGTTTTTTTTATGAACAGCATAGAACAATTTCTTAAAACTAAATTGGAAAATTACAAAAATGATGTTAGAAGAGAATTTTTGGAAAACACAAGATCATTTAATCTGAAGTCATGCGCATCTTTGCCAGTGATAAAAGGAAAGAAAGCAATAGGCTCTGCTGTTATTTTGTCCCATCAAGAAAATATATTTGATAGTAATGTTTACAGACTTCTAAACATGATTGTTAATCAAATAAAGTTTTCTTTGGATAGGTTTGAAAAAGAAAAGTTCTCTAAAATGACAATGATTGCCTTAAATTCAGGTTTTGAATTTATAGTTATATTAGACAACAAATTCAACGTATCTTACGCGAACAAGAGGAGTTTGGATATATCTGGCTACTCTTTGGATGAGGTTTTAGGCAAACATTACACATTATTCTTAGCCGAGAATTATGATGATGAGTTTTATAAAACTTTCCGTAAACAGCTTGAAGAAGGTATTGCCTTTTCGAACATAATGAAGTTTAAATCTAAAAAAGGAGAGTATAGAGACTTTTTTGTAACTGTTTTGCCATTTAGGGCAAACGATAAAGTAACTAATTACATAGCTTATGGAAAGCAAATAACCGATAAAACATCCCTTGAAAATAGGTTAAACAAGATGCTTAATTATGATTCAAACACGGGATTGATAAACATAAATTATTTCAGAAAGATTCTAGACAGGTTTTTAGAAATGTATACAAAATTAGGTGCCATTGCAATAATAAATCCTATAGGTTTTAAAAAAATTAATGAGGCTTATTCGTTCTCGTTTGGAGATAAAATACTAAAGAAAATCGCAGGGAGAATTAAGAATAATGTTAAAAGCGTAGACGTGGTTGGGAAGCTTGACTCTGATAGGTTCGGCGTAATACTAAAAAATTTGAGCAACGAGTTTGATGTGTTGGTAATTTTAGAAAAACTCTTAGATAAGCTTTCAAAACCATACGTAGAAGGAGGACGGATTATTTCTCTATCTTTTAATGCTGGTTTGAGCTTAATTCCAAGGGACGGAAAAAGTGCTAACGAGCTTCTGCGCAAAGCAATGGTAGCACTGTCTGGTATTAGCTTAGATAGTAATAAAAAAATAGGCTTTTTTAGCAAAGAGCTTGAGGAAAATGTAGTAAATAAGCTTAATTTGAAGATTGAACTTGAAAAAGCACTAAATAACAACGATTTTGTTATGTTCTATCAACCGTATGTGGATGCCGAAGGAAAAATATCTGGAGCTGAAAGTCTCTTAAGGTGGAATAGGAATGGCAGAGTAGTTCCTCCAGGTGAATTTATTGATTATTTGGAGCAAGCTAATTTAATCGTCGATATAGAGAGGAAATCCTTAAAAACCGCATTTGGGTTGATAAAGAAAATTAAGGAAAAAGGGAGAAGGTTAATACCAATATCGGTAAACCTTTCTAAAAAAAGCCTATTAAGCATGGATTTGTATGGAGAAATAAAGAAATTGAATGAGAGTTATAAATTAGATTCATCTTACTTAAAAATAGAGATGGTTGAAAGGGCGTTTTTCGAAAATTTTGGCAGAATAAATAAACTTATCTGTGATGTTAATGATTTAGGGGTTCTTTTTTATCTTGACGACTTTGGAACAGGTTATTCTTCTCTTTCTTACCTTTCCAACATTCCTATAGATGTTGTTAAAATAGACATATCTTTCATAAGAAAAATTTTAGTGGACAAAAAGACGAGAAGTATAGTGGATTCTATAATATACTTAGCAAAGAATTTGGGCATTAAAACCGTGGCTGAAGGTGTAGAGGAAGAGGAGCAATTTAGGGTTTTGAAAAAAATGGGATGTGACTACTTTCAAGGATATCTTTTCTATAAGCCTATGCCAGAAGAAGATTTCTTAAGACTTCTGTGAAAACTGCTCGATTTAGATTTTACGCAGAATTAAACGATTTTTTGAAGAAAGATTTAAGATACAAGAGCTTTGATTATAGATTTTACGTATCGCCGTCTGCAAAAGACGCTATAGAATCACTTGGCGTGCCACATACAGAGGTTGATTTGATTTTGGTAAACTCAAATCCTGTAGATTTTTCGTATCATTTAAAAGACGGTGACTTTATTTCTGTCTACCCCGTCTTTGAAAGTTTTGATATATCGAGTTTAAAACAAGATAAGCCATTAAGGGATTTAAGATTTGTTGCAGATGTTCATTTGGGCAAGCTTGCGAGGTACTTGAGAATATTGGGCTTTGATACGCTCTACAGCAATGATTTTGAAGATAAGGAGATCATTGACATCTCTTTATCCGAAAACCGTGTGATTCTAACAAGGGACATTGGAATTTTGAAACACACAAGGGTCACTAAAGGGCACTTTCTGAAGAATGATGATCCGAAACTTCAAGTAAAGGAAATTGTCGAGAGATTTGATCTCTGTAAAAGCATCAACACGTTTAGCAGATGCCCTTTATGTAACGGTTTGCTTAAAAGGGTGAAAAAGGAGGAGATTTGGGATTTGATTCTTCCAAAGACAAAGTTGTTTTGCAATGAGTTTAAACTATGTACGAATTGCGACAAACTTTATTGGAAAGGTACGCATTTTGAAAGAATTAAGCAGTTGATAAAGGGTATTTGCGATGAATTACCTGTAACAAGGGTTTAATATTACATCAAGCAATTTTTTTTTGGATTTGCACCACTTTAGTGTTTTTAGGTTGAAGAATTTGTTATCGGCATTTATATCGTATGGTATGTCGTGTTTCTTTAATTCACTGACCAGAAGTGATGCAAATTCAATTTGCTCGT
>JALVTR010000180.1 GCA_027035885.1 Desulfurellales bacterium
GTTTAGTGGATGTGTAGGTTAACCTGCCTGTGTCTGCGTAGATGCCCAACATGAACAGTGTTGCCTCTTCGTCTGTTATCTCAATGTTTTTCTCTATAATTTTTTCTACCATTTGCGTTGTATTTGCACCATAATTAACAAGGTAGGATTGCTCACAGTTTAAATCTCCTTCTGAATGGTGGTCAAAGCAGATGATTTTGGCTTTTTTTAGTACATCTTTATACCTGCTTTCTATCCTTTTTAATGAGTGCGTATCTACGACAATCAGTGTGTCTATGGAGTTTATATCTATGTCCTCGGTTTCCTCTAAAAACGGGTATATCAGCGATTGGAGCATGAAGTTCATCTTTGATTTATGCTGTATCATCGGGAAAAGGATAACTGCATCTGGATAAAGCTTTTTTGCTGCTACACAGCTTGCTATGGCATCGAAGTCTGGGTTTTTATGTGCCGTTATTGCTTTCATTCTTTAGCCTTGTGAGGAAATCATCTTCAAATCCAGCTTCTTTGAATCCCTTGGCCCTCAATACACATGCATCGCATTCTCCACATGGAACCTCTTTACCCGAGTAGCACGAGTAGGCGTATGAATAATCTGCCCTATGTTCTTTTCCGAACATTATGATTTCAGATTTTTTCATTTTTATCAATGGTGTATGGATTTTAAATGTTTTCCCTAAAGCACCGGCTTTTGTGCCCAAATTTATTGCCTTCTCAAACGTGTTTAAAAAATCATCTCTACAGTCTGGGTATCCGGAGTAATCGAGCATATTCCAGCCACCAATAATATTATAAACATCGTACCTTTCGGCCATTGCTGCTGTAATGCTTAAAAAAACGCCGTTTCTAAAGGGTACATACGTTATCGGTATCCCGCTTGATATTTCTTCTTTATTTCTGTTTTTTGGTACATCTATGGATAAGTCCGTTAATGCACTACCCCCGATTTGCGATAGGTCAATTTTGAAATAATGGGCATTAATCTTTTTATTTTTTATACTCTCTGCCAATTTTAGTGTTTTTTTGGAATATTCTATCTCGATTGAGTGTCTTTGTGAATAGTCAAATGTTATAGTATAAACCTCATCAAACGTATCCAAAGCCCAAAACAGACACGTTGTTGAATCCAACCCCCCAGAGTAGATAACAATTGCTTTATTCATCATATCCCCCTTTTGTTTCCGTATAGGATTTTATGTATTTGTGGTATAACCCTTATAAACGGTGCTTTTTCTTTGACTTTTTCTATGATTTTGGCTGTTTTTTGTAGGTACTCCCTCGGGCTTTCGCTTTCCCATATAGGCTGAAAAACAACGGGCTTTAAATCAAATTTACTGATAAGCTCGATCTCTTCATTAAAGTTTTCTTTAACAACAAACTTAAATTCAATGGATTTAGCCCTGTTTTTGAGTTCTTTTAAAACATATATATTTAACGCAAACATCTTTGGGCTGACCGTAATGTGATTTAAAATCTTTATACTTTTTTGCGGCAATATAGTCCCGTTTGTTTCCATTTGATAGAAGGAATTGGGATTTTTGCTTATGAAGAAAGCTATAAAGTCGTCTTGTAGCGCAGGTTCACCGCCTGTAAAGATAATTCTCTTTGTAGGAAACTGTTCTGTTCTACTTAATATTTCCTCACAGTCAATGTAGTTTTCACAGTCTAATGCATATTTTGTATCACAAAAGGGACATTTTAGATTGCAGCCACAAAAACGGATAAATACGGCTGGATAGCCTATCGTGATACCTTCACCTTGAATTGAGTAGAAAATTTCACTAATGTTTGCTTTCATCGTTGATAATTTTATAATAATTTGGAAAATTTTGCCATGTTATGAAAAATTGCTTTGTTTGTGGAGTTTTTTGTTGACAATGATTAAGTTTGTTATAGAATTCACAAAGGGGAGTTTAAATTTGTCAAATTATGAAAAAGCATATTATGAAGTATAAAAGTGATTTTAGCAAAGAGAGAAAAGAAAAAGTATTCATATAGTGACTATATCAACTGGCCGGATGATGAGAGGTGGGAGATTATTGGCGGTGTGGCATACAACTTAAGCCCAGTACCCAAAGTGAAGCATCAAAGAATCTCGGGTAATTTGTATTTTGAACTGAAAAAAGTGCTTAGGGATAAGAAGTCTCAATGTGATCTATTCAGTGCCCCGACAGATGTTGTATTGGATGAGTTCAATGTTGTTCAGCCCGATATATTCATTGTTTGTGACAAAAGCAAGATCACAGAGGACAACATAAAGGGGTCACCGGATTTGGTTATTGAAATTGTCTCACCTTCAACGGCATATAAGGATACAAAGATGAAAAAGGATCTATATGAAAAATTCGGTGTCAAAGAATACATCATTGTATTTCCCGATCTTTTCCTTGTTGAGAGATATGTTTTAAAAGATCGGGCTTATGGAGTGCCTGAGAGGTTCAACTGGGATGAAACATTAAAACTTGAGACATTTGATGTTGATATAAATCTGTGGGAAGTGTTTGAGAGGGAATTGCCTAAGGAAGAAGAGTAGGAGACATAGAACAAAGTTAGAGAGTTTATATGAAAAAAAGCTTGTTTTTTTTGGTTTTTTTTGTTTTGGTTTCAGGGTTTTTTTCAACTATTCAGGCTAAGACTTTGGTTGTGGATAACAATCCGACTTGCATACCGCTCATAAACATATGTTGGAGTTGTGAAGGTACATTTTCTTTCTATAAAACAATCAGCTTAGCTTTGGATAACGCTAATAATGGCGATACCATTAAAATTTGTAAAGGCAATTATAATGAATCAGATATAATTACTCAAAATGATTTAACAATTGAAGGCGGAGCAAATGTTAGCGTGCCTACAGATGTAAAGTGGGAAAGTAACTCAAACACTCTTACTATTGGCTCTTACAGTAACCCAAGTGATAATGTAACTATAAGGAATCTATCTTTAGAAATGACTGGTTCCAAAAACAATTACGCATTAATGCTTTTAAATGGTGAGAATGTGAACATAGATAATGTTTACATAAAATCGAGAGGTGGTGGTATATCTGGTGGATGGAGTTTCGGAGGAGATAATGTTTTTGAAAATCTTAATATTACAGCCAAGACAAATGGTATTTCTATCAATAAAGGCGCAAAACAAACCTTTGAGAACGACAATATAACGATAGACGGCAATAATGCAAACTATTATGGAATTTATTTAGGGTCAAGTGTTCAAAACGCAAGCCATATATTTAAAAATTTAAAAATCGATGTAAAGAAACAAACTGCCATTAATATCAGCCATTCTTCGAACATTTCGTTTGAGAACATAAATATAAATGCTTCTAATTATAATAGTGATTATAGAGATGCGATTTATTTGGGTTGGGGGGTAG
>JALVTR010000181.1 GCA_027035885.1 Desulfurellales bacterium
TGTTTTACAGCTAAAGCCGAGACAGTTCTACTACACTTCCTACAACGGCATATACAAGGGCATAACCAATGATGTGTCTGAATCTTACATAGATGTGAAGTTCCCGAAACCGGACGTGAAGGGGAGGGAGTGATGGGTATCGTGCAAATTATTCTTGCCATTAAGATAATTGCCTTTTTATTGTTTTTTGGGATAGTTTCCATTGTTGCCAAGCCCCTTTATCTTACGTTGAGGGAACGGAATGAGAAAAAGAGGAAAGAAAAAGCGGAAATCCCCACCGCCAAGAACAAGAAACAGATAGCCTTAGAGGAGTTGAGCAAGATATGGCGTATAGAGTGCTTTGACAGTGAAACCGAAATGAAAAAACATGAGGAAGAGATAGCTAAAAAAGTAAAAGAAGAGATAATAGAGAGCTTGCCTGAACAAGTACATGCTATTACTTTTAAAAACGAGAGGTTAAACGCCTTTTACGATAAGTATTTAAAAAGCAAAAAGTCTATAAGGCCTGAAGCTCATGACGTTATAGTTGAGATAATGAAACTTCTTGACGAAAAAGGCTTGTGTCCATCCGTCGTGCAAAACCCTACAGATGGCGATAGTGATAGCAGTAGAAGAAAATACAAAAAAAATGAGTACGATTTACTTTCTCAGATTACGCTTCTTGACCATTCGCTAAATGTGGCTGAGGAACTTTTAAAAGCCCATAATTATTCTCTTGTCACTATGGCAAGGGATATAATAGCGGCATTGGGACACGATTTAGGCAAAATTCCAGAGTATCACAACAACAAATACGTAACAGGCGAACACCCAACTATAAGCTTATACATTTTATCAAAAATACACGGTTTTAAGGATTTACCTTGTGTTGAGGATGTTAAGGACGCTGTAAAAAAGCATCATGCCTCGCCTCAAAATGCTTTCTCAAAAGATTTGAAAAGTGCAGACCAGAGGGCGAGGGAGAAAGAGCTTGAGGCCCTTCTGGAAAAAAACTTTAAAGAGGTTGAGCCACCAGAGAAAGACAATAAAGAACCAAGTGAACTTGACTTCAATGAGAAGCCAAGCGAGTCTCCATCAAGCGGGGCTATACCTATAGACCCATATATTGAGCATGTTAGGTACGAAAAGGCTATCGGTGGAGATGAGACAAAGAACAATAAAATAGACGACAGTGATATTAACATAGAGTGGTTTTCGCCAGAGAAAATGCTGATGATAATAAAAGACAGGTATTTAAATAAGACCAAAGGCAGGGGCTTTGACGCTTTCTCAACCAAAAACGGCTATGTTTTTGTACAGTCTGGAAAAGTAATGGACACATTCTTAGAGATGGCAGAAAAAGAAGGAAGACTACAGGATTATGACATTAGCGATAAACAACAAAGAAAAGCTATCCAGCTAAAGATAGCCAATGTGATGAGAGAAAACGGTTACCTTGCTGAGGAGTATGTTCGCAAAGGCTACTTTGGGGGGTATTTTGCCGTTAAGTTTAAGGCAGATACGTATCCAGAGAAAAACGATATGCTACAGGGTTTTTACGTGCCATTTTACTCAACGGCCTTTGCCAACAACATTGCTGAGCTTGAAGACATGAAGAAGGGTGTTTTAAAGAACATTGTGAGTGTGGAAGTGGCAGGAAAATAGATCAAAAATTTTCTGTAACACAAATCTCTATATATAGAAGCACATATTTTTTTAGGAGGTGTGTTATGGGATTGATTAAGTCTATAACGGAATCCGTGCCTGAAATAGTGATTGATGATAGAATTGGCGAAGCTTTAGTTCCACTAAAGCCCGAAGAGTACCGGCATCTGGAAGAAAGTATTTTACAGGAAGGTTGCCGTGAGCCTCTGGTTGTATGGGAAAAAGATGGCAAAAACATACTGATAGATGGTCACAACAGGTACGAAATATGCCTCAAGCACAATATACCGTTCAAGGTGGTGAAAAAGTCGTTTGACGGCATGGACGAGGCGGTCGAGTGGGTGTACAAAAACCAGCTTGGGCGCAGAAACTTAATGATGGATCAGTTTAAGTTCCTGATCGGCAAGTTATACCTTGCGAGGAAGAACCGGCGGGGCGGGGACAGGTTGCCTGTTTCATGGGGAAAGGGCAGGAAAACTGCCGATTCTACCGCCGAAGAAACTGAAAAAGTTAGTTTAAGCAAACAAAGTAAGTCTAATAAAAGAGCAAGTGGACAATTTGACCACTTGCTGTTAGATGGGACTAACTTTAAATCCGACAGTAAAATGCAAATTACATTCTCAAAACCAAAGACTTGCGAGAGTTTAGGTAGTGAGTTTGGTGTAAGTGATCGTACCGTGCGCCGCGCCGCCGAGGCCGTTGAGGCGCTTGAATCTAAGGCTGTACCTGAGCTGCAGGAAGCTGTCAGGGAAGGTAGAGTTAAATTAAGTGTTGCCGCAAACCTTTCGGAACTGCCCAAAACCGAACAGACCGAAATAGTCGCAAGAGGCGAAAAGGAAATTCTTGAAGCCGCAAAGCGAATTAAAGCGGAAAAAGCCTCTAAAATCAGGCAACAGCGCATTAGGAAAATAGAATCCATAACGAAAAACAATACGAGCTTGCCGATGGGCAGGAAATATTCGCTGATTTACTGCGATCCGCCGTGGAGGTATGAGTACTCCGCAACGGAATCGCGCAAAATTGAAAACCAATACCCAACGATGACGCTTGAGGAAATATGTGAATTGCCTATCGGCGATATTGCTGTCGATGATTGCGTTTTATTCATGTGGGCCACAAGTCCAAAACTAAAAGAAGCCCTGCGGGTTATTGACGCATGGGGCTTTACTTATCGCACATGCGCGGTATGGGACAAGCAAATAATAGGGATGGGGTATTATTTCAGGCAGCAGCATGAACTGCTGCTCGTTGCGACTAAGGGGAAAATGCCGCCGCCGGAGCCGGCTAACAGAGTGCCGTCCGTTTACTCCGAAAAGCGCGGTAAGCACAGCGCCAAGCCGGAAAAATTTTACGAGATAATAGAGAAGATGTACCCGGAATTATCAAAAATTGAACTGTTCGGCAGAAGCCGCCGTGAAGGGTGGGATATTTGGGGGAATCAATTAGAGTAGTTCACAATTTTGACATCTGTTTGGCGAAATCTCATAAAGCGGAAAACCTGCCTTTGTGGAGAGAAATTTATCAGAAGGCTTTTCCCACAATGAGAGCTATGGTGAATCACCGCCAGGATGGCTGGCACCAGCGGGCGGGTATAGATAGGAGCATTATTTTGGCCTGCGGCAAGCAAATAATGATAGACGAAAAAGTGAGGTATGGTAATTATAACGATATTTTGCTGGAGTATGTCAGCAACGATAGAACAAAAGCAAAGGGTTGGGTGTGCAAAC
>JALVTR010000182.1 GCA_027035885.1 Desulfurellales bacterium
TGTTGCTGATAAGATAGTCTGTGTAGAGTTCAATGTAATCCTTATAGTCTCTATAACCTTTGTAACCTTTCATAATACTCAATGGGAGCAATTTTAGTTCCATTGGTGCGTAAGGTCAGTTACTAATAGAAAGTTGGAATTCAGAGATAATTGTTACAACCTTTGTTCAGTTTCTCCACTCTGTAATAGCTTTTAAAAACAGCTTCATAAAGAAATTTCACAACATTATAGGCTCAATTATTGTTTTGGACGAAATACAGGCTATAAATGTTGAACTCTGGAAAGCTATAGAATTTATTTTAAAAAAACTCACGGAAATATTTAACTGCAAAATCATTCTTTCTACAGCAACAAAGCCTCTGATTTTTAATGAATATGAAGAACTTGTTGAGAACAGCATAAAATATTTCACTTCGCCAGTTTTGAGAAGAACAAAAATAATTCCAAAAACAGAAACCAAAAAAACCATTGAAGATTTTTTTCATTATTTTACTCAAACCTTTGATTGTAATATAAACTCTTACCTTATTGTTTTTAACACAATAAAAACATCTATTTTATTTTTCGAAAAAATTAGAGAAAATTTTTCAGACAAATATGAAATTTGCTACCTTTCTACAAACATTGTCCCTGTCCAAAGAAAAGCAAGAATAAGGAAAATAAAAGGCAAACTAAATAACGGAGAAAAGATTATTGTAATATCTACTCAAGTTATAGAAGCTGGCGTAGATTTAGACTTTGAAAAGGTTATAAGAGATATTAGCCCTATAGATTCCATTATTCAGGTTGCTGGGAGATGCAATAGAAATAATAAAAACAAAGTTGGATATGTTGAGGTTCATGCACTCTACGATGAAGAAACAGGGAAAGATTATTCAAAAATGATATACGGAAGTACGGCTGTAGATATATCTCTGAAATTGCTAAATGAAAGCTATATGGAAAATCAGTATATAAATTTAACAGACAAGTATTATAAATTTATAAAAGAAAACAAAAGCTTCGCAAAATCAAAAGCCATTTTAGAAGACATTGAGAGTTTAGATTTTTATTCAAATGGAAAATGTATAGCAAGAGATTTTACTTTAATTGAGGAAATGCCATATTACAGAGATTTATTTATAGAAATTAATGAAACGGCAAAAAGAATATATCAAGCCTTTAAAAGAGGGGTAATTGAAGAAAAGAATATCCAAAAAAAGACTGAAAACTACCTTAGGCTAAAGAATAGCTTTAGAAAATACATAATTTCTGTTCCTATTGAGCTTATAAAAAACGCTGTTGATTTAGAAATTTTCCCCAGAATTCCGTTAGAAAACTTGGAGGATTTTTATGATAAAGATGGATATGGATTTAAAAGAATTAAGAAAAATGTTTTGATTTTTTAGATAAGGGTGAGGATAAATTTTACTAATGTTACAAAAAACTTATTCGCCATCTATTTTTAACGCATATAAAATCTGTAAACGCCAAGCTTGGTTGATGGTAAGGCAGCTTAACGCAGACCAAAACAATGAATTTTTAGAGATTGGGAGATTAATTGATAATAAGTCGTTTAAAAGACAAAAGAAGAAGATTTACCTTGCAGATTTAGAGGCACTAATTGATATGATAATCAAAAAAGATGAAACAATTTATATTGCAGAGATTAAAAAATCGTCAAAAACTTTAGAGAGCGGTATAAAGCAATTAAAGTATTACCTTTATCTCATAAAAGTAAAAAAAGGAATAAATGCAAAAGGCATAATTAAAATCCCAAAAGAAAAAATTAGCCGTGAAATATCGTTAACGAAACAAGACGTAGAAGAAATAGAAAAAACATTAAAAGAGATGAAAATGGTTTTGAATTCGAATACACCGCCCAAACTAAAAAAGATGGAAAAAATTTGTAAAGTTTGTGCTCATTTCGAATTTTGCTGGGGCTAAAGGTATGAAAGAGACAATTTACATTTTCTCAAGCGGCAAACTCAAAAGAAGGGATAATTCACTCGTTTTTGAGATGGGAGAAGAAGAGAAAAGATTTTTGCCGATTGAAAATATAAAAGAGATAATTGCGCTCGGAGAGGTTGATATAAACACAAAAGCTTTAAACCTTCTTGCGCAGAAAGAGATAATCCTGCACTACTTCAATTATTATGGCTACTACACTGGGAGTTTTTACCCAAGAGAGCACTACAACTCTGGCTATATGATTTTAAAACAAGCTGAGCATTATTTAAACGAAAGCGACAGACTGTTTCTTGCTAAAAAATTCATTGAGGGTGCTGCAAAGAATAGTCTTAAAAATCTTAAATACTACAATCGCCGAGGGAAAAATCTGGATAGTTTTATAAATGAGATTGAGAGATTATTAACAGAACTTACTGACTACGAAGATGTGCAGCAAGCTATGGCGATAGAAGGCCAGATTAAACAGACCTACTATCAAGCTTTCGATTATATATTGTCAAATGAAGAGTTTGGGTTTGAAAAAAGGAGCAAAAGACCACCCGAAAACAAGCTTAACGCTTTGATAAGTTTTGCAAATTCATTGATTTACACATACTGTCTGAGCGAAATTTACCAGACGCATCTCGACCCTCGAATAGGATATCTGCATACCACCAATTTTAGAAGATTTACCCTAAATCTTGATGTTGCCGAGATTTTTAAACCGGTAATCGGTGATAGGGCTATACTTTCAGCCATCAACAAGAAAATCATTAGAGAAAAGGATTTTGAAAGTGGACTTGGCGGAATAATATTAAACGAGTCCGGTAAGAAAAAGTTTTTGGAGCTAATGGAAGAGCGGCTTGCGCAAACCATAAAGCACTCAAAATTAAAAAGAAAGGTGAGCTATAGAAGATTAATAAGGATTGAATTATATAAATTGGAAAAACACTTTATTGGCGAAGAGGAATACGAACCGTTTGTTATGGATTGGTGATATGTTTGTTATTTTGTATTACGATGTGGGCGAAAAACGATGCGGCAAAATGTTAAAAACCTGTAGAAGATATTTACAGTGGGTACAAAACTCCGTTTTTGAGGGAGAGATCAGTGTGGCTTCATTGGAAAAACTTAGTTATGAAATAAATGAAATAATAAAGCCAGAAGATGGAGATTCGGTTATAATATACAAATTCAGGACAAAGAGATATACTGAAAGAACTGTTTTTGGAATTGACAAAAAGGATGATATTAGTTTTATCTAATTTCTGTCGATGTGTGATAGTGCCAAAACTGCCGGATTTCGACAGGTAAAGATTGCGTTTTCTAATAAAAAATGGTAGAAAATCAAAGTGTAATTGGTCTTTCAAAATTCAAGAAATCAATTGGTAACTGGTGTTTTTACCCTACCTATGAGGCATTGAAACTGCTATATCCAC
>JALVTR010000183.1 GCA_027035885.1 Desulfurellales bacterium
TTTCCAAAAACTCAAAAAGGCGTATGCATGCTTACAGACGCGCCGAGCGAGGTTAGTGAAAAACAGCTTTTAGAGCTATCAATAAAGGTAAGAAAACAAAAGAAAGAATAAAAAATGGTGGGCGGTACAGGGTTCGAACCTGTGGCCCCTTGCGCGTGAAGCAAGTGCTCTTCCGCTGAGCTAACCGCCCACAGCTTTATTTAATATTAGTGAAAAATAATCCTTTGTCAATCTATAAGCAGCATTGAAAATACAGTTGTTTACTTAAGATGTTAATAAGAAAATTAAATCAGATAAGTATTTTTCTTTACCAAAAATTAAAAAACAAAATTTATTTAGTTTTAAATACAGAAAGAAAAAAAGCAACATAAACACCCTGATTATAAACATTTATTCTAAAAATTATAGACTTCAACTACCATTTTTATATATGTCTGTTGTCAATTATGGATTGTAAATAAGTAAATCTATCCTGTTTTAAAAGAATTAAATTGTAGTTGACATCGAGTTAAAATTATTTATAATTAGATATTAACTGGAACGTACAAAAATTTGTAAGTTTAATTTGGCATGAGAGGAAATTTTGGAGTATTTGTTAATATTTTAGTGAATATGTAAATCTTAAATACAGGAGGTGTTAGATGAAAACTGACGTGGGAAAGTTTTTAGAGGCAAGGGATTTTTTGTGGAATAACCTAGGAAACTACAAAGAAACTTATGAAAAGTTCCAATGGCCTGACATTAGCAAATTCAATTGGGCTTTAGATTACTTTGACAAAATAGCAAAAGACAATAACGACCTTTGTTTAATTTACGCAGATGATGAGGGTGGCGAAAAGAAAGTAACTTACGATGAGATGAGAAAAAGGTCTAATCAAGTTGCAAATTTTTTAAGGGACATGGGTTTACAGAAAGGGGATAGAGTCCTTGTTATAATGGACACATCAGTTGAGATATTTGAAATAACGCTTGGCTTAATGAAAGCAGGTGGAGTTTTGATTCCTGGAGCAACAACACTACCCCCAAAAGATATAGGTGATAGGGTTGATAGAGGTAACATTAAATTTATTATCGTACACAATGCTTATACACAAAAAGTTGTTAAAGCACCTATGGAAAGCTTGAGAAAGCTGAAAGCGCTGATAAATGTGGGAGAAGAGTTAGCAATTACTCAGATGGAGGAGGATATACCTGATTGGGTTTGCTATGCAAATTCAGAGAAATATAGCACAGAATACGATGCACCATTCATAACCTATTCAACAGATCCCATAACGATGTTCTTTACATCTGGTACAACAGCTAAGCCAAAATTGGTAATTCATACACACATATATCCTGTCGGGCATCTTACAACAATGTATTGGATTGGGATTAAAAAAGGTGATGTTCATTATAATATATCATCGCCTGGATGGGCTAAATTCGCCTGGAGTTCGTTCTTTGCCCCATGGAATGCAGAAGCTACCATACTAACAGTAAAATACAAACAATTTGACCCTGAATTTGTACTAAAACTTATAGAAAAATACAAAGTTAACACGCTATGTGCTCCTTTCAGTGTATTAAAACTATTTGCTATTCAAGATTTAAGCAAATACAAATTCAACATAAGAGAATTTGTAAGCGCTGGTGAACCTTTAGTACCAGAGGTTGTCAAGAAATTAGAGAAAGAAATGAACGTAGAAATCAGAGAGGGATATGGACAAACAGAAACCACAGCACTAATAGGAAACTTCAAAGGAGAACCAAGAAAAGAGGGTTCTTTTGGTAAATGCGCGCCAGGATACAAAATTGGAATACTCGATGATTACTTAGATGAAGTAGAGCCAAAACAGGATGGACAAATTAGTGTAAAAGTATTCCCAACAAAGCCATTAGGTTTACTAAACAGGTATGATGATGAAACTGTTAATGAAAGGGTATTCCAAGGGACATGGTATCTAACGGGAGACAGCGGTTACTATGATGAGGATGGCTATTTCTACTTTATAGGAAGAGCAGATGATGTATTTAAGAGCTTGGATTATAGAATTTCTCCTTTTGAGGTTGAAAGCGAAATATCTGAACACCCATCCGTTATGGAAGTAGCCGTAACACCTACGGTAGACGATAGAGGGAGAGTGGTTCCGAAAGCATTTATAGTTCTAAAACCTGGCTATAAACGTGAAAGAGAAACAGCTCTAGATATATACAGATTCATCAGAGATAACATGGCCCCATACAAGAGACCAAGATCTATAGAATTCATGGAAGAATTCCCCAAAACAATCAGTGCAAAAATCATGAGAAGAAGTCTAAGGGCATACGATGAGGACCTTAGAAAGAATAACAAAAAGGGCGAGTATGAGTTTAAGGAAATAGAGTTTAAAGAGGAACTCAACTTAGGAGTTAGAAAGTAGGGAATCTTTTGTTAAAAAGCTCGGAGCTTCTGCAACTATTGCTCCGAGCTATAAGTAAAAAACTACTTTTTTAGGAGGTTGTATTATGGCACACGTAGCAATGAACACTCTCATTTGGGAAGCTTCTGTAATGTTATGGGTTATAGGTTTCGTAGAATTGGGAATAGGAAAAAATGATCCTAAAGACTTTGGATGGGTATTGTTAAGTGGTGCGTTATTAGAAACGATAGCTTTGGCTTTCTTGATAGCTGCTAAAGATATGTTTGGAGCAACAGCAGCTGCTGCATTTATTCTACTTTTATGGGCATTGGGTTCTGGTATATTGGCAGGCGGGAACAGAATTGTTCAACAACATGCAGTATGGTGGACAGGTATCTACTTTTTAATAGCCGGAATATTTCTTGCAGTTCATGGTATAGTTGTAGTGACAATAGGCTTCTTATTGTTGGTTCCAGTTACATGGGCTTTGGCTTTAGGAGGTTATACAGGTAATCATACATGGTCTAAAATAGGAGGGTTTTTATCAGCTGTAGACGGAATAGTATTTTTAATCATGGCAGTTTCTGCGGCTATAGGATACAAGCTACCATAAATTTCTATTCATAATTAGAAAACTTCAATTGTCTATTTCTTTTACTACCCATAAGGAACTTTTTTTGGTGGTTGGTGTAAGTGAGCACCAGCCGCACTTTTATTTAAAAATGATATAGGAAAAGCTCTAAATTTAAAAAAACAAAAAATGAATTTTTTATAATAGTCACTACAAATAATTTTTTAATCTATAATTTGATTATAATAAAAAGATAGTACTTGAAATTCTTCCTATAAGTATATATTTCTAAGTAAAGTAAGAAAATTATTGTAAGAGAAAGGAGAAGTATCATGGGAGATCAAGAGAAAAAAGAGCGTTTTGACAGGCTTGACGGAGCCCATTTACTTTGGGCAAGCACAATGGGGGCAACATTCGATTTAGGTATAATGTCCAAAGCAATGCTCATACCCTCTATGAAAACTGCTGCGCAACGGTTGGCAAGACACCAGATGCAGAAAGGGGCATTCCCTTTTATTGATGGAAAACCACTAAATACGGAGCTTTACAGAAGTATTTTCGATAGTTTAAATGAATTCGTATTTTTTGCTACAGATTATCAAATTGAGAGCGATGAAAAATCCATAACAATAAAAATACATAAAGACAGATGTATGTACTGTCCCACAGGTGTAGGAGGAGCCCTGCTCGGAACAGCAATATGCCCATATCCTCAACTTTTTAGTGTTTATCTTGACATGATTATAAAAAATGGTTTTTACTACAAAAAGGTTACTATAAATAAACAATCAGATGGTTCGTATATGAAAAGAGAAGGTGATTTAGACATCATAGAACTCGCAATCGAGGACGATGAAAATTTCAAATTCACAGTCGATGTGTTGTTTGAGGGTGTCAAAAGAATAGAAAAAACATTCGAAAAGGCAATTATCAATGGTGTTATTACAGAAGATGAGCTTTGGGACAGAAATTATATACCTATTCCAAACACAAACCCTCAAAAGTATAAAACCAAATTTACAGATTTCGCTAAAAAATACATTCAACCCATTGAGGATGAATTATTATCAAAACACAAAAAGTTTGGCTATGCCGCTCTGGTTGATGAAAATGATTATCTACCATCACACAATTCTATTTACGATAAACCATTGACCGGTAACTATAAAAAAGATTTAATAGGTAACAGATCCATGAGAATATTTAATGATTTTACAGGTATTTCCGCCGCAAAAAATACGAGAAAGTATCTGCTTCAATCGTATCCACGCGATGTAGGTGTGTTAATGTTTGATATTTCGTCCGAAATTAAATTGAAAGGAAGGCATTGGGGTGCTTTGAGAATAGGATTTAAAATTTAAATTTTACTTGATAATTTCAGTTTTTTGTGTATTTTAAATTTGTATACTGTAAAAGGAGGTTTTAGAAATGAAAGAGGATGTTATAAACAGGGTTTTGCAAGAGTTTGTTGGTACCAGCCAAAATATTGAAGGAGCTGCTTTAGTTACTTCAGATGGATTGATGATAAGCAGTTATTTACCATCAGACATGGATGAAGACAGGGTCTCAGCCATGTCAGCAGCACTTTTATCTTTATCTGAAAGAGCTGTAGAAGAATTAGAAAAGGGAATGCCACAGCAGGTTACAATCAAAGGAGACAAGGGATATATAGTTATTACTTCTGCTGGTGAAGAAGCAGTTTTAATGGCAATGGCCGATGTAAAAGTAAAACTCGGATTACTTTACATGGAAATTAAGACAGCCGCAGAAAAGATTAAAAAAGCTCTATAATGAATGAAACATGCAACCACATATACACTTCTCGTTTTAGCCTGTGTCTTTTGGGGAGTTGGTTTCCCTATAGCAAAAATAGGGGTGGAACATATCCACCCTTTTAGTTTTGCATTTGTTCGTTTTTTTCTTGTTAGCATATTTTTTGTTCTGTTTTTTAAGCTTTCCCTTTTCAATCTTGTTTTAAAACTCAAAGAAAATTTTTCTATATTGTTTTTTATGGCCTTAACAGGCATCCTGCTATATGGTATATTTTTTCTTTTTGCCTTAAAATTTGCAAAAGCTTCTGATGTCTCTTTAATTTCAGGCGCAAATCCAATAATCACATCGATCGTAGCATATATATTTTTAAAAGAAAAAACGGGTATATTGGGCGTTTTTGGTATTTTAGTTTCATTTTTAGGCGTAGCTTTTATTGTGTCAAATGGAAAAATCAATACTGTACTAAACCTAAGCTTCAATACAGGAGACCTTTTAATGCTTATTGCAACGACAATGTGGGCTTTATACTCAGTTTTAACAAAAAAAGCACTTTTGAAACTTGATATATTCGAGGCTGTATGCTTAACATCTTTTATTGGCTCATTGATGTTTTTACCACTGGCTTTGTCATTTGGTCATCTTCAACACTTTGAAAACTATCCATTGGGTAGCTGGTTAAGCATTCTTTATATGGTTTTTTTCTCAACAATATTTGCTTTCAGCGCATGGTATAAGGGCATTGAGCAAATCGGTGCATCACGCTCAAGTATTTTTGTTAATTTAGTGCCTGTCTTTGGTGTGCTAACTTCGGTTATTCTATTAAAAGAATCCATCAAACTATATGAAATCATAGGGGGTATTTTTGTCATCTTAGGAGTAATATTAACAAACAGAAAAACAAATGCGGTTAGAATTAGAGGATAAAAGAATCAAGCTTTTTGGCAATTTAACATATAGGGAAATAAAAGAAATAGATAGATATATTAAAAAGGTTATCTTTAATGAAATAGACTTGAGTAATGCAGAAACTTTAGATACGTCTTTTATCGTTTATTTACTTAGGACAAACAAAAAACTTATAATCTCAGAAAAACAAAAACAGCTTATTAAAATAGTAAAAGAAAATTTAAAAAATAGACCATTAGAAATTAGAAAAACTGGCTTTTTTTACGATGTAGGCTTTTCAACTATTGACAAATTAAAACGTCTTTACTATTTTTTGGTGTTTTTAGGTGAAATCTTTATTAAAGGCTTGGAGCTTATTTTAAATCCCAAAAGAGTAAGGTTTAAAATGATTGTTAAAGATGTTGAACTAATGGGTTTTAATGCTATACCTATACTTGCAACTATATCCTTTTTGATTGGAGCTGTTATAGCTTATCATGGGGCTATAAGGTTGAAACAATTTGGTGCCAATATATTTGTTGTTGACCTAGTTAGCGTATCTGTTTTAAGGGAGTTAGGCCCTCTAATAGTAGCTATTTTACTTGCAGGCAGAAGCGCAAGCTCCTACACAACCCAAATCGGAATAATGAAGGTTACAGAAGAAATTGACGTTATAAAAACTATGGGGGTTGAGCCCTTTGACGTTTTAGTTTTCCCAAAAATTATTTCCATGCTAATAAGTGTTCCCTTGCTTATTATATTGGCAGATGTTTCTGGAGTTATTGGCGGAATGGTTGTCGCAAAAATGTCTTTAGGAGTGACGTTGAGAGATTTTATTCTAAGACTTCATCACGCAATAAGTATAAAAACGTTTTTAGCCGGAATCTTAAAAGCTCCTGCCTTTGCATTTTTAATTGCAACTATAGGTTCTTTTGAAGGATTTAGAACACAAAAAAATGTAGAGAGCATAGGTGAAAGCGTAACGATTAGTGTTGTTGATAGCATATTTGCTGTTATTATAGCAGATGCAATATTTTCGGTTATATTTAGATGGTTAGGAATATAATAAAAGTCAGAAACCTAAAGGTTTCATATGGTAACAGGGTTGTGTTAGATGAAATTAATATAAATATAAAAGAAAGAGAAATATATACTATTTTAGGAAAAAGCGGTAGTGGTAAAACAACCCTAATGCGAGCGATTTTGATGCTTGAGAAGTCTAAGGGTATAATTGAGGTTATGGGTATGGACCTGAATAAGGCAAATAGGGAAGAAAGAGAACGCATAAAAAGAGCTTACGGCGTCATGTTCCAAGCAGCAAGCCTTTTTACCTCTTTAACTATTGGGGAGAATTTAGCCGTACCTCTAAAAGAAAACACAAACCTCAACAACGACATTGTTTTCGATATAGTTAGATTTAAGTTGTCTTTAGTTGGTTTAGATGATTATGTTTTTGACTTATATCCCTATGAATTATCAGGAGGTATGAGAAAAAAGGCTGCTCTTGCAAGAGCTTTGGTTTTAGACCCAAAAATCATTTTTTTGGACGAACCAACAAGCGGCTTGGATCCAGTGAGCGCAGATGATTTTGATAGAACTATAGTTGAGTTAAACAAACTATTGGGCATTACGGTTATCATGATAACACATGACTTGGATAGCTTTTTTGGCATATCAAATAGAGCTTGTGTTATAAGGGACAAAAAAGTTTTGGCTGAGGGCAGTCCCTATGATATTATGCATCAAGATGATGAGTGGTTAAAGAAACTGTTTTTTGGAGATAGAGGAAAGAAATTTACGCAATGGAATCAAAGGTAAATTACGCCGTTGTAGGCTTGTTTGTTATAGCCTTTGGGATATTGGGTGCGGTTATAGTTGTGTGGCTTGTTGGTTCTGGTAGGATGGAATCCAATTATAAGAACTACATTATCTACACGAATGAAAACATATCCGGATTACACGTGGATTCTACGGTTAGGTATAAAGGGCTTGACATTGGAAGTGTATCAAAGATAGAAATTGATAGAAAGCATCCAAATTTTATAAAGGTTTACATAGAAGTGGACAAGAGTATGCCTATTAATAAAAACACTGTAGCCTCGATTTCGTCTAATGGCTTAACGGGAATTTCCTATATTAATTTATCTTACTCGAGAAACCCTCCCAAGTTTCCCTTTTCTTTAAAAGAAAAATATCCAATTATCCCAACAGTTCCAACTCAATTTCAAGAGATTTTAAACGGTTTACCAAGAGTTTTGAACTCTATAAGTAGAGTTTTCAATAAAATCAACTCAATTTTTGACACCTCTACTGTAAATTCCATTCAAGAAACGACGAGAAATTTGAGCAAATTCACAAAAAGTTTAAAAAGGACAAATTTAGAAATACAAAAACTTATTAAGAATGCCGATGAGTTGGTTGTTTCATTGAATTCTAATTCTAAAAATATAGGCAAAATAACTCTTTTGGCTAAAAAAACACTTTTCGATATCGATAACTTAACAACAAGTTTAAATCAAACAAATAATTATACAAAAAAAACTATAATTAAAGAAGGTTTTGAGACTTTAAAAGAAGCAAAGAGAACCTTACTTGAGCTAAAACAACTTATTATAGAAATCAAAAGAAACCCCTCGTTGATTATTAGGGGACGTAAAGGGTTTAATCCGACGGATGGTGGTGAAAGATGAAAAGGAGTATTTTAGCCTTACCGATTTTATTTTTACTTGCGTCGTGCAGCCTTAAGCCCTTGCCAAGTCAAAAAATAATATTCATGAACAGGAATTTTGAAAGTGTTGGAAAAATAATCAAAAACCATTGTAAAGTCAACGTGGATTATTCAAATTGTAACAACGCCTTTGACAGTTACACAGTTTATGTGCAAACAGGTAGAAACCAACTTGAACCGTTAAACAATTATGAATGGATTGATACGCCATGCAACATGGTCAAAGATTATATTCAAAACACTTTGAATAGTTATGGTTGCTATGTTGGTTTGGGTGCAAGAAATGAACTTTCGTTTGACCTGATAAAATTTCAACTTGTATTGTTAAACAAAAGACATTTTTGCGAGATTAAGATAGATTTTAGGTTTTATATGAACGGAAAGCAATATTTTACCCTCATTGATAAAAAGGGAGAGTTAAAGAATAACAAGTCATTCGCATCGTGCATGTCAAAATTGATGAATTCTATAGATATAGAATTGGTCAAATGGATAGATAAGAAAATAGGGCCCACCAAATGGCAGGCTCATTAAAGTTAAACTTTAAATCTTCTAACGATGGATGTTAATTTGTCAGAACTATTTTTAAGTTCCTCTGAAAGTTCTGTTATTTTAGTTACTATCCTATTGTTATCCCTCGCGGCTTCCCTAATCTCCGTAGCTTGAACATTAATTTCAGCTACAGTTGATGAGAGCTCTTCCGTGGCTGCACTTGTTGCGTTTATTTCTTCAACGGTCTTGTTTATCTGCTCAACCATGGCATTTATGTTGTTCTTATCCTCTAAAGCCTTCTCCCTCTCTTTCAAGATGCCATCTTCTGCTTTCTTTGTCATCTCAATAGATTTTTGGGCATCCCTTTGCATTCTTGATATCATTTCCCTAATTTCTTCTGTAGCTTTTTGTGTTTTCTCCGCTAATTTTCTCACCTCATCAGCAACAACGGCAAAACCCCTACCCGCTTCACCGGCTCTGGCTGCCTCTATTGCAGCGTTCAACGCAAGTAAGTTTGTCTGATCTGCAATTTCGTTAATAACATTAACAATCTGTCCAATTTGCTTTGATGATTCGCCTACCGTATTAATTTGTTCCATTGCCTTTCTTGCAAGCTGGGCATTTTCATTCATTCTATTAACCCTATCCCCAATATCCTTAAGCATTTTCTGATTTATTTCACTAACAGTTTCAGCCTGCATATTTATGCCCTCTGTAGATTGTGCCACGTTATGCACGGCTTCACTCATGTCATTAATGGCTTGTGTCATCTCTTCTAAGTTTCTTGTAGTTTCCTCTACTGTAGCTGCCATCTGAGTAGCAGAATTAGCCGTTGTATCAGATTTAGACATAACATCATCTGCAGAGTTTCTGATATCTCTAACCATTTGCTGCAGAGTATCCAAGAAATTATTGAGTTTATTTGCCAAATTTTCAAACTCATCGTGTGTGTCGATTTGTATTCTTTTGGTTAAATCTCCCTCACCTGTTACCAAATCATCGAGGCCCTGAGCCATTGAATTAATAGGTTTAATCAATCTATTTGACAATGCAAAACCTACTGCAACAACAATAATAAGCGCTATAATCACAACTACAATTGATACCTCAACAGATTTTATTATGTCTTTTTTGATCTTATTAGTATAAGCTTGAGCCATATGTTTAACATTGTCCAAATACACACCAGACCCTATTATCCAGTTTAATTTTGGTATTGTGCATATATAACTGATTTTAGGGGCTATCCCACTACCGCTAGGCTTTACCCACCAATAACTTACAAAACCTGAGCCTTGAGTCTTAGAAATCTCTATCATATTTCGAATAAGATAATTACCTTTTTTATCTCTTAAATTATACACATTTTTACCATTTAATTTAGGTTCTGGTGGGTCTATTATTAGCACACCTTGCCTGTTAAGAGCAAAAATGTAGTTACCGTTATCGTATCTGAACTTATTCAGATCCGAAAGAATTTCCTCCTTGATTTTAGCTATAGACAATCCTTCTTTAGCCATAGCTTCGTATTTGCTTGCCGCAAGCTCTACAACCGTTTTAACTTTATTCTTTTGAGACTTTAGTAAAATAGAGTAGATGTCCTTTGACCTTGTCTTTATTTGATTAGCATTCCACCAAATAGCATACGCACCAAAAATCAGAAGAAAAACAAAAACAGAGCCAATGCCATAAAATAGAATTTTGGATTTAAAAGACATAAAATACACCTCCCTTAGCTCTTTCTCTCCAAAATATCAATTGTTTCCCTATCAAACAATTTAAAATAAGGGTCATATTGCATGAGGTTAAAAATTGTTTCTTTAAAGCTCTCACCCAAAAAACCATCTGTATTAGGGATTGTCATCGAGTTTTTAGCAAGGTCTATTGCCCTCAAAGCCATTTCTAAAGCCACATAACCTTTCATTGAACAACCCTTCTTTGCACCATCACAGAACACGCCGCCTGTCGCTTCTATATAGTTCTTAAAAGCATCGTAAAAGAGCTCAAGTTTATTTTCAAGGTACAGCAGCGCAGCTATAACACCAACACCCGCTGCATGTATTACACCACATTCAGATGATACAAAACCAAATTTTGAGGTTATAAGAGAAGTCAAAAGACATGACAGAATCACAGCTTTAGTAATATCTTCTTCATTAAATCTCATCATCTTTGCAATATAAGACAAACTTCCAATAGCAACAATTCCCTTATTACCACTACCTGCACAGCTTGCTATTTCCACGCTATCTCCACCCATTCTTGCATAGATTGCTCCATATGCCGGGTTTATCTTTGGATCGAGGTACCTTTTTGAGTACTCTATGGCTTCAAGATTTATCTCTATCGCTTTTTTGATTTTATTTCTTAAATCGTCTATTTTGTACAGCTCATTAACCGTTTTTCTCAGCGCATTAAATTCGAAGCAGTTATCTTCAAATTCTATCTCCTCCTCCGCTTTTTTGGCTTTTTTCTTAAATATATACTTTCCGTTTTCTTTAATCTCAACAATGCCAGTGTGCGTTTTCCTTGTTACTATCTCAACTTCATTGCCAATATCATCGTATGCATGAGAATGTATGTAGAGCTCCTTCTTTTCTGATAGACTTATTTCCACATCAATACCGTTTTCTGAAACCCTTTTAAGCACACTGCTATCGATCATAGTAAATATTTCCAATGATTTACCTGTATCTCCTATGAAGTACCCCAGAAGAGCTGCGTTTTTTGTACCGGTTAGACCATTTGAATTGGGAATACCAGCAGCAAAAGCATTTTTGAAGGTCATTTTATCTATCTCAAGACTTATTTTTTTCGCATCTTTTTTCATGTACTTTGCAATATGCGCAGTATTATAAGCAATGGCCGCGGGCTCTGTACAACCGAGTGAAAACTCTATCATTTTTAACAATCTTTTGGATAACTCTTCCATAACTTCTCCTACTTTAAATGTTTACATTTAAAAGTTTTCTTGCCAAATAACCAATTACAAACGATATTGTACTAACTGAAAAGCTTATGATAAACATTTCAAGAAAACTCTTTTTGAATGAAATTTCCTTTACAACCGAAACAAAGAAACTAAAAATGAGAATTATAATGGTGGCATCAAAAAACATTAGAGCTAATGAATAATAAAAGTTTGCAAACAAGAAAAATGGGATTACCAAAGCCAAAACTGTAATAAAATATGCAAATGTTGTGTAGAACGCAGCTTTTAATGGATGACCGCTTTTTTCTGCCTTTTGTGATAAATACTCACTTGAACCCATACTCAGCGAGGCTGATATTCCTGTTACTACACCAACTACACCTATAAGCTTTGCGTTTTGTAAAGCTAAAGACACACCAGCTAAAGCACCCGTAAGCTCCACTATTGCATCACTTATGCCTAAAACCATTGAGCTGATGTATTCTATACGTTCCTCGTGCAACATATCTATAAGCAATTTCTCATGTCTTGTTTCATCTTCCAAAATATTTTTTGCTTCAGGTATGACGTTAGAAATTGATTTATAGCTTTCTTGTGCGCCTCCTTCAGCTGCCTCCATTACTTTTACACAAAATACAATGCCAAATATTTTCGCTAAAACAACAAAGAAAAGAATGACGAATGAATTTGCTTTTAAGTCTACATGTGTATAATTTTTCAAAATACTGTAATGTCTCAATTCATCTTCTGCTATTTTCTTCAAAACCTTGCTATTTTTCTCCTTAACCGACTTGAGAATGGATAGCCTCGAATAAATTTCGTATCCCAAAACTTCATCTTTTTGATATTTTATTAAACGATGTTTAAAGTTTTTGTTCATTTATACTCCCCATTTAGTATAAATCACGATTTACTTGATTGCAAGATTAATTTTGTGTATAAAGTTACAATAGAAATTCTTTTTAGAAGGTGCTGTATGGATAAAAAACCTTTTGCTAACCCAGGACCTGCTGGTTTGATGGTTTTGGCATTTTATTTGGCTGCGCTCTGGCCTGTAGCAACACACAGAGCTCCCCATGAGATGATTAACGTTCTGATTGCTTTGGGGTTTGCCGGTGGCTTAGTTCAATTTACAGCGGGCATTATCGATTTAAGAAACGGAGAAATAATGACGGGAAACATAATGCTCGCATTTAGTGCATTTATGTGGCTGGGTTTCTGGGAATTTTTGGGTAAATCGTTGGGTTTTATCCCAGAAAACACATCTATTGTTGATGGTTATGTTTTTATTGTAATGGGAATATTGATGACAGGCTTTACTTTTGGACACCTTAAAGCTCCAAAAATAACGTTGTTTTTTATGATTTTTACCGACATATTTTTCTTAAGTGCTGGTTATTTTTTCTTAACTCATATTCTGATATTTTGGAAAATTGTTGGTGTAGTATTACCATTAGTTATTTTGTCAATTCTTTGGATTGTACTTGGTACTGTGTTAAATAGCGTTTTCAATAAAGAAGTAATTCCAATGGGGAAGCCATTAATCAAAAATTAGAAAAGTTGTTTTCAGCAAAAGGCGTTTATGCCTTGATTATAAGGGTAAATGAACCCATAAAAATTGAGATAGGCAAATTTGGAGAGATAGAGTTTAAGAATGGGTGTTATGTTTATGTAGGTTCTGCTTTAGGGGGATTAAAACAAAGACTAAAGAGACATTTGAGTAACAATAAAAAGAAGAGATGGCACATTGACTATCTACTTGAACATACAACAGTAGAGGGTGTATTTGTATGGCAGTCAAGGAAAAGTGTGGAAGACAAGATAGCTTGTAAACTAAAAAAGAGGTTTGATTATATAAAAGGTTTTGGTAGCAGTGATGCTAAGTGCGTTAGTCATCTGTTTTATTCAAAAAATAAAGTAAAGATTTTGAACACTCTATTTAAAGCTTTGAGGAGACAATCAATCTTTATTGAGTTTTAACACTGCCATGCTTTCTACATGATGTGTTTGAGGAAACATGTCGTAAAGCTTAATTTTTTCTATTGTATACTTATCTTTAATAATATTTAGGTCCCTTGATAATGTTGCCAAATCACAGGATATATAGATAATGTTCTTTATACTTTTCTTCAAAAGCCATCGAACTACCTCTTTTGCTCCCTCTCTTGGTGGATCTAAAATTAACAAATCAAAGCCGCCTTTTATTTTAAATGGTTCAAAGAGATTTCTTCTTATTACACTTATATTTTTTAAACCGAAGTTATTGATGTTTCTTTTAAGGGATGATATGGCAGATATGTCACGTTCCACCGCATAGATTTTGTATCCTTTTGTGGCCAAAGGAATGGTGAAGTTACCTATACCGCAAAACAGTTCCAGGATGTTTGACAGTTCTAAGCATAAGACTTCGTTAAAAAGGTCTCGCATAATTTTTAAGTTTATTTCC
Organism: Desulfurellales bacterium; assembly: GCA_027035885.1. Taxonomy (GTDB): domain Bacteria; phylum Campylobacterota_A; class Desulfurellia; order Desulfurellales; family Hippeaceae; genus Hippea. The sequence goes on from JALVTR010000183.1 coordinate 14,209, forward strand.
CTGTTTATCTGCGTAAACACATCTTTTTCGTAAAACAAAGGCTTTTCAAGACCCAAGTTCAACATCATCTCGTCAGTATTAATATTGTTATAATCGTCTACTTGAACCCTTTTATTTCTAAAGCACCTATTGATACTTATAAACTCATTAATCTTTTCGTCCGCTATTTTGCACTCATTAATGGGTGTAAATTGATTTGTGCTTTTTTTGTAAAAACCCCACTTGCCGTTTTTACACTTAAAGTCTATCCTTCTCCTGTAATTCCACTGTTTTTTTGACGGTTCAATTTTTGGAATTTCATTTACTTTTATCTTCCCAAGTTTCTTCAGTGTCGTTAAAAAAATCTCTTGTTTGAGCTTTAGTTGGTATTCATACTTTGCATGTTGAAGGTTGCACCCACCACAGGTCAAGTAATATGGGCATTTTGGCTCAACTCTATATTCTGAAGGTTCTAATATTTTTGTTGTAACTGCCTTCATAAAGCTCTTCTTTTCTTGGACTAACTCAATTTCCACAGTTTCGCCTGGCAAAGCATTCTTTACAAATACAATTTTACCGTTTATTATCCCTGTTGCGTATCCACCGTTTGCAAAGCCCTCTAATTTCAATCTCATGACACAAATTATTGCATGTTTGATGCGTGATTTGCAATACTAAAATATGAAAAAGGAGTTGTATGTGTATA
>JALVTR010000184.1 GCA_027035885.1 Desulfurellales bacterium
GTGTAGAGTTCAATGTAATCCTTATAGTCTCTATAACCTTTGTAACCTTTCATAATACTCAATGGGAGCAATTTTAGTTCCATTGGTGCGTAAGGTCAGTAAATAATTTAAAACCTGAGAAATATTTATAGCATACACCACAGTGTTTTTCTTTAATTTTTTAGACAATCCTTCTGGTAATTTTTTAAGAATAAGTGCATAAGTCTTTCCCAGCGCCATTGTTTTTGAGTTTCCTCCTGCTATTCTCATCCTTTCTTTAAACAAATCCCAAAATTTTTTTATTTTCCCCTTTCCTTTTTGCGATAAACCAAAAACAGGTATTAATTCAAAAACTTTAGAAAACTTTTCAACAACACCCTTTTTTATAGCTTGTCTAAAGAACTTCTCATCCAAACATGTGTATATATCACCTTTTTTGGCTAAAATCATCTGTTGGAGAACCTGTCCAGTCCCTCCTGGTATTAAAACTACTTTGTTTTCTCTATGGCTCTTATTAAAAAGCTTAGCAATCTCTTTAGATGGCTGTTTTACAGCAGCAGCGCAAAACCAGTAAAGCTGAGTAGAAAAAGAAAGCTGACTAAATAACAAAATAATTGAAAAAACCATAAAAACCTTCTTTATCATGAATCACCTCCAAGGAATCACCTCCGAGCAACATGGAAACCAAATGACTTGTAAATGTACAAATGATTCAATATAAAATCGTAAAGTTCGTTTGCTGCTTTAAGATGTTTCGAATATGAGATTAAAGCCATAAACCCAAACCTGTTGACGTTATACTCTTTTGGAATCTCTATATAAGGCAACTTAGACTCAAGTAAAGCCTTATCCAAGACTATGCCTGCATCCACAGCGCCACTTTTGACATAACCGATTATTTGCAGAACGTTCATGCATTTAACCTTAATATTTTTTTCTATCTTGTTTGACAACTGCAGGGGCATCTTTTCCAAAATCTCTTTCAAAGTCAAACCTAAACAAAAAGTATGTGGATTTCCACCCGCAATTCTCACTCCATTTTTTGTAAGGTCATGAATAGACTTAATTTCAACTTTATCTTTTGGGTTTATTGCAAAAACGGGTGTTAACTCCAGGATTTTCTTATACTTGACTACAATGCCATGTTTTATGGCTCTCTTTAAGAAAACAACGTCCACAAGCGTATAAATATCACCTCTCTTTGACTGCAACATCTCATTCAAGACGACTCCTGAACCACCGCTCATAACAACAACTTTGTTCCTGTGAGTAATATTGTAAAGACGCGCTATCTCTAAAGCAGGTTTTCTTATACCCGCACCGGTAAACCAATAAAGCGTATACGCGTTAGCCTTAAAATCCAAGAAAACCAAGAAAAACGAGATAAATAAAACAAAAAACTTTCTCATAGAACACCTCCAAAAAACTTTGGATTTAGGTAGGAAAATTTAGATTAAAACGAAAGCAAACATTTTCTTTCTCCTTTCCAAGCACGGGAGGCATGGGCGTTTCCATCCATACCCTATCGGCTAAAAAACCATAGCGAGTGCCTTAGGTTTTTTAGCTCGGAGTTTTCAAAGTCTAACCGAATATCATTTATGTGTCAAATTTTACTCTGTCTTTATCAATCTCAGAATCCTTTAAGCAAAAATTAACGGGCTTAATCAATTCAACTAAAACCCCAGATTTCGAAAGTACTTTACTATTTTTAAGCCTCAATTTTGATTCCTCACAATATATTTGAGGTTCTTCAACATTATCTTTAATCTCACAATTTTCCAACACAGCGTCCGAAAACTCAAATAAGCACAGGCCCTTACTGTTCCCTGATACAACGCAATTTTTCAGCATTGCACTACTTCCCTTTTGACAGTACAAACCACAATTACCACCAATAATACGTGTGGATTCCAAAAAAGCCTTGGACTCGTTTAAAAAAACTTGCAGGAACTCATTATCATTGTCCTTATTCCCTAATAATTCTGATTGTGTGATTGTTAGGTTAGAAACATCCTCAACGTAAATACCACCCTGGTTTGTTCTAAACTCACAATTTTTAATTTCAACATCCGAAGCACCTCTCATAAAAATAGCTACACCGCTTTTACAGCCATAGATTTCAGTTTTAAAAACCTTCGCTATAGTGGATTCAAAGGTGACTTGATTTGTTTCTAATTCAAAAGAGCTATTGTTTTTAAATCTGCATAACTTTAAATTCACGTTACAATTAGAGGAATATACAGCAAAACCATTATTGTTTAAAAATCTGGAATTTTCAATATCCACATTTGATTCTCTGACTTCCAAAACTGGTGAAAAGTTATCCACAAATTCACAACTTTTCGCACTAATATTAGAGTTTTCAAAAGCTAATAAGCTGATATAAGAACCATGAGAACCATTTTTTAAAAACCTACACTCGCCAAACGAACAGGTTGAATTTTCACAATCTAAAATATCAATGGTAAAATTGCTAAAAGTACAATTAAAAAATTTAACCGAAGAATCAATGATTTCAAAACCTCGTTCACCTTCGAATTCGCAATTTTTAAACTCAACTTTTTTACTTGATATGCAAAAACCATCTTTCAAATCGAACTTTTTGTCTATATAAATCATTTCAGAACGTTGTTGATTATTCTAATCACAATGAAAATTAAAATAGATATTAGAATCATCAATGCAGTAACGGGCAAGGCGTAGTTCAAGCCAAAAGAGTTAAACCTATCGTATATCATCACCGGTGCCGTCATAGGGTGATAGGCAATTATGACAACAGCTCCAAATTCACCAATGCCACGCCCCCACATCATCAATGCACCATTTACTATATCCTTTCGCGTAAGTGGTAATGTAATCTTAAAAAACGTCTCCAATGGACCAACACCTAAACTTCTCGACACAAATTCCAGTCTCCCATCAATCTTTTTGAAGCCTTCCTTAGCCGAATTTATAAGAAATGGCGCAGAAACAAACGTCATAGCAATCAATATTCCATACTGGGTATCCAAAAATGTAATTCCAATACTTTTAAAAAACTCCCCGAAGACTCCGTTTGCTTGAAAAACCATCAACAATGCAATGCCCGCCGCAACATGCGGTATCATCACTGGTATATCAATTAAGCCCTCTATAACCCCTTTTAAAGGGAAATCTGTTCTTGCCAGAACATATGCCAATGGTACACCTGTAAAAATCACCAAAATAGTAGCATACAACGATACCTTTAAAGAGAGAAGAATGGATGAAATCACCGAAACATCTTTTAGAGACTGAATATACTGACTAAACGTTAGAGATGTCAAAATTCTAACGACAGGCAATGTTAAAAATATTAATATCAATATTGAGAGAACAATAAAAATTAATCTTAGCTTCATTTATTAAAAAACACTACCTTCGATTTATCAAAACCAATTAAAACATCCTCTTTAGGAACTTTTTGGGAATAAGCGTAGATGATGCTACTTTTAACCTTCAATTTTAACAAATTGCTTGATTCCTTCGTTAAAACAGAAAGAATCTTTGCTGCAATATTAAAATCACCTTTTCCGTCCAAATTTATCTCGTAAGGCGAGACAGAAAAGTAACAACCTTTTAAATCTATAAGCTCGCAGGGTAATATATTTTTAAAACCCAAAAATTCAGCAACAGCTTTAGATTTCGGCTTTTTAAAAACATCTTTTGTAGGTCCAAACTGCAAAAGCTTACCGTCTATCAAAACCCCGCATTTATTTGATAAGCTCAGAGCTTCTTTTAAGTTATGGGTAACGTAAATTGTGGTCAAATCAAACTTTTTATGCACTTCTTTTAAAAATTCGATGAACATATACCTAAAGCTAAAATCAATAGATGAAAGAGGTTCATCTAACAACAAAAGGTTGGGTTTACTTATTAAAGCACGGGCAATTGCTACTTTCTGTTTCTCTCCGCCAGACAGTCCTTTGGGTTTTCTATTTAACAACCTTTCAAGTGCAAACGTATCAACAATATTTTTATATAGACCTTTATCTCTGTTTTTTGAAAACAGTAGATTCTGTTCTACTGTAAGATGATTAAATAACATAAAATCTTGATACACAAGTCCTATTTGCCTTTTTTCAATGGGAATATTACTAATGTCAATACCTCCCAAAAAAATCTTTCCCTTATGCTTGTATATACCAGCAATAGTTTCTAAAAAAAGTGTTTTTCCACTACCTGTTTTCCCTATTATTGAAAGAAAATCACCTCTCTCAAGCTCCAAATTCATATTTTTTAGTTCAAAGTTACCCCTTCTAACATATAAATTCTCTACCTTAAAGTAACTCATCTTACAGGTCTAAGTATTGATGCATCACCAATAATCTTTGGTGGGTTTATAGTTCCCTGACCACACTCTTTCATAATCTTTTGCCCTTCTTTGGAAAGCACAAATTTCACAAACTCTAAAGCCCCCTTTTTATCTACTGGAGAGTTAGCATTTTGAGGTATTGTTATTCCATAAATCATAGGTTGACCTCTTTTTAAAATAAACGTTCCAGGCTTTTTACCTGTAACTTTAAATGAGACAATGGAATACAGTTTCTTGTATTTAAAAGACCCCAGTGAAACCTGTGGGGGTAATTGTATATATTTTAAGTGATGTTGGATAGCAACAGATTTATAAAGAAATATATAATCCACATAGTGCATTCTCAAAAGTGCTAGCAAATCTGTCTCCTTTGGTCTTACAATCACTTTGTCTTTTTTCTCAAAACCGGGTTTGTAATAATCTGGATATCCAAACAATTTTTTAAAAAAACCTTTTATGTGATAATACCTACCAGCCAGCTTAGCAACAAGCATAGCCCTATACCCGCATGGATCATCGTTGGGATTTGAGTGTCCAACAACAACGCCTTTTTTTAACAGAATATACGGCCAATTTTTCGAATTTATAACGTTTGCATATCTGGATTTATCCGTATAAACAATTGCCATTTCGTTTGTGGCAAAGAGGGCATTAAATTTAGCGTTTCCGGTTTTTATAAGCAAATTGTTAATCACAGTATAATCTGCGGAGGCCATAACATCACAAGGTAAATGCAAATCGGCAATTTTTCTTGCCGCCATCCTTGAGCCACTTGCCTCTCTAACAACCATATATTGAGGGTACTTCTTTTCGAATAACTTACTGATTTTCTCAAAGGGAACGGATAAGCTTCCTGCATGGAATACAATAATTTTTTCTTTTGCCCACGATTGAATGCTAAAAATCAAAAAGATAAAGACAAAACACACAAAAATTTTCTTCATTACAGCAGACCTCCTCCTTATTTTTTGGAATTTTACTCACTCAAACAAGCATGTCAAAGTCTAAATTTGACTATCGATGTTTAAATGGTTAAAATTAAACATGTGCTTAATTGTTTTCGCTTTAGATAAACACCCAAAATACAAACTAATAATGATTTTTAACAGGGATGAAGAAAAAAGTAGGGAGTCTGAGCCCATCCATTGGCTAAATAATAATATACTTGCAGGAAAGGACGAAAAAGAGGGAGGAAGTTGGTTTGGCATTACACGAAAAGGTCGCATAGCATATCTAACAAATTTTAGAGATCCTTATTCATTTGACAAAAGTAAAAGAAGCAGAGGTCTAATAGTCAAGGAATTCCTAAACTCCACCGTTGGGGCCTTAGAATTCTTGGAAAAGCTTAAATTGGAAGTAGAAATCTACAATTCCTTTAATCTCATTGTCACAGAAAAGTCAGGGATCTTATACTACCTATCAAGTGTTACAAGAGAAATCGAAGTAATCGAGAATGATATACATGGATTGAGTAACGGCCTATTAGATGAAGAGTGGCCCAAGGTTGTTAGGTTAAAAAACTTATTTTCTAAAGCCATATCAAAAACATTCATAGATATAAAAGAACTATTAGATATACTATCAGACAGAGAAACATTTCCTATAGAAGTATTGCCAGATACAGGCGTAGGCAAAGATTTAGAGGTAAAACTGTCTCCCATATTTGTAGACTTTGAGGGCTATGGGACTGTTTCATCAACCGTTTTGTTGATAGACAAAGAAAACAATGTTTTCTTAAGAGAAAAGAGGTTTGTAGAACCAAAAACAGATTTAATCTACAGGTTTAAATTGGTGTAAATATGAAGCTTTATAAATTTATTGAGAACGCATACATAAAAAAGGAGCCAGATATTCAGATTTTAATCGGCAAATATTTTCTAAAACCTCTCTACAAACTTAAAAATTTAAAAATAGAGATTGAGGGATTAAATAATATTCCAGACCACCCTGTCATTTTTGCCATGAATCACACAGATAGATACAACTATTGGCCTTTTATGTTTAAACTTTGGCAACTTTATCAGAAAGGATTAATAAAGTATCCTTACATAACGGTTTGGGTTAAGGGAAAGTACTTTGAAAATAAATTTATAGCCTCTTTTATGAGACTTAGCGGTACAATACCCGTTCCATCAAAGGGCTATCTCGTTGTGAAGGATTTTGTGACTATGTTTAAAAGTAAAAAGGCTCTGAATGATGAAGCCTTGAAATACTTATTGGATTATGTAAAAGGTGAAAAAAACGAAGAAGATTTAAAAAGATTGGATGAGAAGTTGTATGAATTTGTGAAAAAGCCTCACGGCGGATATGATCCAAAAAAATATAAGAATTACAGAGAATATATCGGAAAAGTACACATAGATATGATGAAAAGAGTACTGGAACTAAATAGGGATGCTATATTTAACAAAAAACTAAATTTATTGGTGTTTCCAGAGGGAAGAAGATCTAAGAGATTAACAAGGGGTAAACCTGGTTTAGCTCAAGTATCCTTGGCATTGGATGTCCCTGTGGTACCTGTAGGGTGCAACGGTTCAGATAAGGCCTATACTGGTAACTTACCATTTCCTAAAAGCAACAGAGCTATTGTATACAGAGTTGGTAAACCAATAGAATTCAAAAAAATAGCAGAGGAATTCAATATAAAAGAAAAGTTTGTCCCTTTCACACCGCAATCCAAGAAACTACAAGAAATTTTTGAGAAGACAACTGATATTATCATGGAAAAAATCTACAACTTACTTGATGATGAATACAGAGGAGATTTTAGAAAAAAAGATAAAGCAAACGTTTCAACTTTTATTTAAAGGGGGATCTATGCCAAATATCGAGATAGAAAAGAAATTTTTAATGCAGCCCATCAAAGTGGAATGTTTTTTGAAAATAAACTCGATAGAGTATGAAGTTTTGGATATAGAACAATTTTACATAGAAAGAGACGGAAAAATCGGAAGAATAAAAAAGATTAATGACAAATACCTTTTAACTTTAAAGAAAGGTGATGGACTTGTAAGAGAGGAACATGAAAGTGAAATAGAACAATCCGTTTTTAAAAACATACTTTCAAAGGAAAGACCTGCTGGCACCTTGAAAAAGATTCGTTACAGGGCAAAAGTTGACAAATACGAATACGAAATTGATGAATACAAGGAAAATCTCAATGGACTTGTGATACTTGAGGTAGAATTTGAAACGGAAGAAGATGCCCACGATTTTAAACTCAATGCCTTAATTAAACCCTTTGTAATAAAAGATGTAACAGGTGATGCTAAATTCTTAAATGAAACTATCGCCATAAAGAGCTTAAAAAGCATGCTGACTTGTGAGGATATTTACAACAACCTGAAAAACAAGACTTAACCTCTCAAATATAAATAATCTTTTTTGACAAAGAAATTACTTTCTTTGTATTATTAGCTAATGAAAGAAAAACGTTTTTTTATCCTACTATATTTATCTATAATTTTTGTTTTTATAGTCATATCTGCTATTTTTTATTTATTTGAAACAACTCAAAAACAGGAAATCTATAAATTTATCTATGAAAAAGAGCTTGTAAGACACAAGAAGGGGATAAAATTAGAAACTTATGCTGCTATATCATATATTAACTTATCCGCAAGAAACCTAATAAAAAACACATATAAAGAATTAAAAAGAGAACTTACTTTAGAAAAGAACTCTATAGAAACCTCTTCCGATAACAAAACCATACTTATAAATTTTATAAAACAGCTAAACTTATCCAGTAAATATAAATTTTTCATATCAATTTCTAAATTTAATTATCCAAAAACAATAGATTTAAAAAAGTGCAGAATATACACATATTTTGGTTTAAAAAACACCTTACTTTGTGAAAGCAAGCAAAAGGAAAAAAATGTAGTTCCGTTGTTTTTCCTACTTCTAACCTCAAAAATAAACAACAAAACAATATTGGGAGTATATTCAAATTTCAACAACATAGAATTCAAAATAGCCAAAAATGTTGAACCCAAGTTAAACAATTTAATCTTTAAATATAAAACACCCGACAGCTATTTTTTTATTGTAAAAATTTTAAACTTAAATGGAGGAAAAAACTTTGCGTACAACATATATAACCTATCAAAAGGTATATCTATAGGAAAACCAGTCTCTTCATATAAAAAGGACGCAAAAGGTAATCTATACAGGATGCAATATTTAAAGGCTTTAAGAAAAAATGGTGAAACATATTCGATTTACTGGTATCCATCACCAACAAGTGAAATACCGCACGAAAAAATATCATTCAGAAAACTTTATAAACCATTAAACTGGATGGTAGGAACCGGTTTTTACGTAAATAGATTAAAGGAGGAAGCAAAATTTCTCTCAGATTCCCTTTTTGATAAGCTAAAATATTTCAATACTTTATTATTTCTCGTTTACCTTTTAATCCTGATGTCTGTACATTTCATCAATAATAAATTCAACAGTCTACTTTCAAAAGACACAAACACTATATTAAATGGAGTTTTAAAATTAGGAGAATTAGAAAAACCTATCGATATATCTAAAATCAACTCAGAACGTTTTAAATTAATAGGAAATTCACTCAATGACCTTTCAAAAGACCTTATAGACAAAAAGAAACAGATAGAGACAAACAGAATTGAATTTATGAAGGCTTTTGTAAAAGTTTTAGAAGCAAGGGATGTTTATACAATGGGCCATTCTGAAAGAGTGGCACTTTACGCACAAAAAATAGCTGAGTTTTTGAGAATGGATAGACAAAAACAATATAATCTGTACATTGGGGGACTTTTGCACGATTTAGGTAAAGTTGCTATACCAGATAGCATACTTTTGAAACCGGGAAAATTGAGCAATTACGAATACGAAGTTATGAAATTGCATCCCATATTCTCATATGAGCTAATAAAAGATATAGGCTTCTTTAAAGATATATCTCTATTTGTAAGGCAACATCATGAGAGATGCGATGGCAGTGGTTATCCAGATGGCCTTAAATGCGATGAAATAACATTTGAGGGCAAAATTTTGGCCATATCAGATGTATTTGATGCTCTGACAACGGCAAGGCCATACAGAAACGCATTTAGTATAGATAAAGCTATAGAAATTATGAAATCTGAGTCTTTAGATCAAGAAATATTGAGTAATGTAGAAAAGTATTTACAGCACATACTTCTAAGAGAGAAAAATCAGCAAGAAACAACAGAAATTTTAGATATAGTCGAACGAAGTAGAGTTGACCTCTTCGAAAAAGATATACTCACAGGTCTTTATAGAACCAAATCTCTCATAAGACACCTTGAAGAAAGGCTAAGCTTAAACAACAACTTTTACTTATTCATGGTAGATATAAAATACTTAAAAAAGATAAATTATCTTTTAGGCTACCAAAAGGGCAATGAGCTAATAATGAAAATTACACAAATCATCAAATCTTTAGAAAAAACCGAATTTCACTCAAGAATTGGGGCTAACTTCTTTACATTTATTTACAATGGAGAAAACCCTGTAGATTTTAAAAGCAAACTCATAGAAAAACTCAAAGAAATTGATATAAATGGGTATAAACCGGAATTTTACGTTACCTTCTTAAGCTCGGCGGGAATAAAAAACGCAGAGGAAATGATTTACCTACTTGAGATGCAAATAGAGAGTTTGAAAGTTACAACCTTAAAAAATAAATAGAGCTAATCATCTAATGCCTTTAGGAATTCTTCGGCTTCCTTTGCCCAAATGAAGTTTTCAACCTTGACATTCGCTCTATTAACACCATCGACCGAAAGAATAGCTTTCTTTATAGCTATTGCAAGTTGTAAACCAACAGGGCAATTTTCAACAGTTGGCCTAAATTTAATGTTCACAACTCCATTTTCTCCATCTACATCAATATCGTAAACAAGTTTTAATTTAACAACATCCTCTCGTAATTCAGGGTCATAAACGGTTTTCAATTTCTCAATTACCTGTTCTTTTAAACTCATAGCTTTTCCATTACGCTCTTAAATATATCATCAACGCTTTTCTTTACTGATTCACACCTATCATAAGGCATTTCCAAACTCGTAATCGCCCTATGCACACATGTATCAAAAGGAATACAACCCAATACGGGCATATTGTACTTTAAAGCAAAGTCCTCAATCTCTCTGGTCTTTTCCAAATTCAAGTCAAATTTGTTTATCACAACTCCAGATTCTACTTTAAAAGAATCACACAGCTCTTTAACCCTCTCTAAATCGTGAATACCGGCAGGAGTTGGCTCGGCTACAGCAACAACAAAATTAGCACCAGAAATTGTGGATATAACAGGACACCCAATGCCAGGTGAGCCATCAACAAGTATGTATTCTATACCCTTCTCTTCTGCTATTAACTTTGCTCTATGCTTAACCATCGTAACCAGATTACCAGAATTCTCTGCACCTGGATAAAGCTTGGCGTGAACCATAATGCCATACGGTGTTTCAGACTCATACCACTCGCCACTATAAACATCTTTCATCTCAATGGCATCAATTGGGCATGCAATCTTGCACAACTCACATGAATCACACTTCAGCTCATCAACATAGTAATCACCATTTTTATTTATATGTATGGCGTCAAAGCGGCAAAGCTTTCTACACTCATCACACTTTATACACTTATCAACATCTATATAAGCCTTAGGATTACCTTTGAATAGCTCCTTATATTTAACTTCGGGCTTAAGCAAAAGATACATATTCGCAGCATCAGCATCGGCATCGACGATCACTTTATCCTTAAAAACACACGCCAAAGAAGCTGTCAAAGTCGTTTTACCTGCACCGCCTTTACCACTAATTACAACAAGTTCTTTACTCATACCCGTTCCTCTATTCTTTTGAGTAAATCTCTAAAATTACTCATAAATTTCTCAAACGGCAACTCACCCTTCGAATAACTCTGGGCAAATTCTTTGGAAAACGGCAATCTAAAGATAATCTCTATCTCTTCCTCTTTCGCATATTCATCTATGAGCGTATTACCCTCTTCATATTTATTTACGACAATTCCAAATTTTAAATCCATATTCCTAACAAGTTCTACAGACAGTTTCAAATCGCTCAAACCAAAAGGCGTGGGCTCAGTGACAAGCAATACATAGTCAGCACCTTCTATCGTTTCAACAACTGTGCAACTCGTTCCAGGTGGCGAATCTAAGATAACCGTTTTGGATTCATTCATGTAGTTCTTTTTAAGGCTTGCTATAAGTTGTGTTGCGCTCGCCTCACCAATATTGAGTTCGCCCATTACAAAATCAATATGTTGAGTCTTACCTATCTTTATTTTCCCAATCTCATCGGGAACTTCAACCAACGCCCCGCCCACTGGACATACATAGACACACGCTCCACAGGAATGACACAGTTCATCAAAGAACATTGTCTTTTTAAGAGGCTCACCCATCACAACTAAAGCCTTGTATACACAAGCGTCTGCGCATTTTCCGCAAAAGATACAAATATCCTCGTTGATTTTTGGAATTAATACATTAAAAGGTTCAACTCTTTCAATTTTAGGTTTTAAAAAAAGATGCCCATTGGGCTCTTCTGCATCGCAATCTATGTATTGAGGATTGTCACACGCATAGGCAAGCATCGTTGCAATCGTGGTCTTGCCTGTCCCACCTTTACCGCTCGTTACGGCGATTTTCATGTGATTGTTCTCCTAAAATTCATCAAGTGTTCCGTTTAATAACTTATCTATATTTTCTTGGATAGTCCCATTTTCTGTTTTGTACAACTTTATTGATGAAGCCCTCAAGACTTCCAATGCATTTGGTCCATAACTTCCAGAAATAACAGCATCAATGCCCTTCTCTACCGTAAATTTTGCCGTAGAAACACCTACACCGCCCTGATCATTCAAAAACGGATTCTTTACAACTTCCAACTTATTAATATCAGTATCGTAAATAGCAAAATACTCGGCTCTTCCAAATCTCTCATCTATTAAAGCACTCAAGTTATCACCCAACGCAGTTAGAAGAATCTTCATACTCATACCTCCAAAGGAATGCCCCGCCGAAAAAGCGGGGTTTTAATCTTCTTCCTTATTCAATTCCTCAAGTCTATCTTTAAGGTTTTCTACTGCCCTTGTCAGACCCTCTATTTGATCTTCCAAAAATTTCTTCTCGTCAGCCTTGGTTGGAGTTGGGACTGTGTAATAGGGATCGTACCATCCCCAAAATCCTCTACCTCCACCTCTTCCTAAACCTCTGCCGAATCCTCTACCACGGCCTCTTCCTAAGCCAAAACCAGCTCCTCCTACCATATAACCGGGTACAGTATTACCAGAGCAATAACCTAAACCCCTTCCTGTTCTTGGCCCTGCTCCAAAAGGACCTGTTCTGTCACCCCATGGCATATCTATCACCTCCATTCATTTTTTTACATTTTTTCATAATGCATTAATACATCTTTTCCAAAAACTTTCAAGAGTTATTTTATCACTTATTTAACTACAGAAAATTCTTAAAATATCCTATGTTTGGTAGATTGTAATCGTAAACGTCAATACAAACTTTTAGTTCACTTCTTCTTTGCACTGCTCTCTCAACTTATTTATTATAACGAAAAACCCATTTTAGGTATGTGAGTATTTTACTCTTTTTGTTCTGTATTTCTCATCCTTGTCTTTGAAAAAGAGATAAGGGAACTTTCCTCATGCTTTATTCAGAATGTAGAGAGCCTATTATCCTAAAGAAATCTCTTAGCTCTCTAAAATATTTCAAAGCCATAGCACATCTACTCTGGCTTTGAAGGGTTAGTTATTCAAAGATGGGTTATAACACATAACCTCTCTCCCTTCAAAGTATGACACAATTAATTTTACGCTGCCGAAATCGAAATTGTCATGCAATATTGTTTCTATAGTATACAAGTTTAATAGGGGAATATTGACCATAAAGGGAATTTCACAGTAAAACGATTACTCATAATTTAAAATGATAAAAGACTTTAACGCGTATAAAAACCCAAATTCCTGCGGTTTCCCTACCTATGTTATCTTTTAAGTAATCAAAATACCATAGATATATACCCGTCTTTTATTAAGCTCGATATTTGTTCTCCAATGTATTGGGTAGTGATATCCAGTTGTTTAAATTTATCATAAATATCCTTTTCTTTAGCTATAAATTTGCAGGCTATGGCCCCTATAGATTTTATTTCATTTAATAACTCATCATCTTCTAAAATTTCTTCCTCCGCTCCTGCAAATACAAAAAACCTAACATCATCGAGCCAATTATATTTCATTGCGTTTTTCCCATACATAATACCTGACTTCAACTTATCGTGATCTCTACTTGAAAGAATTATCAATACTTTGGAACTCATAAAAGCACCTCCAACTTCAAGCTATCTCTGGCCTTCCAATCCCTCTTTTTTGCGTTTGTTTTAAAAATTCTCCCATTATAAACTTTTGCGCAGCCCTCATGTTCAATAGGGAAACCGCAGGAAATGGATGCTGCATCATAGCAACTTCATCCAAAGTTATATTAAACTGCAGAGCCATTGCCCATTCTGTAATTAATTCACTTGCCGCATCCCCCACAATGCTAACCCCTAAAATTGACCCTTTAGGTGTTGCAATAATTTTTATAAATCCATCATCTTTACCATCTATCAAAACTCTACCGTAGTCTCTGTAGTACTCCTTTATTGTTGAGAATTCTATACCCTTTTCTCTTGCTTCTTTTTCAGTCATTCCAACATGGGCAACCTCAGGATCTGTAAAGATGGAGAACGGAACAACGTACCCGCTTCTTTTCAAAGAACATGGGGAAGTTGATTTTATCATATGCATGACCGACAACATACCCTGATGCATAGCTGCATGGGAAAACAAATTCTTGCCATTACAATCGCCAATGGCATATATGTGCTTTATATTAGTTCTATTAAATTCATCAACATCAATGCCGTATTTTGTATACTTAATGCCAATCTTATCTAATCCCAGCTTATCTATTGCTGGCTTTCTTCCTGCTGCTACTAAAACTTTATCACAAACTAATTTCTTGCCTGAAAAAATTACTTCTATTTTATTCAACGTTTTTTGAAATTCATTCACTGTCGTGCCGTTAAAGATATCTATACCTTCGTTCCTTAGTTTTTCCTCTAAAACAGAAACCACATCTTTGTCAATGGAAGGTATGATATGGTCATCCATATTTATTAAGGAAACTTTCGCGCCCAATCTTCGAAAAGCTTGCCCCATCTCACAAGCTATCGCGCCTCCACCAATAATAACCAGACTCTCTGGTATATTTTCAACTTTAAACAGATTCTTATTCGTCAAATAATCGATTTCACTTAAACCTTTGATGTTCGGTATTGAAGGTTCAGAGCCTGTTGCTATAAATATAAACTTACCCTTGTACAAAT
>JALVTR010000185.1 GCA_027035885.1 Desulfurellales bacterium
ACTTGAAGCCCAAAAAGCTATAGAAAAATACAATGCACTGTCTTTAATAAACGGTCTTGAGTATGACAGACACAGGGAAATTTCAGCAGTGGAGAACTTTGTAAATGCACTAAAAATAGCAAAAGATGAATTTGTTGAAAATCCAGTTGGTATACATATGCTCCCTCCATGGATTAGAATAAGAGCTGCAATTCCAGACATATCAGAAAAATTTATTAATGCAGTTGAAGAAGATAATAAGTAAGGTCATTTAATGCGCCCGGAGGGACTCGAACCCCCAACCTTGTGATCCGTAGGAAAATTAAAGAATAGAAATATCAATATTTTTAAGGTAAATGGGTGAATTTTGGGTGTTAAAACACAAGTTTAGAGACTGCATTTTGTAAATGTTCTTGTGCTAAATGAGCATAGATTTCTGTTGTTTTATAGCTTGTATGTCCAAGCAGTTTTTGAATAGTTCTCAAATCCACACCATTCATAGCTAATTGTGATGCAAAAGTATGCCTTAAATCGTGAACTCTAACATCTTTAATTCCAGCTTTTATAAAATATTTTTTTAATTTGTGTGTAATATAATCTCCTCTGTAAGGAAATACTCTGCCTATACTTGTTTTTCTTTTTTCAAATTCTTCTCTTAGAACTGGGTGTATAGGGACTGAACGGGATTTGTATGTTTTAGTTTCTTTAAATGTTATTAGGTTATTTTTCAAGTCTACATCTTTATATGTTAATCCAAGTGCTTCTCCTCTTCTTGCTCCAGTATATATTAAAAACCTAAAAAGGAATAACAGATTTTCATCATCTATGACTTTTTCTATTTTTCTAATTTCTTCTTTTGTCAAAAATCTTGGTGGTTTTTCTTGTTGCTTTACTCCTTTGTATTTAGAAAAAGGATTTACTTGCAAATATTCCCACTCAACAGCTTTGTTAAATATTGCTTTTATATGCCTTATGTGAATATTTATACTGCTTGGTTTAAAGTTTTCTTGCTTTAATCTTTGGACATATACATCTAAATCTTTTTTCTTATACATTGCAAGGAATTTATCTCCAACAGTTTGAAGAAATTTGTTTGATACGTGTCTATTCAGATAGTAAGTTTGCCATCTGTGATAGCTTTCAGACCATTCAAGAAATTCTTTTAAGTATGTAGAAAATAGAATGTTTTTACCATCTTTAATTAAGTGCAGTAATTTGCCTTCTAAATACTGCTTTTTGAGTTTATTAAATAAGCGGGTAGCCTCTGCCTTGTCTTTTGTTTTGAGGCTCATTTTCTTTCCCCGCTTAAACTCTATATAATAAATCCCGTTTTCTCTTTTATACATTCTCATAATTTTTAAATCTATCATCTAACCCCTACCTTTTGCAACATCATTTTTACTTTCATATCTTCATCCCCAAAGAAAGCATCTATAGACTCTTTATCCCAGACCCATTTTCCTTGCAGTTTTTTTGCCGATATATCCCCATTAAGCCAGTATTTTTTAAGAGTATGAAAACAAAGCCCGGTATATTCAACAGCTTCTTTGGTTGTTAGCCATCTCTTGCTCATTTTTACTTACCTCTAATAAATGTTTGTGTTCATAAATGTTGCCGATGACTTCAATGTCTTGCTCATCAATAGAAGCCATGCCGATAATACAACTTGAATATGGGTTGTTTTGGGGAATACATTCAACATAAAATTCTCCATCTCCGAATTTGACAATACCAATGACATCTTCATAGTAAAAGTCTTTAAGTTTGACTATATCTCCCTCATATATTTCCTTGCCGTTTTTGTCTTTTAGACCAGTGTATAACATAAGATATAAACCATTATCTATAGATACTTCAGTTGTGGAAATATATTGCTCGTGCCCCATTCCCCCGTAATCATCATCAACTAAAATTGGGACTTCAAGGCATGGTACTCCATTTTTATCAAATGACCAGCAAATCAACCCCTCTGATGTTTCAATAAAATCTCCTGAGTAAATCATCACATCACTATCTTCGTCTCCAATCGCCTTACAAAATCCTCTAAACTTAACCTCTCTCATTTTCTTTCCTCCTCTTCCAAATATAAAAAGCGTCCTCAAAAGCTTGATATTTATCTTTCTTGCCGTAATGCATTGCGTCTATCATTTCTATCTTGAGGAATTTTATATCTTCTTCTGTGTAGTCGTATATTCCTTTTTCTGCAAGTTGTTGTTTTATAAAGTTGGTTTTACTTTCCATTGTTTCACCTCTCAAATATTTTTGGTGCTTTTAGTTTTCCTGTAGGAAAACCTTGATTTTTCCATTCAATCCATGTATATATATGTTGTAGGTACGGCCGGGCTTGCGTGAGCAAGTCCTCTATCATCTCTATTGCTATTTGGAGTTTACCGGCAAGCTCTTTTGCTTGCTGGTACTCCTCATAAGTTGGTATTTGTTTGAGTTCTGCAACTAATTTGTCGTACTGGGCTTTGGCTTTTTCTATCTCTTCTTTTTCTTTTTTTATTCTATTTTTCCAATACTCTCTTATAGCTTGGGTAGTTTCCACTTGAAATTTTTTAATTTTTTCTCTAAGCTCTGGACGAACACGGGATACATTTATTGAATACAGATAAACAGGTAAATCATATAGATTAATAGTAAGCATTTTCTGAGTATCACCGTTCTTTGTTTTAAGAGGTATTGTCTTAAAGACAACACCTTTTTGTTTAAGATGTTTAAATTTTTTTGTTTGAGTTGCCCAATTTAATCCTATGGCATTGACTATTGGTTTAACTGCTACCCAAACATCTCCATTCTTATCTAAACATGATGGGATAGAAGCATTCTCTACACTTATTATAGCTTCTTTTACTAAGTCTAAATGTTTTCTTGCGTTTGCCATTATCCTTACCTCCTGATTAATTTTAATGTCTTTTAATGTCTCATTTTTTATCAATATATATCTTTTAATTTCAAATGTCAATACATAGAGATACATTAATTGACTTTTTGATAAATATTGAGTAATTTTATAATCAGGAGGTTGGCTAATGGAAAAACTATTTACAACAAAAGAAGTTATGGAAATGTTAAAAATCTCCAGAGCTACTTTATACAGATATATTGAAAAAGGTTGGTTAAAGCCTGTTAAGTTAGGAAGAAAAACTATGTTTACAGAAGAAGAACTTGAAAGATTTATGAAAAAACTAAAGTCAGGAGAATTAAAATAACCCCCTATGGACTTCAAAGATGGATTTAAGGAAGTTGGCAAGGCAATTATAAATGTTGGTGTAGGAACTGTTTTATTTGCTATTGTGCAGCCTATTGTAAAAGGTGAGTTTTCAACTACAT